>JASHON010000004.1 GCA_030041095.1 Terriglobia bacterium
GTAATAGATGCTGTCGTAGGCATACGTGGTCTGCGTCTGCTGGTCGTTGTCCAGGGTGGTGACGGCTTTGGTGGGCCGGATATAGGCGTCGCCGACGCCGCCGCAATCGGGACAGGAGTTCGAAAAATCATACGACGTGGTGACTGTCTTCAGCAGCGTGCTCGAGCCGGAGTAGTATTGCGTCTCCGTGTTCCAGGCGCCGTTATTCAGGGTGAAGGTGTAAACCGCCTCGTCGCCGCTGGGCTTGGTTTCAGTGACTTCCTGTTGGCAGCCCACTTCAGTGCTGCTGCAACTGCTGACGACGGAAGGCGAGTAGGACCACGTGCCGCCGGCAAAGGAACGGCCCGTCAGCCAGCGGACGACATTGCCGTAGGAATCTGTGAAGTTGCTCCAGGAATAGCTAACGTGGCCGCCGGTTCGCAGCGCCATGCCATTCATCTCGCCGTAGTGTCCGGGCGTGCTGCCGTCATCATAACTGAACGTGTAGGACGTCCCGTCAGGAAAAGCAATGCTGAGCACCACCCAGATGTCGCCTGAATACTCCGTAACGCCCGTGACGCCGAAATTCGTGTCCACCTGGAGGTTGTCATAGGTGACGGTGTAACTCGAAGTGCCACCGGAAGCGTTCGGGACAGTAAACGTGCACGTATTGCTGCTGCACGAGCGGGCCAAGGGAACGCGGCCGAGCGTATCCACGAGGTCAGTGTTGCTGTTGTAAGTGAAATCGTTACCGTTCGAATCTTCGCTGGCGAAACCGCTGGACGCCGTGTTAGCCACCTCTGTGCCGTCATGGCTTCTGATGAGCATGTCAGCGTAGTTGGTAACGCTCAGGCCTGAGCCGGTCGAATCCTGAGCGTAGGTGCTGGCGGTTGGGATGTTTTGGTTGCCACAGCCGAAGTCCTGTTGCGTGGTGGCCGGGAAAAACGTGAGTGTGCCGTCTCCGGTGTAGGAATAAAACGGACCCCAAACTTCCGTGTAGTTGCTGCCACAGTAATTGAGGGCAGAGTCCGCGCCGCCGGACGCGGCGTTGTCGGAATAAACCCGGCGCCACCCTCCTGTACCAAAGCCTGGAGCCGTCAGGTTCGCCGGTTGCCAACTCTTCGACGTGCCGTTATCGACAATTTCCCAGATGCGGCTGTCGTAAACCATGCGCGCGTTTGTGCTCATGCTGCCGCGCTGCGTTGGGTCGGAGAGCGGGATTTCGATGTGCAGATCGCCGTTGGCGAGGTCCACGAAGCCCTCGGGAACGGTCTCCGGCGTATTGAACGTGGGCCGGCCCGCTGCCTGCGCGTAGTACATGCTTTGCCCGCGCGCGGCCTGAGGGGCCACGATGCCACAGACGCAGAGACAGGAGACGACAAGCAAGAGACCCGAGGCGAGAGACGAGAGCCATGCGGGAGATGACAAGCGCCGTGCTGATTGAGTGCCCATTTTCGCCTCCGAAGGGGGAGCTGTTGAGCGCGCCGTGGCTGCACCTGCTGTTACATCGTGAAATTTGCGCTACTGAGCCCGGTATTGAACTGAATCGAGCTGAGCTGCGCGGTCCAGATTTGCTGCCCGTTCACCGTTTGCATAATCGTGAACGGCACGACGGCTCCGTTCACTTGTTGGTAATTCGAATAGTAGATGTCCTCCGGAAGGCTCACTGAGATCGTATTTACCGGATGCGTCATGAACTCCGCTTTCACAATCAGGAAGCTGGTCGGATCGATGAAGAAATCGCGCGTCGAAAGCTGCGCGAGCGTTCCGTTCGGGTCCGTGGCCGTTGAGTAATGAAGCTGAACGCGGATATCGACCGTGTTGACGCCATTCACGACAGCGGCGCCTTCGCTGGAAACGGTGGTCGTCGCCGCGGTTGCGGCTGCGGCCAGCCAGAGGTACGGATAGCTGAGTGAGCCCAGGTTGATGGCGTTGTGCCCGGGAATCACCTCCGTGCTTCCGTCCTGGCTGGCAAGCGTCCCGACCCCGCCGTTCACGGCCCAGGATCGAGTGCCGTCGGTGAGTTGGGCGTCCAGGCGGAAGTCGCTCGCGCCAAGGCCACGGAAGGTGACCGAGCCCTGGTCCTGCTGCCCGGCCCAGTTGTAAGCGATGGTTCCCAAGGCCGTAAAATCACGGAGGGTCGAGAGCACCACCAAACCTCCGGCAGCGCTCAGCACGCCCGAGAGCACGGATTGAGCCGCAGCGTCGGACTGGGTTGCGACCGGCGGCAGCCCGTACTGAGGGGGCGGGCCGCCCGCGGACGCTTGCCCGAAGGACAGCGAGGCGGAGAATAAGATGACGAGCGCGACTTTGATTGCCATACGGTGCTCCTTTCGATAGAGGCGCGCCTGGCCCGCCGAAGCACAGCCATGCCGCGCGCAATTTTTCCTGGTCCACGCGTCCGGCGGCCGTAATCAGGGAGCGGAGCGCGCCAGCGAAAAGTTGAAATGTAGGAGAAGCGGCTACGTTTGTCTACTATCCTGAAGGATACCTATACTTCGAGGACGTACAGCTATCCGGATAGCTATACTCGAGCGAAGTATAGCTATCCTCGGTATAGGTTTACTAACGAGTTAAACGAAAACCCGATTCGTACGAAAAGGCACGATTGACAGAGTCATTTCCTCGTTGGAAAATAGTCGGCGTCTTAGAGGGGCAGCATTGAGAACAGTTAACGGCGAGATCCTTCGCCGGCGGTCATGTGCAGGCGGGCAAGTCTCGGAATAATGGGCACTGGCGCTTCTCCTCGCACCATTGAAGGCTCGCGGGGCGACGCGCGCCTGGCCTCCCTTTAGCTCCCGGACGGGCTCACTCGCGCCGCGAGGAAGGGGAAAATGCGTGCGACTAAGGGACGCGATCGGGGCAGGGTATCCGTTTATCTGATTGCGGGGCACCGCTTGGTGGCGAGCTGCGTGATGGCCGTGCTCCGCAGGGCCAGCTTGCGCTGCGTCTATCTTGGGTCCGAACTTCCGAAAAGACCTCTGCGGGACGGGGGTTCGCCAGTTCTGATCGTCGACCGCGCTTCCGTGCGCCTGGGGATAACCCAGTTGCTGGCTGCGGCCAGCGTCCGCGGCAGGGCCCGCGGCATTCCCGTCATTCTCATTGACGAGCGCTGCTCCGCTGACGAACTGCCACGCTTGGTGGCCGTGGGTGTTCGCGGGCTCCTCCTGCACGCAAGCGTGGAAAAGCAGCTTCCGCCGGCCGTGCGCGCGGTGGCGGCTGGCCGCGTGTGGGTTGGCCCAGGCGTTGTGGAAGGATTGCCAGAGAGGAAAGGTCCCGCTGCTTCGGTTGCGAGCCATGAGAACGAGGTGCCCACGAAGCGCGAGCTGGAGGTGTTGTGCGGCGCTGGCCGTGGCCTTTCCAACAAGGAAATCGCGGCGGAACTTAACCGGGCCGAGGTGACTGTGAAGCTTCACCTTGGCCACGTTTACGCCAAGCTGGGCGTCCATGACCGGCGCTCCGCGCTCCAAGTGGCGGAAGCCCGCGGCTTGCTTGAGGCCGCCCCCGCGAGGCTGACTTCATCAGCTTCGAGCCATGGGCGAAAGTAACCATCCTCGTTCCTTCGCTGCAGCGGAAATTTTTCTCTGGTCGCATTTACAGGCTGCGGAAAGAGCCTGTCTGCCTTGCTGAGTGAGGCGAGAGACCTCTGCATCTCTTCGAAAGCCAATGCCGAGATTCTTCGGTGCGCTCAGAAGGACATTCGTTGAAAGCGCTTTTCAGCATCCTGTCAGGCTCTGGCTTGCCTTGCGCCAAGCCCCTTGCAGCTCCAGGGAATAATCCCACGGACCCACGAATCGTTGAGGGAGACTTTCCGGCGCGGCTTGTCAAACATCGAACGACTGCAAACCGTCGCCCGCCGATGTGCCGCTTCCGCATTCGAACATTGATAGCTATGCGTGCTGCCACCCTGGCGGCATTTTTCAGGGCCGGCAAGATGCCGGCGCTACGCATCTCGCCGGGTGGGCCACGTCTGTTCGCCGCTCGCTCGCGACCCGTTACCTGATGCCTGTAGCCTTCTGCCTGTGGCCTATTGCCTGATGTCTCTGAGGGAAGGCGTTGGAAGAGCGCTCCAGCGAGCGGTTGATGAAAAGTCTTGTGACGACCTTCGTCATCGATGCCAGCAATACTTCGCCTGCCGTTCATTACCCATAACCTGTTCCCTGCTCCCTGCCGCCTGTGAAGTCTGCCCGCTTGCACTGGCGGCAAATGCTCATTATTATGCTGGGTTCGCATGGGAGGCATCAATGAGTCAAATGAGATCTGGATTTTGCGATCAAAGCGAAGAGCGGCCAGCCATCAGCCGCCAGAAGGAACCCGCCTCGCTCTCTTCGGCAAACGGACGAAGGGAACAAACTCTGAGAGTAAGCCGGGTGGCGGTGGCTACTGTTGCGGCGGTATTGCTTGGCGGGATGGTGGCGTGGGCGCAGACGCCGTCACACGTTCCGGGGCAGAACATGACGCCAGCGCAGATTGAAAGCAAAGTGAACGAACTGCTCAGCAAGCTGACGTTGGATCAAAAAATCGAACTGATTGGCGGCGTGGATGGCATGTTCACTCACGCCATGGCTTCCATCGGCCTGCCGCGGCTCAAGATGTCCGACGCTTCGATGGGCGTCCGCGTGTGGGGAGCGAGCATCGCTTACGCGGCCGGGATTGGCCTGGCGGCGTCCTGGGATCCGAAGCTGGCCTACACGGTAGGAAAATCCATCGGCCGGGACGCGCGGGCGCGGGGAGTCAATTTCGTGCTCGGCCCCGGCGTCAACATCTACCGGCTGCCGGTCGATGGGCGCAACTTTGAATTTCTAGGTGAAGATCCCTATCTCGGCGCACGCATTGCCGTGCCCTACATCGACGGCATGCAAAGCGAGGATGTGGCTGCCACCATCAAGCACTACGACGCCAACAATTCGGAATATAACCGAATGCACGAAAATGTGATCGTCAGCCACCGGGCGCTTCGCGAAATCTATCTGCCGATCTTCGAGGCTGCGGTCAAGCAGGCGCACGTGGGCTCGATCATGGACTCTTACAACCTCATCAATGGTTACCATGCCACTGCGGACCCGTGGCTGAACATTACGGTGCTCAGGAAGGACTGGGGATTCCGCGACATCCTGATGTCCGACTGGGGAGCGACGCATAACGCAATCGCAGCAGCCAACGCAGGGCTTGACCTGGAGATGCCATCGCCTGTCTACATGAACGCCAAAAACCTTCTTCCGGCAATTAAGGACGGACAAGTTTCCGAAGCGGAGATCAACGAGAAGGTGCAGCACATCCTGTACGTTGCGGTGAAGTTCGGCTGGCTGAACCACAATCAATACGACCTGAATATTTCCCGGTACAGCCGGAAGTCGCTGGCCGTGGCGCTCCAGTCCGCGAAGGAGTGCATGGTGCTTCTGAAGAATCAAGGCAATCTCCTGCCGCTTAATCTCAGCGCGATTCATACCATCGCGCTGATCGGGCCGGACGCTTACCCCACTCCCCTCACTGCCGGCGGCAGCGCCCACGTCACCGCCATTGCCCCGGTCAGTTTTCTTCAGGGATTGACTGATGCGTTCCCCCAGACAAAAATCCTGTGGAACAACGGCGTCAGGAACCTGATGAAGCTGCTCGGGACGGAAGCGTTCTTCAGCTCAGCGGGCAACAGCTTCTCCACCGACGCCGAAGGCACACAGCACGGTCTGACTATGGAAACATTTGAAGGTGGATCTTTTGCAGGACAACCCAGCGCGACGCGAGTGGTTCCGGGCGCTTATTTCTGGGGTGGCAGCCCTTTTATTCCGCCGGCGAGGAAGAAGATTGCGGTGCGTTGGGCCGGCTATTACACGGCAAAGTCTTCCGGACCGCAGGAATTCATTGTGGGCGCGGTCGGAGGGGACCGCTATAAACTTTACGTCGACAACCGGATGGTGCTCGAAGGAGTGCCGGGCCGGGGCGAGCCGCAGAGTTTCGATCTGGAGATGCAGAAAGGCCAAACCGTGCCCGTGCGGCTTGACTACCTGCCGGAGACAACGCGGATTCGGGCGGGATTCAACGCGCTTCCGGCAGCGGACTTGATCAAACCTACCGTCAGGCGGCTGGCCCGCATGGCAGACGTCGTGGTTCTCTCTGTGGGCTATGATCCTGAAACCGAAGGCGAAGGCCGCGACCGCACGTACGCCCTGCCTCCGGGACAAGCGGAACTGATCAAGGAAGTGGCTGCTGCGAACCCGCGCACGATCGTGGTGCTCACTTCGGGCGGAGCGGTGGCGACCGCAGATTGGCTGGACCGCGTGCCAGCCTTCATCGCCAGTTGGTACACCGGGTCCGAGGGCGGCAGGGCGCTGGCCGATGTGCTTTCAGGGCGCGTGAATCCTTCGGGCAAACTTCCCATCACCTGGTGGAAAACGATGCGGGACAATCCTGCTTACGATAACTACTACTCCGCGCCCGGATCGAATGACGTCACGTACCGGGAAGGCGTTTTTCTCGGCTATCGCGCCTTCGGACACGACGGCCAGCCGGCGCCGCTGTTTCCTTTCGGCTTTGGCCTTTCCTACACCACTTTTGCGTTCAGCGACCTGAGCGTGACGCCGCAAACGGCCAGCCCCAACGGCCCGGTGACGGTAAGTTTCGATGTCAGGAACACGGGCAATTTGCCGGGCTCGGAAGTTGCGCAGGTTTATGTGGGCGATCCCTCGGCCACTGTGCCGCGTCCCGCAAAGGAGCTTAAAGGGTTCGAGCGCGTGACTCTCTCGCCCGGTGAGACGGGGCACGTTTCGGTCTCGCTCGATCGTCGCTCTTTGGCTTATTGGGACGCCCATTCACACGGCTGGAAAGTGGATCCTGGTAAGTTCATTGTCTACGCGGGCGATTCCTCAGAAAACCTGCCGCTGCAGGAGGCGTTTACAGTGAGGTAGCGTGTGGCGCAGACATGGCGGCTTTGAGCCATGTCTGCATTTTCGCAGCGGCGTCGCATGGGTATGATGCGGCTGTGCCGCCTGACGTGCGGCCATCAAAGAGGAAAGCCTTGCGTTTCCGAGAGTGCTGATGACTGAATTTATTAGGGCGAGGCCGTGCCTCGCCCCCGAGTTTCTACATTTTGGGATTGGTCGAAGCCGCTCCGTGTCAGGGCATGACTTTAGTCGTGCCGCAAAGATGCTGCAGGGGAGAGGGCTTCAGCCCCTGCTGATGTCAAGGCCTACCCGTAATGCCAACCCGAGCCAGATCGTGGACTCTTCGCGTACGCTCTTCGTCTCTACCAAGACGCGCCAGGGACGAGCCCTGTTGCAATCGGAGCGCAACGTTACGCTGATGATCGACGTGCTGCCCTGTCTTGAAAATTGAGTAGGGGCGGGTTTG
>JASHON010000059.1 GCA_030041095.1 Terriglobia bacterium
AAAGCAGTCAGGACGACTACCAACGATATTACGGTGCGCATTGCTTCCCCTCTAGAACGGCTGGGCAGCAGAGGGCATTCCGGCAACTGCCTATTTCTTCTTACTATTGATCGGCACATTAGCCGGTGAAGTTTAGCCTGCGATCGGTTTCAGCTTAGAACGGGAAATAGGTGAATGCTGACCGGAAGCGGCTCTCCGGCCCCGGCGACCGCGCTGAGTTTTCCTCACCGCGCTCTGCCGTGATTTTCCCGGTCACCCTCCTTCACTGGTGCCTCTGCTTCTCGCGGGCACGGCGAGATGGGAAAGACACCTGCGGGCTGGCGGCGCGGCGTCCCCACAAAAGTCCCCGCAGTCGGGAAAACTCAAGGTTGGAGGCGGTGGTAAGTGATTGAAGAGACTGGTAGGCCTGGGGAGATTCGAACTCCCGACCCACGGTTTAGGAAACCGTTGCTCTATCCATCTGAGCTACAGGCCCGAAGAAAGCTTCCTTCGTTTATAACACAAGTTGACGGGGGCCCGTTTGCCAGAGAAGTCAGGACCACTGTTTCGAGGATGTTCGTCCGCACGAGGACGGCAACGGACGAACCGGGCCAGCGATCGCAATAAAAGCCTTGGCGCGGAGCCTCGGCCAGCCGACGCCGGCTGCATTACCGGCAACGATTTTTGCACGCCGCAAGAATTGTCAGGAAGTGCCAGAACCGGCAAACAAAGGAAACGATAGTCATTGAAAAGATGGTGCCGCGGGACGGAGTTGAACCGCCGACGCCAGCCTTTTCAGGGCTGCGCTCTACCACCTGAGCTACCGCGGCAACTAACGGTTGGTTTATTTTGACTTTCCGGCGTCGCTCCTGTCAAGAATCGCGAGCTTTTCGAGTTTATCCGGGGATATTCCAACCTTTACCGCCTTTGTTATCCGGAGAAAGCAGGAACGCTTGGGAAGAGACGCCGTTCCGGCGAAAAATCTCGCGAATGCTCTCGCCGATCACGGAACTGTCCTCGCTGGCAAGTGCAAGTACGGACGGACCTGCGCCGCTCAGGCACACTCCCAGCAGGCCGGGCGACTTAAGCGCCAGAGCTTCGCGCAGCCCGGGAATTAAAGGCGCGCGGTAAGGTTGATGCCAGCGATCTTGAAAGAGAAAGGGATGCAATTCCGCCCTGCTCGAAAAAAAGGCCGCTGCGATAACAGCGGCGCGTTGCAGATTGTGAACCGCATCCGCGCGAGAGAAACTCTCCGGCAGCGACTGGCGAGTCTGGTCCGTTGAGAGCGGAAAGTCCGGCACGACGACGACAAGCTGCAGCTCGTCCGGAATGGGGCACGAATACGAAACGATTTTTTCCCCGTCTTGGACGGAAAGAGCGATCCCACCAAGCCACGCCGCCGCCACGTTATCCGGGTGACCCTCGAGCCGTGCCGCCTGGGAGATGAGATTTTCATCCAGTAAGGCGCGGTCTCGAAGGCCATAGCAGGCCGCAAGCGCGCCGACACGCGCGGCTGCGCTCGATCCAAGCCCAGCGCCAACGGGGATTTGGTTTTCAATCTCCAGCTCGAATCCACACTGCTTTCCCCAACCGCACAGTGTGTCCTTCATGGTGCGGACAATCAGGTTGGTTTCATCGAGGGGAACGCGGTCCGGATTGACGCCCTGATAGCGGACGCTGACCCGCTCGTCGGTGCGGGCGCTGACGTGAAGGTCCAGGTACAACCCTACCGCTAATGCCGCGCAATCGAAAAGGCAACCCAAATTAGCGCTGGTTGCCGGCACTCGGATGGAGATATGCTTGGACATCAGACGGCGGCCGGAGCGGCTTCCGCGACGTAATGCTCCTCAAAATCCGCCAGCTTGGGCCGGATGGCAGACGTCTGGCGCGTCGCGCCGCCGATGGCGGATAGAGTCTTCAAGCCATTTCCCGTGATGACCAGGACAACCGGTTCGTTGCGGTCCAGCTTTCCACTTTCGATCAACTTGCTGGCCACAGCCACCGTAACTCCACCCGCGGTCTCCGTAAAGACCCCTTCGGTTTCCGCCAGCAGGCGAATACCCGCCACGATTTCTTCATCGCTCACGTCTTCTCCCGCTCCGCCGGTGGTCAGGATGGTTTTGACGGCGTAGCGCCCATCCGCTGGATTGCCGATGGCCAGCGATTTGGCTATCGTCTGTGGTTTCACAGGATCGATCTCAGCGACGCCTTTCTTGGCAGCCATCGCGATCGGCGCGCATCCCGTGGCCTGCGCTCCGAAGAACCGAGTGGGCGCATTCTCCACCCATCCAAGCTTTTTGAGGTCTTCGAACGCTTTGTGGATCTTGGTAATGAGCGCGCCTCCAGCCATCGGTACCACAATATTCCGCGGCAAGCGCCAACCAAGCTGCTCGGCAATCTCGTATCCGACGGTCTTGGAGCCTTCCGCATAATAGGATCTCAGATTCACGTTCACGAAACCCCATGGATATTTCATGGAGATTTCAGCGCACAGCCGGTTCACCTGATCGTAATTGCCGGCTACCCGTACCACTGTGGCGCCAAACACCTCGGTTGAGAGAATCTTTTCAGCCTCAAGATCTGCAGGAATGAAGATGTACGCGGCTAGACCCGCCACGGCCGCTTGCGCCGCCACAGCGTTCGCCAGGTTTCCCGTGGAAGAACAACTCACGGTCTGGAAGCCGAATTCCTGAGCCTTACTGAGCGCCACGGCCACAACGCGATCCTTGAAAGAAAGCGTCGGGTGATTGACTGCATCATTCTTGACGTAAACTTCACAGATGCCCAACTCGCGCGCCAACCGGTCTGCCCGGAAAAGAGGGGTGAATCCGGTCTGCAGCCCCACGCACGGCTCTCCCTGAAGCGGGAGCAATTCGCGGTAGCGCCACATGGTGGGCGCACGCGAAGCAATATCCTGCCGCCGCAGGTCGGACCACAGCCGTGGATAATCGTAAACCACCTCGAGCGGAGCCCAACACTCCTCACAGGCGGCGATCGGCTTCAGCTCGTACTGACGGCCACATTCCCTGCACTGAAGACATGTACTGTAACTCACCGTTCCTCCTCTGATTAACCTGGTCTCATCGAGAGTGGAACGCACAGGCGGGAAAGATAAGGAAAGTCAGTCCGGAGGCGTATACTGCAAAAAAGCCTCCCGACTTACTGGGGAGGCTCTGTAAAGACCATAACGGCCCCTCTCATCTTCCCCAATACCGGGCAGGAGTTGGCACCTGACCTCCGGTCTAACTCGGAGCGGTTGCCGTGGCGTCGTCGGGCCCGTCCCTCGGCCACTCTAGATGAGATTCAGGGATGCTGAATCGATATTCAATTGTAAACGCTCATCATAGGGCCGGGAAACGCCCATGTCAAGCAAAAATCGCGCGAAGTTCGCTTGAGATACAATATCTCGTTTGAAAACTGGATTCGGTCGGCGTATGATTTGCTCACGTACATTCCATCTCAATAAGCCGGGTCTCGGCCTTGACCGCTCCGCTCGTAGGAGGCGCGGACCCAGGGAGGCATTTGCTATGGCCGACGAAAAAGTCAAGAAATGCGCACACCCCGCGTGCAGTTGTCAGGTGGACAAAGGCAAAAGATACTGTTGCGACTATTGTCATGATGCTGGCCACTCGCTCGAGATTTCTTGCAATTGCCGGCATCCCGAATGCGCAGCGAAGAGCGTCGCCGCAGTCGGCACATAGCGACGAGCGTCCAAATACCGCTGCCGGTTGATTCCGGATAACCCAGGATCCGTGCGCCTGAAACGTGGGCGGCAGGGCCAGGCGGCGCAAGTTCCCTCCCCTTATTCACGGCTAAGCGCGCTCCCGGCCCACGCCACAGAATCTCCCCTGGTCCTGGCAAATACCCGGACGCGACGCGGTGCAAAATCATTCCAGAAAATCAGCGACGTTCACGGACGCCCTCAATTAAAACAAATTCATCCGGCAAAGCTCCGTATAATATTGTCCGTCTTGACAATATATCGGGTGCGTTCCATGATGACATTCGTCAGTCAGGTTGCAGAGCTCAGCAGCCAGCACTCTGCCAACAAGTTTCGGAACGGATCTGCGCCCTGCGCTGACCACCTGCCGTTCGTGACCGGTGGTCGAGCAAGCTCTCGATGAAGAATCTCTCCAAAGTCGTATGGTCTGAGGGAATGTATCTCGCCACTCATCATTTCCAGGCCCAAAACCGGTACTTTGAAGATCTCATCGATTTCACTCTTTCGAACTTGTGCTTTGAACCGTATGGATTTGTTGCCTACGAGCTGGATGCCGACGCCTTGGTTAACGGGACAGTTTCGCTGGTTCACGCACGCGGAGCGTTCCCCGACGGCCTCGTTTTCCACATGCCGGAAAGCGATCCATTGCCGGCGCCGCGAGAGATCGGCGGCCTCTTTCCCCCGGCTGCGCCCTTTCTGAACGTGGCGCTGACGGTTCCGTCTTACCTGCCCGACGGGCTGAACTGCCTAATCTCAGTGAACGGAGCGGATGCCCGCGTGCGCTATGTCGCGCGGCCACAGTCGTTGCCGGACGAGAACACCGGGCGCGATGAGAAAACTCTGCAGCTCGCCGCCAAGAACATCCGCATCAGCGTGGAACCAGAGAGCACCGAAGCCATGAGCGTTTTGCCCCTGGCGCGCATCATCCGCGACGGTTCGGGGCGGTTCATCTACGATTCTGCTTTCATTCCTCCCTGCCTTGACTTTGCGGCGAGCCCACGGCTGGCGCGGCTTCTGCGCAAGCTAGTGGAAGAGTTGGAGGAACGGAGCGCCTCGCTTTCAGGCACGGGACAGCGGAGAGGAACGTTTTCCGCGGGGCTTTCCGCGCAGGATGTGGCGAATTTCTGGTACCTGCATGCGCTCAATTCCAGCCTCGCGCCCTTGCGTCACCTTTATCTTGCCCGGCGCGGTCATCCGGAAGAGCTTTACATCGAATTGGCGCGGCTGGCCGGCGCGCTTTCCACATTCAAGGCGGACTCACACCCGCGCGCGATTCCGCTTTACGATCATCGCAAGCTGGAACAATGCTTCTCTGATCTCGAGGCGTACATTCGCACTCACTTGATCACCATATTTCCCCAAAACTGCGTCCCCATTCCGCTCAAACAGGCTGCGCCGTCTTTTTACGAAGGTGACGTTCAGGATGCGCGTTGCCTGGACCGCGCCCGTTGGATTTTCAGTATCCATTCGGAGATAGGTGAAGTCGAGCTGATCTCTCTAACGCCACAGCTCGTTAAAATCTGTTCAGCCCAGTTCGTGGGAGAGCTGGTAAAGCGCGCAGTCCCGGGACTCACGCTCACGCACCTTCCCACCCCGCCGGCCGCCGCGTCACCAAGGGTCACGAATCAATATTTTGGCATTAACCGCGCCGGCCCGTGTTGGGAGCATGTCGTCAAAACGCGCAAGGTGGGCATCTACGTTCCCGGGGAAATTCCCGATCCGGAACTTGAATTGCTCGTGCTTTTGGAGGGGTGATGGCCGTTTACGATGAGGGGTAACTCTCCAGCCGTAGTTCCGATGCTCAAGTTGCCTATTCTTCGCGGGCGCCGCAGAGCGACAGGACCAGCCAGCACAAAACCGAAGACGGAGATCGTTTTCGCGAGGCCAACGCCGTCCACTTGAACGTAGGGAGACTCTATGCCGCAGCAGCGCTCTGAGAATCTGGCCCTTATTTATCAGGAGCTCTTCACGGTGATTGTCCGCGTCCGCTCCAACCGCCAGGCGGCCCATGACGCCGAATCGTTTCGCGCGAATATGCGCGCCGCGCTGAAGAGCGCGGAGCAGGCCAGCCTTGCCCGCGGCTACAATCCGCAGGATACGCGGCTCGCTTCGTTTGCCGTTGTCGCTCTGCTCGATGAAAGCATCCTGAACTCCCGGAATCCGATTTTTGCCGATTGGGCGCGGAAACCTTTGCAGGAGGAACTTTTCGGCGGGCACGTTGCCGGCGAGATTTTCTTCCAGAGCCTGGACCGGTTGCTGGGAGGCAAGGACTCGAGCGAGCTTGCAGACCTGCTGGAGGTATATGCTCTTTGCCTGTTGCTCGGCTATCGTGGCCGCTACGGCATTAGCGGGCCAGAAGCGCTGCGCGGGTATAAGGACGCGGCCACGGAAAAGATACGGCGTATTCGCGGGCCTATAGGGCCATTTTCTGCCGCGTGGGCGAACGTCTTGCAGGCCGCGCCCGTGCGCCACCGGGACCCGTGGGTTCGCCGCCTTGTTTATGCGGCGGTAGCCACAGCCATTCTGGCGGTGGCATTGTTTGTAGGCTTTAAGTTGTCGCTCCATTCAGGCGCGGCGGATATTGCTGTCGCGTCGGAAGGAAGCCGGTAGGGGACCTGATGAAAAAAAACGGATTTGCGGCTGGCGTCTTCGCCATTTTTCTCATCATCGGGGCGCTCGCAGCCACTCTGCTTCACTTGCATGGCGCGAATTTCTGGATTCTATTTGGCGCGTTTGCGGCCCTGGGACTTGTTGGAGCAGGTTTTCTGCTCTGGTGGATGGGGGCGCGACCGGGCGCCGCGCCAGCCGCGGCGGACGCTGCCGGCGTGCCTGCAGGAGTGGAAGGAGAACAGGAAGTCGATCTGCTTGTCCGCCAGGCGGAGTTGCGGTTGAAATCTTCAAAGCTGGGCCGGCAGGCAACGCTCGACCGCTTTCCTGTGATTCTGCTGATGGGTGAAACCGGCGGGGGCAAGACGAGCGTCGTTCAAGCGTCAAACCTCGATCCGGAATTGCTCGCCGGCCAAGTCTCTCGGGACAACCAGGTGGTTCCTACGCGCTCGGTGAATCTGTGGTTCGCGCGGCAAGCGATCTTCGCGGAAGCGGGCGGCGGCTTATTGGCTGCTCCTGCTTCGTGGGCGCGCCTGGTTCGCCGGATCGCTCCGCAGGGGCTACAATCCATCGTCAGCCGCCAGGAGTCCGCGCGCGCCGCCGTGGTTTGCGTCAGCCTGGAAAGCGTCCTCCAAGGCAGCGCAGCACAGGCGCTCGCGCCACTACGCGCGCGTCTTGACGAAGGCTCGCGGCGGCTCGGCATCAGTTTGCCTGTCTACGTTCTGTTTACGAAAATCGATCGCGTTCCGTTTTTTGCCGAATACGCGGAAAACCTCACGCCGGCCGAGGCCAACGAAGTGTTGGGCACTACAATTCCCACCCTCGCCCAAACCACAAGCGGCATCTATGCCGAGCAAGAAACGCAGCGCTTGACGGCGGCGCTTGATGAATTGTTCTTTTCGCTCAGCGACCATCGCGTGGACCTCCTCGGCCGCGAGCACAAGGCGGAGAGGCTGCCAGGAATCTATGAATTCCCCCGCGAGTTTCGCAAGATGCGCAACACGCTGGTCCAGTTCATGGTGGATCTTTGCCGGCCCAGCCAACTCACCACAAGTCCGTTTCTTCGCGGGTTCTATTTCACAGGACTTCGCTCCGTCCTTGCGGAAGCGCCGCCGGCCGCTGAAGCCGCCCCAGCTCCGCCACCTGCTCCAGCCGCCGATACGGCCATCGGGGCTACGCGCGTCTTTGACGTAGGCCAATTGCAGCGCCTGGCACAGCAGCCTTCGCGTGGAGCGGAGGGAGGGGCTGGCGCCACGCGGGTGTTCGATCTGCGGGCGCAGGGCGGATCTGCATTCCGCAGTAAGTTGTTGCAACAACCCGTCTTCCTCGGGCAGCTTTTCCACGAGATTATCTTGAAAGACCGCGCGGGCCTCGCCACCAGCGGTGCGAGCGCGCGGGTGAGCTTCTGGCGGAGGCTTCTACTGGCTTGCGCGGCTGCCGTATGCATCATTCTTGGCGTTGGCTTCCTCATTTCTTATCTCGGCAATCGCGGCCTTGAGTCCGCAATAGGCCGTGCGGCTGCGGCCGCTCCGGCCAGTGCTAATGCCTCCCTGCCCAATTCGCTTCAGCAGCTCGAAAGCCTGCGCAAACCACTCGTCAAGATCGGCAATTACAACCAGAATGGCGCGCCATGGCATTTGCGTTGGGGATTGTTTGCCGGCCCGGAGCTTTATCCAGCGGCGTGCAGCGCTTACGCACAGCGGTTCAAAACGGTGCTGCTCGACCCGACGCAAGCGGCCATGGTCAGTAGTTTGATGGCATTGCCCACGGCGCCTTCTCTCACACCCGCACCTCCGCGAGGCGGGAAAGAGGCGGAGGGAACAAGTGCTGCGGGAGGCGCCAACGATTACGGCACGGCCTACGACGTGCTCAGAGCTTATTTGATTACAACCACGAACCCTCAAGAAAGCACCGAAGGTTTTCTGGCGCCGGAACTTTACAAAATATGGACGCAGACGGGCTCGGTCGATCCGCAATCCTCCGAACTGGCGCGCACCCAGTTCGATTTTTACAGCACCGCGCTCCCCTCGAGCGCGCGCCTCGGGGATTCTCAATGCTTTGCTTCCAATGCAGATGCGGACGTCGTGGCTCACGCGCGCGCTTATTTGAATCAATTTCCGCCTGAAGACCGTGTTTATCGCGCGATGCTGGCGGACGTCACGCGAAACAGCGCGCCCATCATCTTCAGCCGCGAATATCCGAATTCAGCCGATGTCGTGACGGACTCGGCAGAAGTCTCAGGGGCCTATACGCAAGCGGGCTGGAACCTGATGCAGAAGATCCTTCAAAACCCGGAACCTTATATGAAAGGCGAGCCATGGGTGCTGGGCACACAAGTGACGGGAAGCCTCGATCCCATTACGCTCGCTCGGGAAATGGGCCAACGCTATCAGACGGAATTCGTCGATGCCTGGCGCAAGTTTCTGGCTGCGGGAAGAGTGGTTCCGTACGGGGATCTGGCTGACGCGCGCGGCAAGCTTGGTATTTTGACAAGCAACACCTCGCCGTTGCTCGAGCTTTTCTGGCTGGTTTCCAATAACGTTTCAGTGAACCCGAACGCGGCCGCGGAGTTCCAGCCGGTGGCAAAGGTCGTGCCTGCTTCCCAGCAGGCGCAATACGTCTCCTCGTCAAACCAAAACTATCTCGGCGCACTTTTGAATTTGAAAAGCTCACTCGACCAGTTTGCGCAGCAGTTCCAGTCCGGCCAAGCGGGGATACTGAACGCCAGCGCATCCAGTCCCGTTACAGCCAGCGCATCGCAAGCCACTACCGTGGCCGAGCAAATGGCCATGGGCTTTACGCCCGATCCCAGGGGACACGTGGACGATCTTGTCAAGCGGCTGATGCTTGAGCCGATTACCAACGTTCAAGCGGCTCTGCCCAAACCCGGCCAGGCGCTGAACGCCCAGGGGCGGTCGCTGTGCGCACAGTATGACTCGCTGGCCCGCAAATATCCTTTCAGCTCGAATCCGCGCAGCCCGGCGGCTACGGTCGCCGAGCTGAACAACTTCTTCTTGCCGAACGACGGGGTGCTGGCGCGCTTCTACGCGCAAAACCTCTCGAGTCTCGTCACATTTTCGGGTTCTGAATACATGCCCAAACCCGGCGGCGCCGTGCAGCTTTCACCGTCCTTCATGGGCTTTTTCAACCGATGTATGGCGCTCGAGCGCGTTCTCTACCCAAACGGCTCCTCTCAACCCGAGCTGCGCTTCCAGCTCTCGCCACTGGCGGCTGAGGGCGTGAAGAGTTTTTCCCTCACCATCGGCTCGCAAACCATGACCTACCCGGGCGGCGCAGCCCAATTCACCTGGTCACCTGCAACCGCGCAAGAAGCCAAGCAAACGGTAGGTGAAGGCGGCGTCTCCTATCCGGGCCCGTGGGGTATATTCGCACTCTTTCGCGACGCTCAGTGGCAGACCGCAGCATCCGGCTACGACCTCACGTGGGTACAGAAGAACGGAGAGAGAATCCTTTACCTGCCCAGCGGCAAGCCCATGACCGTCGGCGTTCACCTGGATATGCTCGGCGCGCCGCCCATCTTCCGCCCCGGCTATTTCAGCGGAAACCTCGGCTGCGTATCGCGCGTGGCGGAATAGGGGTCATGTTATAATTCGGCAACCTGGTAAAAGTGGGTTTCCAGCGCAATGAAAAGCTGCACGTCCTGCCAAGCTACCTACCCGAACGATTACGGCCACTGTCCGCGCGACGGGACGCCATTGATTGAAGTGGGCGCCTGGTCCGAGGGAACCGTCATCCGCGGAAAATACCGTATCCTGGAAAAAGTAGGCCAGGGCGGCATGGGCTCCGTTTACAAGGCGTTTCACGTCCTCTTTGGCGAGCTGCGCGCCCTGAAGGTGATCAATCCCGATCTCCTGAGCGACCAGATGTTCGTGAAGCGGTTCAAGCAAGAGGCGGTGATAGCGCGAAAGCTCGACCATCCGAATGCCGTGCGTGTGGACGATATCGATGAAGCTGAAGACGGGCGGCCGTTCATGGTGATGGAGTATATCGAAGGCGAGAGTCTCAAGAGCCGCATTCAGGCGCGCGGCTCGCTACCCGTTCCCATGGTGTGCTCGATCAGCAGACAGGTGGCCGCGGCGCTCAATGCCGCCCACAAGCTCGGCATGGTCCACCGGGACATTAAGCCGGCCAATATTGTGCTCATCCAGTCACCGCAGGGCGAGCAAGCCAAAGTGCTCGATTTCGGTATCGCCCGGTTTCGAGACGGCAAATCCGGCGAAAGCTCGGAAATGACCCTGACGGGCACCGGCGTCGTGATCGGAACACCTCAATACATGTCGCCCGAGCAGGCCATGGGAAAACGCAGCGGCGAGCTCGATGGCCGGAGCGACCTCTATTCGCTCGGCGTCGTGATGTACCAAATGCTCACCGGCGAGCTTCCCTTCAAAGCCGACACCACGATGGAATTGTTATTGGCGCATATCAATACGCCGCCGCGACCCATCCTGGAAGCGAGGCCGGAACTCAAGATTCCGCCGGAAGTCGCGCAGGCTGTGATGCGCTGCCTTGAAAAGAAGCCGGATCAGCGCCCGGTAGACGGCGCGGCGCTTATCGAAGAACTGGGTCGTGCGGCAGGTATCACCACAGAGACGTTAGCTGCGCCGGCGCCCGCTGTCCCCCCGTTGGAAGCTGCTACGCCGGCTTACAAGACCGGAACTTCCGTCACCGCGCCCACTGCTTCAGCGTCTGTTACGGCAGCGTGGACTGCGGCAACGTCGCCGACTGTTGCGGCGACGGTAGAGGCAACGCCCGCGGCGCCAACTTCGCAGGCTGCCATTCCGCCAACAACAACCACAGGCTCCAAAGGCCTGCGCTGGGCTGTTGGTTTACTTGCGGCAGCACTCGTGTTGCTGGCTGGATTCATGGTCTGGCACTTTCACGCTCATCATCCGCATGTGGCCCAAGAAGTGAAGACCGCTCCCTCAAGCCCGGCCGCAAATCAATCCGCGACGGCAAGCCCTACTTCACTTCCCTCGCCCGAGACAGCCAGCCCCGCTCTTCATCCGGCGACCCATTCCCACTCAGAGGCTCGGAACGTCACAACCGTCGAGCCCAATCAGGGAACTTCCACACCAGCGAAGACCGGCTTGACTTCTCGCAAGACCCAGCCGCATCGGCGCCTGGCTGAATCTGCTCCGCCGGCCTCTGTAGCGACCCCCGTCAATACGCCACGGCCTGAAAGCGCTCCGCCCAGCTCGACACCGGCGACAGGGCCGGAAGGCGATTTGATCTTGACCAGTACGCCGGGCGCCCTGCTCACTCTTGACGGCAAGAACGAGGGAACGATCGGAACGTCCGGGCAATTTGTGCTAAGGCACGTCGCGGCAGGCGAGCACCACATTTCACTGGGATTCCCCGGATATCCGGGCTTTCAGTACACGGTAAACATCGAGGCGGGCGCAACGGCATTCGTTACCGCGAAGCCGGAAGGGAAGGAGGGCCAGCTACCGGCGACCCATTCAACGCCGTCTGCCGCCCCCCAGACGGCTTCTCCGGCGCATTCGTCGCCCGCAACCCAAATCGCAAGATTCCCAGTGACGCACGTACGCGTTTTCGGCTCAACTCGCGGCACGCTCGTGGTGACTCCCGGATCGATTGCCTACCGCGCGAATAACCGTAAGGACTCCTTCAAATCGCCCCTCCACGGCACCAACTGGGGTGTGAATGTAGACGGCAATTTCTACGTTCGTCTCGCGGACGGCAGAATCTATTCGTTCCGTGCGAAATCTCCCGCAGCCATCGTTTCTGCGATCACGCGCCTTTCGGCAGGGCTTGGCAACTCCGCTCCGAGCCTTTTCCATTAATCAGGTTGAATCCGCCGAAATTTTCCTTACGCCTTCAATCAAGCGCTCGATCTCTTTGGCCGTTGTGTAGCACGCGCAGCCAGCACGAACCAGCCCTTCACTCCCCAAGCCAAGCCGCTCAGTGACGGTTGCTGCATAGAAATTCCCGTGCGAGACGAAGATGCCAAGCCCGGAAAGCTGGCACGCCACTTCACTCGAAGGCAGACCGCGAACGGTGAAGGCGATTGTCGGCGTTCGCGGAGCGTCCGCGGGTGGGCCATAGAGTTTGACGCCCGGTACGCTCGCGAGCCCTTCCCACATGCGCGCTGCCAGCACTCGCCCACGAGCCTCAATTCCTTCGAACGTGGCCTCGATTTGCTCGCGCCTCGAATTCCCAACGGCAAGCGAAGCAAGAAAATCCACAGCCGCGGTGACGCCTCGGAGACCCTCGTGATTCTGGGTTCCCGTTTCCGCTCGCTCCGGCGCCAAAGTGGGTGCCGGCGCAAGCTTTGGAAAATCGACCGACTCAAGCAGTTCCTTCCGTCCGAATAAGACTCCGATATGCGGGCCGTAGAACTTATAAGCGGAACAAGCAAGGAAATCGCATTGCCAATCCTTTACGTCCGTCATGACGTGCGGTACTGAATGCACGGCATCCGCGAAGAGAAGCGCGCCGGCACGGTGGGCCAATCTGGCTGCACGCTGAATGTCATTAAGGGTACCCAAGGCATTTGACGCCACGCCCACGGCCACCACTTTCGTTCGTTCGTTTACTTTCTCTTCCAGATCTTTCCAATCGAGCTGGCCGGTTTCCGGAACCATCGAGACAACTTGCACCGTAACGCCGCGCTCGCCGGCAAGCGCCTGCCACGGCGCAACGTTAGCGTGGTGGTCCAACTCGGTGACAACGATTTCGTCGCCCGAACCATAGGCTCGCCCTAGCGCCCTGGCCAGATGAAAGGTCAGCGTGGTCATATTCGGGCCAAAAACGATTTCGGAAGGCTGCGCATCGAGGAGATCAGCCATCGCTGAGCGTGCAGCCGCGATCACAGCATCCGTCTCGGCGCTGGTCGGGAAAGCCCAATGGGTGTTTGCGTTGTGATGGTAGAGGTAATCGGCGATCGACTCCACAACGGAACGCGGAACCTGCGTGCCGCCGGGGCTGTCGAAATATGCGACCGGGAATGCGCCTTGCCGGCGCTCCAAAGCTGGAAACAGAGCGCGGATTTGCTCGACGGACCCTAAATCCGAATGAGTGGCGGTCACGGTCATCGGTTTGCCTTAATCAACCGGCCTGAGTCATATCGCTTGAGGTGCCTCCCGCGGCTGGAATGTAACACTTCAACGTGTAATCCATCACCATACGGTTGGCATTAAAACGCCAGCCAAGGGTGCGAATGGTTCGCTTCATCCGCTTGATCCAGCCGCGCGGAAGGCCGTCGCCGTCGCAGTGGTAATAGAGCGGGATCACTTCCTCGCGCAGCACTCGAAACAGATCCTGGGCATCGCGGCTATCATGCACATCGGCGCTGGTGTGAGTTCTTCCGCCGCCGATGGCAAAACCGTTCAGGCCATCGTACGCTTCCGCCCACCAACCGTCGAGGATGGAGAGATTTAGCCCACCGTTGAGCACCACTTTCTGCCCGCTGGTTCCGGAAGCCTCTAACGGCCGGCGTGGGGTATTCAGCCACACGTCGACGCCCTGCACGAGGTGGCGCCCGACGTTAATGTCATAGTCCTCGATGAAAACGAGCCGGTCCGCAAATCTTGGATCGCGCATCAGCCCGGCCACTTCCTGCAGAACGCGCTTGCCGGGCTCATCCAGCGGATGCGCCTTGCCGGCAAACACAAACTGCACGGGATGCTTGGGGTCGTTCACCATGGCCGCGAGGCCTTCCATATCCGAAAGCAGGAGGTTCGCCCGCTTGTAAGTGGCAAACCGCCGCGCGAACCCGATGGTGAGAGCGTCCGGACTGAGCACGCGTGCGAGGCGATGTAACACTTCCTCGGACTCGCCCGCGCGCGTCGCCTGCTCCATGGCGCGGAAACGCACAAACTCGAGCAGGCGCTGCTTCAAACTGACGTGCGTTTCCCATAGCTCTCCGTCGTCTACGTTTTCGATACCTTCCCAGATTTTCGCCTCACCGCTACGCTCGCGCCAGCCGGGCCCAAGATGGCGGTCATACAGGCGAAACATTTGCGGAGCGAGCCACGACGGCACGTGAACACCGTTGGTGATATGCCCGATCGGAACCGCATCTTCCGGCTGGTCGGGATAGAGTCCCGTCCACATGGAACGCGTGACCTCGCCGTGCAGCGATGAAACAGCATTCGCGCGTCGCGAGCATCTCAGGGCGAGCACCGTCATGCAGAATTCTGCTCCGCGATCCGGCGGGCGCTCCCGGCCAAGCGCCATGAGGCCCTCATGCGAGAGCCCGAGCTGTTCGCGAAGAGGTCCTAAGTGCTCTTCAATGAGGCCCGCGTCAAACCGGTCGTGGCCGGCAGGAACAGGCGTGTGGGTCGTAAAGACAACTTCGCGGGAAACGCGGCGCAGCGCCTGATCGAAGCGCAGACCTTCCTCTCCCATTCGATCTCGAATCGCTTCCAGAACCGCAAAGGCACTATGTCCCTCGTTCAAGTGCAGCACGCCCGGCGTCAACCCCATGGCCTTCAAAGCGCGAACGCCACCTACGCCCAGCAGCAATTCCTGCCGGATGCGCACTCGCCGGTCACCGCCGTAAAGTGTGGAGGTAAGATTACGGTCTTCCGGAGCGTTACCTTCCACGTTGGAATCCAGGAGGAACAAATCGCAGCGGCCCACCTTGATTCGCCATACTTTGGCGCGGATCGAGCCGCCTCTGGTTTCCACTTGGACCACGGCGGGCTCTCCGTTCGTTCCAATCGCTGCCTCCATCGGCAACTGGCTGACGTCCGACTGCAGATATTCCTCATGCTGCCAGCCGCTCGCATCGAGCCGCTGATGAAAATATCCCTGGCCGTAAAACAGCCCGATTCCAGTAAGCGGGATACCAAGGTCTGAAGCGCTTTTGATGTGATCTCCGGCCAGCACGCCGAGGCCTCCGGAGTAAACCGGAACGGATTCGTGCAGCCCGAATTCTGCGGAAAAGTAAGCCACCGGCCGAGGGCGCAGAACGCCCGCATAGGTCGCGCCCCACGTATGGTCCGCCTCCACGTACTCCCGATGGCGGCGATAGGCGTGATTGATGCGGCCGTGGAGAACCAATTCTCTCGCCCTCCGCTCAATCCGTTCGAGCGGAAGCTCTGTAAGCAGCGAGATGGGATTGTGGCTCAGTTCGGTCCAGCGGCCGGGTTCGAGGTCGCGAAACAAACTGGTGGTGTCCGGATCCCAGCTCCACCACACGTTTCGCGCCAGAGCCCAAAGACGCTCCTGCGCCGGCGCCACGAAGCGGTCGAGTGTGCGCGCTTCACTCACCACGGGCGCAACTTGCGCAGCTACCTCCGCCAACATCTGAACTTCTTCATCTCGAAAAACTCTCGGCTCGACGGTCTGCACAACAAGAACGCCCTGCAAAATACCCCGGTCGATCAGGGGCACGCCAAGGAATGACTCAAAACGGTCTTCGCCGGCCTCTTTGAAATACTTGAAGCGAGGATGATCCTTTGCATGCGCCACAGCGAGCGGCCGCACCTGCTCCGCAACCAGCCCGGCGAGACCTTCGCTGACCGCCATTCGCAAAGTGCCCACACACTGAGGCCGCAGACCCAGCGTCGCGGCGAGGACGAGATTCGCCCGGTCAGGCTCCAGCAAATAAGCAGAGCACACATCGGAACGGAACCGCTGCGCGATCAGCGCAACCACATTCATCAAGGTTTCCGCGGGCTTTCCGCCCTCGGACGTGAGCTTTGCCAACTCTTCGAGAGTGAGCACGTAGCTCACTTCTGCAACATTAGAATGTTCACTCATGCCGTGAGCCATTCTAGATGGCATGCGAGGATCGGTCAATAAGTTAATGGTGGACTGGACGACAGGCCCTTGCTTTCGACAAGACTTCAATGGCAACATAGATAGTGCGCACTGCGAGCAACTACGCATCAGTGCCGATAGCCCGAGCGGGCTTCGCAAGCCGATTCTTCCTACCGGACCGCTGGTGCCTGGGCACAGACCAAACCTAAACCTGGAGATTATGGAAAGGACACTCAAATACCGGATTCTCGATTTCCCAAAGGAGGCGCCTATGCCGGAAGTGAGACATGTATTGGTCGCGCTCTCGGACCAAGACGGCCGCGGCGCAATCGCAAGAGCTCTAGCTGGGAGGGGACTGGAACCAGTTTTTGCATCGACGCTGGCAGAAGCGAGATTGGTGCTCGAGCGCGAGCCTGTGGCCATGATTTTCTTTCAAGAAAAACTGGAGGATGGCAGTTATCGCGATATCCTTGGTGACAATGCCAGAGACGCTGCCAGACTGCCCGTGATCGTGTGTTCACCATTTACTGACGACCGCCTGTACATGGATGCCATGTGTCGCGGCGCATTTGATTTTGTCGCGTACCCTTATTCACGCCAGGAAGTTGACTGGATCGTAAGCTGTGCCCTGCCTCGCGCCGCTACAGTCGGAGCCGCGTAATCCAGCCATTGGCAGGGCCCCCTGCGAAGTTCAATGGAAAAGCCGGGTGAACGAGGTTCACCCGGCTTTTCCTGTCATCGGCGCCGCTCATAGACGCACCTCCGGCAGGTAATAGAAGAACACCGCTAAGATCAAATAGACTCCCACCAACTGTAATCCTTCAAACCACTGGGTCTGGCCATCAAGGCAAACCAGGGCCACGCCGCAAACGGAAAGGATCACGCCTGCAATCTCAAGCGGCTGGAATACGAGGGACATGGGCCGCGCGGTAAACGCGGAAATCACCACAAGGAGCGGCGCCACAAAGAGCGCAATCTGAATGCTGCTTCCTACGGCAACACCCAGCGCGAGGTCCATTTGATCGTGCCGGGCGGCGATGACAGCCGTCGAATGCTCGGTAGCGTTCCCAACCGTCGCGATCACCACCAGGCCGGTAAAGAGCGGCGTCCAGCCGAGCGAGTGCGTAGCGGCTCCGAGCTCGTTCACCAGGATGGCGCTGGCCACCGCCGCGAGCGCGGAAGCCACAACGAGAGCCAGGATGGCCGTTCCTTTGCTCGCTTGGGGCTCTTTCCCGGTGCTCAGCCGAAAAACGCTGCGATGAGTTCGGAATGCGAAAAGGAGACTGGCAGCATAACTTACCAGCAGCAGTGAAGCGGTCCAGAGACTGAGCGTCTCGATTCGGGCGCCCGAAGCGGGCATTGCCCCGTAGACCGAAAGCTGGAAGATAGCTGGCATCACCAAGGCCACCACGGCAAGGAAAAGCATGGAAATGTTTGCGCCGGCGGCGAACTGGCTGAACGACTGCGCTCCTCTTCCCAGGCCGCCGAGAAGCGCAGCCATTCCAAACACAAGCAACAGATTCCCGATGATGCTTCCAGCAAGCGACGCTTTGACGATTTCGGTCTCGCCGTTCAATAGCGCGACGAGGCCAAAGACCAGCTCGACAACGTTCCCAAGCGTTGCGTTCAGAATGGCGCCTGCAGTCGCGCCAAAATGCCCAGCCAACTCTTCCGTTGCATGGCCGATTAACGCGGCAAGTGGCACAAGGGCCAGCGCCGCTGCCGCAAACACCACGCGGGCGTCGATCCGCATTTGCTGGCCCACGATGGCCACGCCCAGCAGCGGAACGAGCGAGAGCTTCCATCCTCCAGATAGGAACGCGAGCATGTTGCGGCCCGTATTCGGCCGCGTGCCGGTATTTGTCCGCTCCTTGGGCATCAGCCTCTCCGTCTTGCGCTAATCCTGTTAGCTTATCCCCATGTGCTCGCCTTGCAATAGACCACCGTTTTAGGCTGGGTTATTCATGCGATCCGTCAGCCCATCGCCTGAAACTTTGGCAGACTGTCGAAGAATGCTCCCTAAGCCTACCACTGACACAATGACACAACCGTGAATGACAAAGCGTATTGAGTTGTGTATATTTGTGAGTCTGGTCGTAGCTTTTCGTTACTGCCAGTCTAGACGATGCGGGCTCCGGCGCTTCCTCGATGCCCGGTGTGCCCCGCTCCTGTACGGAGGTTTGAATTGGGTCCCAATTACGAAAAGGTTATTTTCACTGCAATGGCGCGGTTTCTTGGAGTTGCCGCGATTGCTGTTCTCATTCTTGTGCCGCCCGGCTTCGCGCAAGTCTCAGCGACGCTTTCGGGCAGAGTCACCGATCCTTCCGGCGGCGCTGTGGCCGGCGCTTCCGTGACCGTTCAGAACGTAGAAACAGGAGCGATTCGCAGGACGGCCACCGGACCAGCAGGGCGGTATGAGGTGCTTGCACTGCCGATCGGGCGGTATGAGGTGCGCGTGACCAAGGCAGGCTTCGCCCAGGAAATTCGCACGGGAATTAGCTTGACGGTTGACCAGGTGGCGAGCGTGGATATCCGGCTTCAGCTTGGGCGCGTGAGTCAGCAGGTCAGGGTGAACTCGAATGCGCCGCTGGTGAGTCCGACCGTGGCGAACGTCTCCGGCTTGGTTGGAGAGCAGGAGGTGAAAGATCTACCTCTGAACGGGCGTAGCTACGATTTACTTTTGCTCCTCAATCCCGGCATCGTGAATTTCACATCCGAGAAAACCGGCGGCATCGGAATATCGAACTCAACTACCGGAAACGATTTCGCTGTCTCCGGCAACCGACCACAGCAGAATCTGTTCCTGCTGAATGGTATTGAATATACCGGGGCTGCCGAGAACAACATGACGCCGGGCGGTCCAAGCGGGGAACTGCTCGGCGTGGACGCCGTGCGCGAATTCAATGTTTTGACTGACTCCTACGGCGCCGAATACGGTGAAAAGCCGGGCGCTCAGGTGCTCATAGTGACGCAGTCGGGAAGCAATCAATTCCACGGGTCTGCCTACGATTTTCTGCGCAACAACGATCTCGACGCGGCGAATTTCTTTACCCGGGGTCCCGCCCCCCCGTTTCGGCGAAATCAGTTTGGGGTCTCCGCCGGAGGGCCCATCCAAAAAGGCAAAACGTTCATCTTTGCCAACTACGAAGGATTCCGCCAGGATCTGAACCAATCGTCCGTGAGCTTTGTGCCAGACGCAACTTCTCGCGCTACCGCCGTGTCTGCGGTGCAACCTCTGCTTAACCTTTGGCCAGCGCCCGTGGCCGGCGCGCCCGACTTCAATGGGATTGCCGAGTACTTCAGCAGTCCGCTGCAGACCGTTCGGGAGGATTTTGGCACGACACGGCTCGACCACATCTTCTCTCCGCTGGACTCCCTTTCCGCCATCTACACCATTGACGATGGCGGTGACGTCACGGCGACACCAGCCGATCCCTACAGCACTGACATCCTGAATCTCCGCGAGCAGGTATTGAGTATTCAGGAAACCCACGTCTTCTCGCCGACTTTTCTCAACGTGGCGCGGCTGGGCTATTCGCGCGCCGGCTACTTTTTCACCGGCGAGCCCACGCCGGGTACTCCCGCAACCACGGTGCCCGGCTTTCTGCTCGGCCGGCCAGTGGGCGCAGTCGTTGTGGGGGGAAGCGCAGTGTCAAACCCAGAGGCCCAGGTCGGCTTGGCCGGCAGTAATAATGGAAGCGATCTGACGGTTGCTCGCAATCTATTCACCGCGGAGGACCGAGTGACTCTGACGAGGGGACGGCATCAGCTCACGCTGGGCATCTGGCTTCAGCCGTTCGAATCGAACGAAACGCTGGCACTCAGCCAATTCGGGCAGGCAACGTTCGCCAGTCTTGCGACCTTCTTGCAGGGAATCACTTCGTCCTTTCTCTATGATCCCACGCCCACCGAGATGGGCTGGCGTTCGCTCTTCGGAGCATGGTACGCCGAAGATGTCATCCGCATCACTCCGAGATTGGACGTCTCGTTGGGCTTTCGCGACGAGTTCACGACCGGCTGGAACGAAGCACACGACCGTGCCTCCAATTACACGTTTACGGATGGTGTGATCTCCACCCAGCCTATGGTCGGAAATTCCATCTTTACGGTGAACAACGCCAAGTTCCTTCCGGAGCCGCGAATCGGCGTGGCCTGGAGCCCGTTCACGGACAAGACGGTGATTCGCGCCGGCTTCGGACTTTACGACGATCTGCAGGACGCGCTGGGTTACCGAGCGGACCAGAACGCTCCCTTTAACCCAACCTACTCCATCGATTCATTGCCGGTGACAAGCCTTCCCATCAACCCGGCTGCCCCGGCGCCTGCGGGAGCGACACTCGGCCCTGGTGGCGTCCAGCCGAACATGCAGACTCCCACTCTGGTCTCTTGGTCCCTTCGCCTCGAGCAACAGCTTACGCCCAACACCGCGCTGACCGTCGGTTATGTGGGCTCGCATGGCTACCACGAGATGATCGGAGTCGACGCCAACGAGGCGACACCAACCATCTGCCCCGCGTCACCGTGCCCGGCCACGTACCCAACCGTCAACGCAAGCTCTACTCCTCCGGTCACCATTGATACAGGCTTTCTGCCAGGCACGCCTCTGGCGGGTGCGCCGGTGCCCACTGGGAGTTACTACATTCCTGACGGAACGCCCAGACCCAACCCTGCCCTGTCCTACACGTGGACTTGGTTCTCGGAGGGCGACAGCTCCTATAACGCGCTCGATGTGGACCTCAACCATCGCTTTAGCCAGGGTCTTTATTTGCGAGGCGTCTACACTTGGTCGAAGTCTCTCGACGACGGAGACTCTTTGAATTCTACCGCCGCCGCAAATGCTCCAGGACTGGTCTCAAATCCTTTCGATTTAGGAGCGGATTGGGGACCCGCCACGTACAACGTGGGGAACACGGGCGTCATCAGTGTGATTTACGCGCTGCCGTTCGGCGCAGGCCAGCCGTTTGCGAGCGGTTGGCCGGGCTGGAGCGGCAGGCTTGTGAGCGGCTGGTCGCTCGCGAGCATAATCACTCTGCAACAAGGACTTCCGTTCACGCCGGAGCTCAGCTACGACCCGTCGAACGGCAAGGATAATAAGGATCCCGTGCGTCCATTTCTGAATCCTGATTTCAAAGGACCCGTTATTCTCGGCAAACCGACGGAGTGGTTCAATCCCAATGCGTTTATCGCGCCGCCCTCGGATGGCGGATTCTTCGGCAATGTCGCGAGGGACGCTTACCTCGGTCCCGGCCTCGCTACCTGGGATTTCGCGTTGATGAAGAACATAGCTCTTCGCGAACGCTTGCACCTTCAATTCAGGGCGGAGTTCTTCAACTTCCTGAATCGGCCCAATTTCAATACGCCGAACCTGGTTGTATTTACTCCGCCTACTGCAACCGATCCCACCGGCCTCTCGGGCACGGCAGGCGCCATTACGAGCACGTCGACAACGTCCCGCCAGATACAATTTTCCCTGAAATTGTTATGGTAGGGAATCATTTCCAGGGCAACTCGCAACCCGTCTGCGGGAAGATAACGGGCCCTGTTTCGTGAGCCGGTTAGACTGCAAGCCGCCTTCAGTAATTGTTCTTCGACACCACGTTGTTCGAGAATTCTTCGATATCCGGTTGTCAGCGGATAACATCCTGCTATAATGGTTTCGCGGGGTGGAGCAGTCAGGTAGCTCGTTGGGCTCATAACCCAAAGGTCGCTGGTTCAAATCCAGCCCCCGCAACCAAATTTCCCAGTTTAAGTGTATGAAAGACAGCGTGGGCTCATAATCCCGCCGAGGCGGGATCGCTGGTTCAAATCCAGCCCCCGCAACCAAATTTCCCAGCTTAAGTGTATGAAAGGCAGCGTGGGCTCATAATCCCGCCGAGGCGGGATCACGGGTTCAAATCCAGCCTTTGCAACCCGTAAACCTTTTGACTTCAATAGGTCCCTGCAACCATCGTCCAAGATCAAACCAGAACCTCTGCCTCGGCCCGACCGAAGCCGAATGCTCAAACTGCGGTGTGCACGAAAGGCTTAGAGAGGCAGATGTTCCCAGCACGGACACAATAGGGGATCAACAGCAGGAGGATGCGGGCACCTTTTGGTAGCGAAGTGCAAGATCAATATGAGCCAGAAGAGTCTGTTCCATTTCGTAAACCGAACTTGCAGTTTAGATCCTGTGCCACATTCTAAGTCACGACTCTGCCACGTTCCCGACGTGCTAAACTTGTGGGTCATGGCGCACCCCCCGTGGAACGAGAGCTACGCTTCCGGTGAGCTTCCTCGGGACACAGGCGAACCGGAACCGCTACTGGTCGAGTTCGTCACATCTGGCCGCATTCAGCCCACACAGACGCTGGAGATTGGCGCGGGGACGGGGACGAATTCCATTTGGCTGGCGGAACGCGGATTCGACCTGGTTGGTATCGACGTCGCCCCGCGCGCGGTGGAACGGGCGACCGCGAAGTTGAATGGCCGCGCATTGCCTTGCCGTTTCGCCTCTCTGGACTTTCTGGCCTCTGCCCCGGAAGGCGGTCCCTTCGAATTCATCTTCGACCGCGGCTGCTTTCATGTCTTCGACGAGCCCGAGGAGCGCGGGCAGTTTGCAGCGCAGGTCACAGCGGCGCTTGTGCCTGGAAGCCTCTGGTTGAGCCTGATCGGCTCGACCGAAGGCTCCCCCGCGGGAGGTCGGCCCGCCGCGGCGGTCGGCTCGCGAGGTCACGCTGGCCATCGAACCGGCTCTCGAAATCGTTGAACTGCGCTCGGCCGAGTTCCGTGGACACGGTGCCCCGGCATGGCTTTGCCTCTCGCGACGGCGTGCGATTCCAGCACAACCATCGACGCGGCGCGAGTCTACTGCCGCCGACCTATTGCTACCTAAAGCCCGACTTCCTGCCCGTCAGCATGAGTTGGTTCGAGCAGAAACGGATCAGCTTCGATCCAGCGAAGGTGTCCGCATAACATCTGGTGCATTGGCGATGGAAATGACAGCCAGTGGAAAAGCTAGGAAAACGGTCGAGTTGTTTCCCGCCCTTTCCATCCGCCAGCTTATCGAGTTAGTTAAGAATGGGATGCATGAAAAATCCATCCTTTTCAGGACTGAAACCCACGTCTCTTGCTGCGTCCTATACGAAGCAGAAAAACCGAAGCACCGACACCTTACATGAAAGGATGCTTCGGAAAGCCTTATGGAGCCGAGGGCTTCGCTATCGCAAGAATTTCGCAAAGCTCCCCGGCAAGCCGGATATTGCTTTTACGAAAGCCGGGGTCGTGGTCTTCTGCGACGGCGATTTTTGGCATGGGCGCAATTGGAAGCGTCTGCTACCCAATCTGCAAAACGGGTCCAATGCCACTTATTGGTGTCAAAAAATTCGGGCGAATATGCTGCGTGACCGCCGCACGACACGATTACTTGAGAAGATGAACTGGCACGTTGTCCGATTGTGGGAGAGCGATATAAAGGCCGACCCAGAAGGGATGGCCGGCAAGGTTGAGAAAATTCTCGCTGGCCGGTGTAACCAATCACGCCAGCAAAGTCACTCCTGATCGCGCGGAACCGTGTCAATATATCGCCCAACCCATTCAACAAGCTTCTTACCGAGCGTCCCGGATACCTGGCTGGACTCGTTGCTCAATGTGCGGATAAGACGATTACGATCTACGAAAATGCCTTTGACGGTCATCGTATCTTTCCGAAATTCAACCGGGTCTGCAAATGCAAATGGCATCGCAAATGCCCTCACTGGATTTGAGTTGAAACTCACGACCTTGTGCCAGATATTGAGGTCGGGCGTATGGCGTTTTTGCTTCCAGTTCCCGCCGCTTGCGCATTGCACCAGAAGCACGGGAATCGAAGCATGGGGATCGCTGAACGAGTAATACGCCAGTAAATCCAACCCTAGCTCATTCGCGTGAGAATCCACGTAAAGGTCCAACTCCGTACCCGGCACTTCGTTCAGATCAGAGATAATTTTAGCGATCGTATCCTTTAGCTTGACGGAGTTATCCGGCGACCATCCGACGCGTCGAACTGTCCACCCTGCAAATGTTTTATTCAGGGACTCCTCAGTCAACTCCTCGAATAATTCTCCCCTTACTGAAGGGGCATCCCACTTCTCAGCCCATTTGGGATAGAGAATGCCGCACGAAAGAGCCATACAAAAGCTATATGCTGGCGATGTTTTCCACTCTGATACTCGCGTGATACGGTTCTTTGCGGCTTCGAGGCCGAGAGGCGCGCCAAGATGCTTAATTCGGTCAGAGACAATCGCCCACCCCTGACCAATTATTGCAGCCGCGAAATCCTGCTTCTCATAGATCCCGTTCTCCATCAGAATATCGACGGCGTCAGATTTGGTAATTGGGCTATCGTCAAAGACGGCGCTTGCTTCGATCCAGTCGCAGATGACGTCGAGATCGACATTATGCTGCTTGACTGACCGCGCCATTCCCTTCTCAGGCAGTCCCAGCATCTTCCTCCATCTCCTCTAAGACTTCTTTCTTGACTGCCGGGAATACGTTCAAGAGCGCCGTAACATCGGTGCCAAGCCGTCGAACCACTTTCTGGACGGAAGAAGACTTCCGATACCGGAATGCGTCGGTCTGAGCCAACTGAATATTGTCGGATGCTCCCGAAATCAGATCGATGATCTCATCTTCGCCAACCCCCGCCTTTCGGAGAGCCATCTCAAAGCGGGGATTCTCAGTGCGCTCCAGATATTCAACCGCTTCGGTGTTCTCAAGAACCTTGCCGAAGTTATCGACATTTCGGGAGTCGGTAAAAAGCGGAGGATGTTTTTCATCGCCGAATAGCCAACGGGCAAAGTTAGCGAGGTTTTTCAAATGAGCTTTTGGAACAGGGTTTCTTGCTTTAGAGGGAGGTGCCTGTATGTCGATGTGCAAATAACTTTGCGCCCCCTGTGTCCTTAGCGAAAGATAGAGCACGCTGAACTTTTCTTCGACCGCTTCAATCGATACGTCCTCATGCTGCCCCATCTGAAGCAGCAAACGATAGGAGATATAGTTCTGCCGGACAGTGGGCGTTTTGCTGCCGATTTGCCTGCGAACGTCCTCATAGGAGAGATCGTTCTCTTCGATGAGCTTTGCGATGTATTCGGCTTTCTCGGCGGGGTTCCACTCCTTAATGCCGGTCACGTGCCGGAAGCCGAGATACGATGCAACCTGTTGCCTGCTCGGCATGAGGATATAGGGCACCGAATCAAACAGCTCTTTCGGCACCTTTCTTCCAGCTACAAGCTTTTCCCACCGCTTTGAAGCGTGATCGCCGTCAACGGCGCTCTGAAGGTATTTGAGGGCAGCGAGTCTCCGGTTACCCTCGACGACGACGAGGCTCGACTTGCCGTACAGGTCTTCTTTGACCGCGATCAGAGCCTCTTGGGGCCAGAACCCGTTGGACAGGAACGACTCCGCGAGTTCTTCGAGGGTCCAGTCGCTCATAATGTCCAGAACCTTCTCTTGCGAGAGCTTCGGAGAAGCAACCCGCCGCCCGAGGCGGGGATTTGTTGGATCGAGCTGCAGCTCATCGACCGACTCGTATTGGATGCGTGGTGCCGTGGGCATATTGAAATCCTGTGCTCTTAAGAAATTATAGAAGTCTGCGCCCCTCGTTTGTGACTGTCCAGCAGCTAAATCCTCTCAGCCAGTATTCCTCACTCTTTGAGGTAAGAACTCCTCAAAGCCCAAATCGCGGTCGAGCAAAGCTCGCGGGCTCAAAGGGACGCAGGCAGACACATCTGACCGAAAATGCACATCGCTCACGCCCACGGGCAATGGCGTGCGAATTCCCGGAATCTCGGCGAGGCTATAAAACCGCAGTGAAGATTCCGCGATCTTGGGATCAATTGCGACTCCCAATGCTTCACTCAAGTTTGTGCCTAGAGTAGCAGCCACGACCTCGTGGAGCTTCAAGACCAGGTCGGGAAATGCTGAAATACTCTGCTCAATCTGCCCCATAAGAGTGCGCAGTGTTAGGCCCACGGGAGCGCGCTCGACAAACATGGATGCTACTGCGGCGACAGTGCCCGGCGGAGGATTGCACTGCTCATATGAAAAGCTGTGCGCCCTCATCCGCCCGGAGGCTGTCTTTACATCCAGTCGCAAATTCCCCAGGGAGAAATCGAATCTCGCCGTCTCATCGACCCGCCAGGCGGCCAGCGCCGCTGCCGGACTTGCGCTTTGCCCAATCACATAGAGCTCGCCGAACAAGCCATTCAATGTGCGCGCCGGAGGACTCTGTATCTTTTGAAAGATGGCTGCCAGGCGCTGGATTGCCGCAGCTAGGCTATGCAGCGCTGGCCTATCCCCAACGATGGCGATGATTGTGCTACATACCGAAAGAAAATAGCGCGTCGTTTCGCGCTCGTGGGCGCGACAGCGGATAACGGTGAAGACCCTTTCTAGCTCGGGCTTTTTCCCGTGCCTTAACAGGCACTTCAGTTCGAACTGAATATCCAGCTTTTCCAAGCGGATTGGCGCAACGAGCCGTCCTCCCGTGTCCCTCGGCGCTGCCAGCAGACAAGCGTATCCGTCACGGTCCTTTCCGAGCAGATAGCTTTCGTAGCCGGGAATCGGCAACACAGCGTAGATCGACTGATCAGGCTCGTCGCTAACTGGCGCGGAAACTGCCTCGAATATACCTTCCAGATGTACCGGCATCATCCACCTTGCTCGGGCTCGTTTTGATCAAGCCATCCGCGCGCGAAGCGAGCAGGCACCCAGACTGCGATTATCGGAACATTCTCCGCTACAACCCGCTGAGCGCCGCCGTCCTCACGCGTTAGGTCAATCGTGTGAATTTGAATTGTCACATTCCCGTCTTCATCACGAATGGCACTATCACCGGGATATATCTCGCCGCGCCGCTCTCGGGGCTGTACAGGGGCTGCGCCTTGAAAGAGATTTGTTACCTCGCCGTTCTCGTCAATTCCACGGCGTCGGCGTGCCGCCGGGCTCATGCGAAAAACCGTACAAACTTCGTCCGGATTCCTTTCCAGCGCCTTGCTGAACTGAAGCAGCATGCCGGTACACCGCTGGGAATCCGTCATGCCCGTGACGCGCATCCGCACGATGAGTCTCTCAATAGCATCGCGGAGCGCGATACCCCTGCAAACGGAATGTCTTTGAATGTCTGTGCGATCTTTATGTCCATCGTTGTCCGCAAAGTTGAGGCCTTGCACAAAATCAGCGACAGCTTCACGATTCGCCTGCACAACAGCTTCCGGCGCGAGTACGACCCGGGGGGCAACCCAGTCATCCGAAAACCGTCCGCGCATAAAGTCGAATTCAAGGACGTTATTTCTGCACGGCTGCAAGGCTGTATCCAAGATGAAGGCTCGCTTCCATTCGTTCAGTGATCTGCCGTTATCCTGGAACTCCCTCAGTTGCGCGCGAATATCCTCCTCATGCTCGACATAACTCTGAAACGCGGCTATCGTGCCCTGCTCCAAATAGACCCGGCAGAAGCCAAGATACCGACGCTTGTATCCGAAAAAGCGCGCGCGCTGCTGGACAGTATCCGCGTTGCCGACGCCGATTCCTCGCGGCATATAAGTCACGGTCAGTCCCTCGATCGTGAAGCCACGATCCATCGCCTGACCGCCAACGAGAATCCAGCCATAGGCGCTCCGCCAATCAATCTCCGGCGTGTGCCCTCCAGCGGCGTTCACTTCCAAGAGACGCGTGTTGCGGAATGCAAAGCGGAACGACGGAACCAGATCGTCAAAGCCCGGAAGCCCTTCCCCCACGGTCTGCAAAAGCTCGTTGTACGCTTCTCGAAACTCCTCGATGAGCTGCTGCTTGTCGGGATCGTCATCCGGCAGCGTCAGGATGCGCTTCCATTCCTCGAAGATATCGCGAACCCAATTGTAGTATTCACGATGCTGCGCAGTGCGGTGCGAAGGATGCACAAGCATCGACCTGTTGCCGGTGTTCCGGCCCTCGCGTATCCCAACAGCTACGCCTACCATGAAGACCTTGAGAGCCTCCAGAAGCGATTCTGGGGGATCATTCAAGGGATTTGTATTCGTCGGCACATCTTGCGGCGGAATCACCCGCGCGAGCGCATTGTTGTCGCCAAAAAACTCGCGACCCCCGACGTACTGAGTGCCGGGCTCAAGCAACTGCACGAAATTCGGCGAGAGCGAGTCGATAATGCTGATCAAGAGCGGGGCTTGCGGCGTCGCCGTGTATTGCAGGTATGTCTGATTGGGGAGTTCCTGGCGCAATTCCATGAGGCAACGATAGGTCGTGCTTTCCTGCCCCTGGGCCACCTCTGCGTTCAGGCTGGCCTGATCCGCTTCGTCATCGATAATCAAAACCGGCGCGGGGCCTATGCCGGCTGCGCGCACCATGTCTTTCAGGCTTTGCAGGCGCCGATGATTCTTGAGCACGGTAATTAGGACCGTCTTTTTGAATTCCTCCGGTGTGCTTGGATCGCGCCAATCATCAAGCACATCACGAACGGCTTGTACCGTCGCGTCATCAGCGCTGGGGTTCGGGAAATGAATCCACCGGCGCTCTCGCCCGTCCTCGTCAAGCCTTAAATCCTTGCGCAGCCGCCCAGTGGATTGCTCGAACAGCGGATTCGATGTGCCAGCTATGACGATTACTATTTGCAGGCCGTTGTCCCGTGCCAGCGCGGCAACAGTCTCAAAGGACATCGTCTTGCCGCTTTGGACATAACCGACGACAAGGCCTGTCTCCTGGCCTGTCTCAGCCGTGGGTGGAGTTCCTTTCGCCAAGACGGCAATAGCCGACTCCTGAACGGCATTTCGACTCTCTGCCGGGACGATGGTTCCGAGAAACTCCATACCTTCGGGACCGACGACCGGTATCCAATTGCCCTGCGGCCTTTCCGAGGGTAAGGGCTCAACGATGATTTCACCGCCGTCTGCCATTGATTCTCCCTGTTCTACGGTTCCGAAAGAGCGTCCCGAAGAATGTCGTTCACGTTCCGACGCACCGTGCCCGCCATGCGAACACCTGAATCCCGGGCCAAAACTTCGGCAAGCGCAATTGCGGCAGCGACGCGAAGCAGCGCCTCCACATCCTCGGTGTCCCTCTGTGCGAATCGCACCATGAAAGGGTGCGCCATCGAGACTCGGAGGTCAAGCTTACGCGGCTCCGCGCGCGTCTCGGGCGTATCGCTCATGACGAGCCACTGACTTTCGGAAGGATCGTCGCTGAGCTCAACACTGATCGACCAGGTCTTACCACGAAAGCTTATATCAAACTTTCGCCTTGCCAATGTCCATTTGTGGGGAGCCTCTTCGACAGGCGTATCGACGGGCGTGGCGCTGGCAACAGCAGGCAACACCTCCGGGAGCCGCGTTTCCATTGCCTGGGCGGTATTGTTAACGGCTTGCTTGGCTGTCGCCGCCAGTTGGATGTGCGTTGCGCGCACACGGTAATTCTCTGCTTGCTTCAGCAGAGGCAACTCTTCGCTATCGAGATGCTCGCGCAGCAGCTCCAAGAATGGCTGCTCGTTCTCATCCCATCGGAACCCATCCTTTGTGTGGCTGACTTCGAATCCATCGAGATGCAACTCGCCGAAAAGCCTTTGGTAGCGGTAGCTGTTTGCGTTGCCAAAAATATACGCCGGACGGTAGCCTTCATCCCCCGTGCCTTGAATAACACGACCCCGGCGAAACAGGGAGAATCCCGCTCTGGACACACTTGCTGTCTCCCGCAGCGCCGCGAAACCGTGAACTTTGAGGCCATCACCGAAGTCAAACTCGATTGGCTTTCGCCAGAGAAGTGCTGGACCACTTTTATCCTTTGGGGCCTTGAGAATTTTCGGCTCCCGATAGGCCAGCGTCTCATCGCCGAACTTGAGCTCCAGCAATCCGTCCCTGATGAAGCCACGATAAATGTCTGTAAGATGCTCCTTGAGCTTCGCAACCGTTTTGCCTACAGGGAGGTGAAAAACATCCTCCAAGATCACTTCCGTAAAGTGACTTTCGGCTTTTTCAGGCTTTTCAAGGATCGTCAATTCCTCAATGTCATCGTTAACGATGTCCTGAATGTCGAAGTGGATTGCGCGAGCGACAGGCTCGCCGAGCGCTGACGTGCGCACGGTCCAGCGCGGTGCGAACCAACAGGCTGCGCTCTTCATTCCCATGCCGAACTCCGCAAGCCCGGAGCGGTCAGGCGGGATTGCAGCGGGACGAAACGCGCGAGGGAACTCCGACTCGAAAATGCCAGCCGCGTTATCGCGGATCGAGATGCGGGTGGGAGATGCCGCGTCTATGTCAACTACGACACGAAGCTTTGCGTCCTTTCCCTCGATTTTTTCCAGGGCCTCTTTATGGCGAACAAAACTCCCCACTGCGTTATCAACAAACTCGGCAAGCGCAAACCACGGCCTGTAGTTAAGATGTCGCAGGACAGCGAGAACGCTGACGCCCGGCCGGATATCCACTTTTTTGATTGTTCCCGCCAATTCCAGCCACCTGCTTTCATACGGTCAAGACGCTACGCCGCGTTTTCCGACACTCCCGACAAGAACTCCGTCACGAGGTGTTTTCCGGCGTTGGATATCACAGAGTTGTCCACATCTGCATCGCAGGCCAGCAAACTTTCCGCAATCTTCCTTACAACCGTCACGTTTACGGCATTGCCCAGCGCCTTGAACGCGCCGCCGCGCGTATCGGGAAGATGCGGAAGCGCGCCCATGCTCTGAAGGCGGCTGCATTCGCGGATTGTCATGTATCGCTTCTCCCAGCCGATCACCGGGACCTGACTCGTCGTCATTGCCACGAGCGAAGGCGCGGTTGTTGGTCGTTTCAGTCGAATGCCAGAGGCGCGAAACTGAATAACGTAGTCCCAGACGCTTCTCTTCTCGCCCTTGCAGTTCCACTCGAATTTCTGGAAGCTCGGAGCAAACTCCAGAATCGACGGCAGCCAGGCATCAATCCACTTTCGGTGCTTCTTATATAGATCACGATTCTGCCGAATAAAATCGACTTTCCAATCCGGGAAGGCCTTCGCGCGTCCGCGTGCATACGGAGGCAGGGCCGCGACCACTTCTTCCTGCGAAAGACCTCGGAGAGAGAGTCCAAAGCTGCCCCGATACGATCCGAGGTTCATGAGTCCGACGCCTTCCGGTGACGCATCCTCATAAGGATAAGTCGCTCCGAATTCCATCGCCCAAATGGGAAACGACGGCAACTCTTCGTCCTTTGGAAACTTATCGAGAAATTTTTGCCACGCGCGGAGATATTTCAGAAACTGCTCCGGCAGCAGACGAGCGTCGTCTGGTTTTTCGTCAAGCACGGTCCGAATGGCAAGGTCCGCATCCTTTGATGGCTCGGGCCACGCGAAGCCAGACAGTCCTCCGCGACGACCGATGATAAACGCCCGCTCACGAATCTGCGGGACCCCGAACTGATTGGGAGACAGGATACTGTCGTCAACGCTGTACCCTGCGAGACGCAGGCGATGTTCGATGTTGCGCCATGTTTTGCCCTGCTTGTGGCGCACGAGATTCGGAACATTCTCGATGATGAAGTACCGAGGCTTATGCGCCCGCAGAATCTTGATTATGTAATCAAAAAGGTCGCCCCACTGCGGGCAAGCAAAGCCCTCCTGACCGCCTGCCTTGGAAAAAGGCTGGCAAGGAAAGCCCGCGCACAGAACGTCGTGGGCAGGCACTTTGGAGATGTCCAGCTCCCGAATATCGCCATGCGGGCGAAGGCCGAAATTCTTCTCGTAGAGAGCGGCCAAATCCTCATTGATCTCGCAAGCGAAGACGCACTTATGACCGAGCGCCCGCAGGGCCTGGTGAAACCCGCCGAGTCCGGCGAACAAGTCGATGAACCGAAGCTCCTGTTTTGCTTCTTCCTTCCGGCCATTTCTCTTGTGGCGAACGGTCGTCATTCCTGCTCCTGCTTTTTCGCGAAAAGCGGCCACTTCTCAGCTAGGTAATGATCGACGGCCTCGCGCACGACCCACCCAAACGAGACTTTCTTATCCTTTGCAATCTTCTCCAGCATCTCGTGGATATCGGGCGAGAAGCCAACAGAGACTCGGATCTTTCCGTGCTCTGCAGGCTCCGCTTTTTTCCTAGCGTGCTTCGCGACCATAAATAGAGCTCCCGCACCACATTACACCACTTCGGTGAGCACGAAAAGGCGAAATAATCAGAACCGACAAATTTCTGATTGCACATGAGATACTCGCAGTCCGAGTGGGACATTCTGGTCGCCAATCAGACCCCACAAGAGTCGCAGCCGCGTCTTCAAGGGCGGTCTCTGCGCTCAGCGTCTTCTCCTGTTCCCATTTCCCGCGGCCCAGTAAAATGACGGGGGGATTGTCACTATGGCCGCTCGATCTACGCTGCAATTTGCAATGTGACGCTGTAATTGGAATGCTCACAGGTGTGCAACGGTGGGGTGGCAGAGCGAGGGTCGAACGCCGAGTTCAATAGCCAGCAGCTTTAACAGCAAGCCCCTGAGAATCCAGGAGCTTAAGACATGGACTCGATTACTTCCGCCTACGCAACCATCTCAGCCAGTGACCGACAGAAGGGCACCACGAGTAAATTCGAGACGTTGCAGGCCCCCGCAACCAACCCTTTCTCACTAAGCTGAAAACACTTGCGCTGATTATTGAAACTTCTCGTAAACCGTCCGAAGAGCAAATTGCGCTCCCAAAACCGAATCCCGCTGATCCGGTAGTGTGGAATCGTGTGGGGACGAGCCCACTGAAGCCCCCGCGCAGCCTTCCTTGTGGACAACCCATTTCAGATGGGTGGCGCATACATCGCACATTTTGCGATGTGTGCGACCCGTGAGCATCGCAGATGCAGCTAACACAGGCCGCGGAAAAACTCTTTCGGGAGTTGGCCGATGTTGCGTCGTTTGCCGGGATCATCATAAAAATTCGGGCCTTCCTTATCTCACCCTGCGAAACAGACTCTGCATTGTGGGGCTTTCACCGTTGACTTTGGATGCAGCGGCGGCCGACTTCAACAAATCCACAGGACGTGTGAAAAATCCGAATTTGTCATGCTGAGCGCAGCGAGGCATCCCTGTAGTTGTTGAAAACAAATGCCGGTATCCTTCGCTGTCGCTCAGGATGACAGGCGTCGGACGTTTTTTTTCACGGCTTCACAGGCTTTACGACAGGCTAGTCTTTCCAGTGGCACTGTTCTGCTGATCACAGGGTGGTTGGCCGACGCCAGTGCCACAAGATTTACGACGAAACGCCACGTCTGTTACGACGGCTTGACGATAAATGCTTGATTCCCCGCTGGGCGAAGCGCCACTTCTTTTACGATCTTGTCGGGGCGGAATTCACTGGGTTTTCAACTGGGGCGGACAGCCGCGGATTGGTGGGCTGAGGAGACAATGACATACCCGTATTCCGGGGGGAACACGCGGGCAGGCAGGGCGCGATACGCAGACTTGTCCGAGCCAGGAGTTGATTTTTTTGCCAAACAGATTGGCCCCGCCCACGAACCCAATAAGCGTTTGTGCACAAAATCTCGCTTAGGAATCGTTCAAAAGTGTCCAAGTGCGGGTTCCTTTTCCAGTGTGCTCTGACGACAGAGAGTGGAGAAGCGCTTTGGCACATTCGTAATGCCAGTTCGTCCTGGTCGTCGTCTTGAATTTTATCGGTATGCAGCCGGGCACGGCCGGTGGCTGTCCGGCGCTGTGAAATACCCTCCGCTTGGCTTTCAACCTTTGCGTCAAAGCGCAGAACATCGGCACGTAATCCTTGCCACCGAAGAATAGGATGTCGTCTTCGGTATCCTCGCGCAGCATGCAGAAGTCGTTGTATCGGTCCCCTTTGCGTCGGCGCCGCGCGCGCTCGGACTGAAGGTAATGTCGTAATCCGGCGTTACAAAGTCCGATCTTATGAGGCCCCACCCTGCCGAGAGGATGTACATGTTCTGCACACCAAGCCTTTGGACCAGAAGTTCATAGACGGGATTTTCGTACAGTTGGAATGCCGGCAGAAGCGCGAGGGGGTTGCTGCTCGGCTTACGGTTGTACGCGAGCAACACGTCTCGCCAGGATTTTCCGTTGCCAGAGTCTTCATCCGGGCGAGCATAAACATACTTGCCATTCTTCGGAGCCATTTCCGGATGCGCGACGAAAGTGACAGGCTGCCCATCCGCCGTTACGAGGTGACCGGCGTTACGCGCTTTGCGGGACGCGCGCTGAATGACCACGATCATGCGTTGGCCAATTGTATGACAATCCGCTCCATGTCCTCAAGAAAAGCCGGATCGTAGCTTTGGTCGACGTGGTTTTGATTCCAAAGGCCTGATAGCCTGACGCGGTCGCGATCGCAGTGACGCCCGAGCCAGTGCGCCGAAGCCGGATCAAGCGGCGCCTTGTTGAAGTTGCTCAGCAGCGCGATTGCGTTTCTTTCGATGTTTCCGCGCATGCTGCCAGGTCCCGGCTCATCTCCTATTGACAACCACATGAACGGCATCGTTCTAATAATCTCGCTAACCGCGCGCTCAAGTCCGAGTTCAGCCGCCCTGATGTCTTTCGCGGCTGAATTCCCCTCGCCCCATGTCGGGAATTCGTGGCCGTCGCGACCGATCAGCGCCGTTCCTACGATGAGCCGGAATATCGAGCCGCGATGATTTCCACCGCCGCTTCGGAGGTGGCCCCGGTGCGCAGACAAACGGCCCCATAGCGTTGTGCTTCCACCCGCCTTGAGAGCATGAGTGCCGACCCGTACCACACGTGGGCCTGTGTCGGAGCGGTTTTCACCCGCTTCGCGGAAGAAGTAAATACCACGCGCGGGCCAGTTCATGTGGCCGCGGCAATCGCCGAGAGTTCGCGGGCCGACGATCCTTTGTTCGAGTTCGTCCAGGATCGAATAGAACTTGATCAGGTGTTCCCGCCGTCTGTCGCTCATGTCGCCAGATTTCCCTTTATTCCAAGCGCTTCATTGAGGCCTTTCAACAGTTCGGCCCGCTTTCCGGCGCCGAGCTTCGTGAGGTTTTCGAGTTTCCAGCGGACGGCGGGTAGGTCCTTCGCGCCGGGCAGGTCGAGCAGAGACCAGTCGGGCTCACCCTTCTTCACTGAAACCAGAAGCCGCTTGTGTCGCTCCGGCATCTTACCGACGATCTCCTTGACGAGATCTTCGCGCGCCTTGAGAAGGTCATCGAGGCTGACCTGCTGGTCTACCATGCCCTCGAAGCGCCTGTACTCGGGGCTTATGTCGAGCTGCCGCGGCGCGAGAATGTCGGCCATCGGCCGGTTGTGGCTGATCAAATAGACGATGAACGCCTTGCGCAGCGTGTCGTCGAGACCTTCGTTTGCCAGCAGGTCGCGGGCATCGAACAGGTCGCGCGGATGCTGGCGGTCGAGGGCTGCAACGATCTTGCCGGCGTAAAGATCGGCAAAGTTCACGACGGGCATTTCGGCGAACCCGAATTGTTCTTCCACTTTCGCAGATACGCGCTTCACCGCGGGCTCGTAGACGCAGCCACGCAGCACGGGTGTCACCTCGATTTTGATCTGCGCATCATCCTGCCGCAGCAGCAACTTGGTGGTGCACTTTTCGCCTTTGGGTTGGCTAGCACTCAGCTGCGCGCCGCGCATACCTTTCGTAATTGCGTCCGCGATCCGCTTCATGCCGGCGTCGATCGCCCTCAGCGAGGTCGCGCGATCCGCGATCGGCACATAGGTTAGATCGATATCGACCGAGAGCCGCGGCATGTTGCGCAGGAAGAGGTTAATGGCAGTCCCGCCTTTCAGCGCGAATTCTCTTTCTACCGCAACGAAAGGTACAGTCCGGATCAGCAGCGCGACTTGCTTGCGATAACTATCAGCGATCGCCATCGAGCGACTCCGGAACGGTGATGTTAAATTTCAGATCGAGCTTGCCGCCCTTGACCAGCATGCGTTTGCCTTTTCCGAGATCTATCCCGCTTCGGTCGAGTGCCTTGAGCCAGGGAGGTTGATGCCGGTCCGCGAACCACAGGAATAGCCGCTTCACCTTTACGCTGCGGCAGGCCTGCAGCAGGGGCTGCAGCTTGCGCGGGCTCAGATTCCGCAGTCCATCGAAGAGCATATCGGCCTGATGGAACGTCTCGCGTTCCGGCACCTCATCGAACAGTTCGAGGATCGCGCGCTCCGGCGACGACAGCACAAGCGGCCAGTCCCACTTTCCCTGTGTTTGCCGCACGTAGCTGCTGCGGACGAGCGGGTCGTTTTCTTCATTCTCGACGTCCATAACAACGTCATTAGGGAACAACCTCTTCGCATTGTGAAACACGAAGCGGCTCTTAATATTCAGCTTCACGACCCAGCCGGGACGCTTGTTCGTCCCGTAAAGATGAACCTCGGGATGCGGCGCGGAGGACAGGTAGTGCGCGAAGCCTTGTAGTTCGAGAGCCGTCCGGCCGCCGACCACGAAGTTTGCCTTCAGGAGCGCCTGGAGCGAAATGATGACGCTTTCCCAAGGAACACGCTTCTCAGCCTGCTGTTGGGGAAGCTGTGGAACGGGCCGGCGGTAGACACCCCGTGCGACCCGGTCCAGCCACCCATGCGCCACATACTTTTTTCGTAAAGCGCCGGAATAGCCGTTCTCTTCGAGCCAGGTCGCGTCGGCAATGAGCCCCTCGGGAAGAGAGCGCTGCAGCCAGTTTAACTTGTCCTGATTTCTTGTACCCACGGTATATAAAATAGCACAAACTTAAACCGCTGGTTAGTTTAAAACCTACCGGTTTTATATACCCAAGGTTAATGAATTCGCGATTTTATAAACCGCTGCCAGCCATCCAGTCGCTTAGCCGTTATCGCACCCGCAGGTCCGAGGTCCAGACCCGGCACTGTCAACGCGCTGCCGATTACTGGTGACCTTCATCACGCTGCCGTGATTGCTCCTATTCATGCCGATGATGCTAATGATCATCGTCGCTGTCCTCGAGGTTCTCGTGATTGTAGGGGATTCACTGGATTTTCAACAGGGTCGGATGGCATGGGCTTGATCATTTGAGGAGACGATCAGATTCCGGCCATCTGGGGAAACGCAAGCGGGGCAGGCAGGCCACCACACGCGAAGGTGCTTCAGCCGGGTGTTGATTTTCTCTCGGAACGAACGCTACCGTGCGTAGTCTGCGGTTCCGAGCTGCTGGGCAAGACAACCAAAGAGCGGAATTCGGACCATGCCGGACTTGCTCGCCCACCACTTCCAGGTTCTCCACTTCCCGTATTTGCGGGTTGAGACGGGCAACCCCATTATCCCCTAATTCCTCGGACTCCTGCGCCTCGTCCGCCTCGCGCTCTTTATTCTGCCACTCGGGCGTCCAAAACCAGAGCTGGTCCTTCGGAATGAGGCTGTCGGGCCTTCACGGTTAACCTTGGACACAGCGGCGGGCGACTTCAACAAATCCACAGGACGTGTGAAAAATCCGAATTTGTCATGCTGAGCGCAGCGAAGCATCCCTGTAGTCGTTGAAAACAAATGCTGGGATCCTTCGCTGTCGCTCAGGATGACAGGCGTCGCACTTTTTTCACGGCTTCACAGACTTTGCTACAGGTTAATCTTTCGACAGATATAACTGGAGGAACCACAGCAGGTGGCGATACCCTGCTGATCACAGGGTGGTTGGCCGACGCAAGCCCCACAAGATTTACGACGAAACGCCACGTCGGTTACGACGGCTTGACGATCAATACGACCGCAGAACGATGCCACCACATTTCGCACGATTTCACCTGGGCCGTGTTCGGCCAATGCAGACCCCGCAACCAACTCCATCCTCTCGAATAATCAGTTGTTCCGGCCGCTATCCTTTTATTGGTTGATGACGGTCCCATCGTATCTTCGGACTACTCCCCATCCGCCATCAAGATGGTCAGGTCCGTCGCGGAAGGGATACTTGGCGGCCAGCTCTTCATTCACTTCGATCCCCCAGCCAGGCTTATTGCTAGCCCACAAATAACCACCCTTGTACGTTGCGCAGCCCGTGAAAATCTCGGCCTCCAGGCCGCGGATGATGCCGCCTTCCTGGATCCCGAAGTTGGAGCTCGCAAGGTCCAGATGTAATTGCGCTGTGTGACCCACCGGCGAGACGTCCGGTGGCCCATGCCATGCTGTTTTCACCCCAAACTGTTCCGCGAGGATGGCGATCTTGCGCACCGGCGTCAACCCTCCGGCTTGCGAGAGGTGGCAACGGATGTAATCGATCAAGCGCCCCTCAATCAGCGGCTGCCATTCGTGGGGATTGTTGAAGAGCTCACCCATGGCAATCGAGGTGGCGCACTGTTGGCGGATTTGCCTGAAATACGCAAGTTGCTCTGGCGGAAGCGGGTCTTCCAGATAGAACAGCCGGATCGGCTCGAGCTCTTTGGCAAATTGGACCGCCTGGTGTGGAGTAACGCGCTCATGCGCGTCGTGAATCAGCTCAACCTCGTCACCCAGTTGTTTCCGGCACTCTTCGAGTATCTGCCGCGTGCGGCGCATATAGGGGCCCGGCTCGAATACCGCGCCGGAATGTAGCCCCTTCAGTGGCGGGCCGCTCGACGGGCCATAGGAGGACATGCCCGGCATACCCACCATGACTTTGATACATTTGAACTCCTGCTCCATCATTGCGCGGACGCGATCCACGGCCTCTGAAGCGTCTATGGCGCCAATGGTGGCATAGGTTTCGACTGCTTCGCGGGCCTTACCGCCCAGCAACTGGTAGACAGGCATGTTGGCCTGCCGCCCTTTGATATCCCAGAGCGCCTGGTCAACCCCGCTGATGGCGTTATTAAGCACCGGACCGTTGCGCCAGTACGAGCTGTTGTAGCAGGCTTGCCACGTATCCTCGATGCGGTCAGCCGGCTTGCCCAGCAGGAGCGGCTTAAGATATTTTTCCACTGCCGGCACAACCAGATCCGCGCGTTGAGTAAAGGTGGCGCAGCCGTAACCATAAAGGCCATCCTGATCCGTGAGGACCTTCACCACGATCAGTCGCACGTCACTCGGCTGAGTCGCAATCACTTGGATGTCTTTAATGACTGGTGAAGGCAGCCCACGCGCTGCGCGCGCCGCTTGCTCTTCTGCCGCAGAATACCGCGCCGGCAAGACGGAGCCGACCGCTCCTGCCACCGCCATATGACTCCATTCTCTTCTGTCCATCAAAGGCTCCCTTCGAACTAAGCATTCAACCGGCTCGCGCGCGGTCTGTCGCGCGGCGTTCATCGGCTAAGACGCAATCCCGGTGCAAACCGCTGAGCCAAAATCAACTGGCGGGGCGGCGGCGGCTCTTCGAGTGAATGACGAAATTTCTGCAGAGTCACGCCAAATCACTTCGATCGGTTTCGAGCTGAACGCTGACCGAGAACGTACTCCTTCAAGAGCTGCGCGGTTTCGACGGCGGCAGAGTCGGAGCTTGCTGCAAGGCACTCCATCACTCGCTGCTGATCACCCTGCGGCCGGTTCTGGCTCAACTTGAATTTTGCTTCGAGTCTCGCAACGCGCATCTCAAAACCAACGATCTGGGCGAGCATCCTCGCTCTTGTGTTCTCACTTAGCTCGGACCATTGTTCCAGGTAGCCCGAATCAAATGCGCGGATGGTTTCCTCCAGTAATTCCGCAAGACCTCCAGCGTCCGCGATGAGGTTCGGGCTGCCGTAGGCGTGCACGGCTGCGTAGTTCCATGTGGGCACGCTCTCGCGCGACTCATAGAGTCGGGGTGAGACGTAGGCATGCGGGCCGTGGAAGATCACGAGCGTCTCGCCCGCTTTCTCGAGCAACTGCCAGTGCGGATTCGCCTTCGCGACGTGCCCGCGTATCGAAACTTGACCGCCCGATTCCTGAACCAGCACCGGAATATGCGTAGCGAAGGGCGAAGCGTCGCTTGCAGAAACCACAACCGCAAACGGGTGCGCCTTCATAAAGGCTACCGCGGTCGCAAGATCGTTCACCCGGTGGTAAGTGGGTATGTACATTTGAGCCCGCGCCGGCCCATGCCGGCATGCCACTGCCCATGATCGTGTTTCATTCTACTAAACTCAGATGTTTGGCGTCCGCCCTTCTTAACAAGCTGCGGAAAAGCCTGTCCGCCTTGCTGAGTGAGGCGAGAGATCTCTGCATCTCTTCGAAAACAAATGCTGGGATTCTTCGCTGCGCTCAGAAGGACATTCGTTGAAAGCGTTTTTCCGCATGCTGTTAATGTTCGTTGGTCACGGTTAAGTTCGCTTTGGCATTTGTTTTAGCAAGCCGGCGGGATCTACCGGCAGGAATGTTGCAACACGTCTGCGCGGGCGGCGCGTCAGGCCACACTCAGAGTCAGACTTAAAGACGAGGACTGTCGAGACCAAAACAATAGACGTTTGAATCGTGGTCGACCACATATACTTTTCCGTCGGCAATCGCCACTCCGCTGAAGTGCACCCAACTCGTCATGACATCGCTACTCTGATAGAGAACCTTGCCCGTGCGTGCGTCGAGCGCGTACAGGATTGCGTGATGGGTATTCTTCATTCTCTCCTGGTTGCTCAGAATGCGTTTGCCGAAGTGACCGGGCTTAGACACCACCGTCGCTCCCAACGTCTGCTGTGTGTTTTCACCCGTGGAGAGAACAAAGGCTACACCTCCTGCCAGCGCCACCGGCTCCGGGACGTCGAAGTCGCGCGACACCCAGACAGGTTGGAGCTGCGGTTCGCCCGCGGCTGGACTCACCACGACTCGAAACACCATGACGCAGCCATGGGGGTGAGGGCCGTAGCGCACAGGAAAGGCGGGCGACTGTTTCGAAGCTGGACCCCACACCGGTACGTAGACCCACACCTCACCGCTCGTGTCAGTCCACGCCGAGAGCCCACCCCAGATACCGTCCTCTTCGTATTGCAGACCATCGTTGGCAAGCTTTTCCGCCTGGAGCGGGGTTTCGTGGTTCTCTCCTCCGAGAGCGCCAGAGTTCAAAAGGAAAAGCACGCCTTCCTTGCCTCCACCTGCCAGCAGACTAAAGTTGCGGAAGCGGAACCAGACCGGACTCGCGGCGGCGATATCCAGGTCATAACGGGTAAGATCAGAGTGGTTTTTGGGCGAATAATAATCGAGTACGTCCAGCGATCCTGGAGAAACAGCCATCACGCTGCTGCCGTAATCTCCGGCGGCCGCGTTAAAGGTTCCGTCTCCGGTGTCCGCATAGATGCGGCCGTTCTTGCCAATCGCCGTCCCACCCCGGCCCCAGATTCCGGCGCCGAAACCCTCTTCCAATATCAGATCGTGAATGACAGGATGACGAGGATTGCGGACGTCCATGGAGTAAATTCCTGATGGCGCTCCCCCACATCCCTGGGAAATCGTGGTATAAACAACATCATTCCGGAGGTTCAGGCTCCAATCCTTGGAGAACGGCGGAACCCATTGCACGGGACCGAACCGAGTCTTTCCGGTTCCTAAATCAAGGCCATACAGGGCACCCTCTGCAGAGAGCACATAGATCAAGCCATGCGACTTATCGATGGTTGGGGTGGCGTTCAGGTTATTGGGGCATAGCCACATGCCAGGATATTTGGGAAGGACCGAGCGATCTTCAGAGCGTTCCCAGATCGCTTTGCCGGTTTTCGCGTCAAGCGCGTAAACTTCATCCGCGCTTCCGGCCACGTAGACTACGGTCCGAACGCCTTCAGGCGTGGCCACGCCGTCAGCCACAATCGGAGCCGTGAGTGCGGTCAGGGACATGGGCTGGCTGCTTAATTTCATCTTCCACAGAAGATGTAACTGTGAGACGTTCTCCGTGCTCAGCGTATCCTCTTCTCGAGCAGAGCCAGAGCGCTGCGGGTCGTGGCCGAAGGTGGGCCAGTCTGCAGAAGCTCGTGCGGCGCAAAAAGAAATCAGCAGCGCCGCAATCACGACGCTAGCAGCCTTCTTACAGGCGAAGTCCATGGCCTCCTCCAACGTGCGTTCCCGAAAGAAATGAAGACCCAAAGCTTAAACGTTTCCAGATGTGGTTTCAACGGGGCGAATGGAGCTCAAGTGAGGAAAGGCTGGGAACGTGTTCCGGCATTCGCTGGCGTACAGTGTCTGTTGTGTTTGATGTGACCCGAACGAGACGGCCTCTTGGCGCTGCCAGCCGCTGTTGCGAATCCAAGGAAAAGCAGCATCACCCACGGGTTTCTGCTGCTCTCTGCCATAAACACGCGTGACCGCGAGCGCACTATCTCGTCACGCGCCGCAGAACGATGGGCACCGGACGGCCTCTCCAACCTGAGCCAGTCGACGGATCGGTTCCGTCCGGCGGCGGACCGATCGCAGGTCGCGTGCCGGAAGTCGCCTTGGGAGCCTGCCCGAAGTGGAACGGAAAATGAAACGAAGGCATCAGCTCAATCCTGCCTGCAGTCACTTCTCCGGAATAGGTGATGTAACCCACCTTGAATGAAACCTTGTTCGCTTCCACTTTGCCTTCTTCGATAGAAACAGGCTTGCTTCCGCCGAAGAAGCCGCCACCCTCCACGCCTCCGGTGAGCGTGCTTCCTTCTTGCTGAAGAGTGAAGAGGAGGTTGCGGCCCAAAAAGAAAGCGGCCAGCCTGCTGTTACTCGTTTCGGGCGTTTGTACGGGCCGCCACAATCCTGTGATGCCTTCACCCACCGGCGACTGGCGTTCCCACACAGCCACTTGGGGGCGAAGTGTCACGCTGTTCGCGGCGATCATGGCAGAAGCGGCTGCAAGTCCTGGGGAAGTAACTCCGACGGTGACGCTTCCAGGAGTCTTGCTGGCTTGAACGATGGCCATGCAAAGCCCGGAAAAGGCTTTGCGCGAATTGCCTTTGTCCGATTCATGGCAAGTCGGATCGCCATTGCCAACGCCAATCAATTTACCCGATCCCGACACGTGGAACGTTACTTCATTGTCCGTCACAGGGACCACGCGTCCTTCGGCGTCCTGCACTTCCACCGCAAACATGGCTACGTCTTCACCGTTGGCTAAGACTGCCTGGCGGTCAGCCGTTATCACCAATCGCGCCGCCGTCCCTGTGGTTTCGCGTTTCGCCGTTAAAACATGCTCTGTGCCCTTATACCCGCGAGCCTCGATTGTGCCGGGCGCGTACTTCACCACCCAAGCGAGATGCGAGTCCTTTTGCATTTGCTGCGCGCCGAGACTCTGGCCGTTGAGGAACAGTTCCACCTTGTCAAGGTTCGAATGGACCCAAACGGCGATCTCCTGCCCTTCCATGCCCGGCCAATTCCAATGCGGGAAGAGGTGCAGGACCGGATCGGATGTCCACCAGGACCGATAATAGTAATAAGTGTCTTTAGGAAAGCCGCAGGTGTCGATGATGCCGTATTGCGAGCCGATGTTGGGCCATCCATAAGGCGAGGGCTCGCCCCGATAGTCGAACCCGGTCCAAACAAAGCCTCCTGCCAGCCACGGTTGCGCATCGCAAAATCTCCACCAGCCTTCCGCAGAGGCCCGCCCGGTGGTGGTGTAAGGGTCGTATGAACCCACGTAGCCCAACGCAGCATCGGTGATATAAATGCCGCGCGTTCCCACGGCACTCACGTTCTCCGTCCCCATCACGGGATTCGCCGGATGAGTCCTGTGGTAAGCTGCCGCTTGCGGATCCATGTAGTTGTAACCCTTCACATCACAAACGGTGAGTCCACCGCTCCCGATAGCGCCGGTCGGCGCGCAAGAAACCGGCCGCGATCCGTCTTCGCTACTGGCCACCTCCTTCATCGCCGTCAGGATGGCGACGCCTCGCTTCGTGTTCGCCACGCCTTCTTCATTTCCCATTGACCACATAAAAACGCTCGGACGATTGCGGTCGCGCCGAACGAGATCTCCGAACTGAGCCAGTCCTTCAGGATTCGATGACATCATGCGAGTCTCATCAAAGACCAGCATTCCCAGCTCATCGCAAGCGTTAAGCAGCTCAGGCGTGGGTGGATTGTGGGAGGTGCGGAGAGCGTTCGAGCCCATCTCGAGGAGTTTTCGGATGCGGTAGTATTGCACCGCGTCCGGCAGCGCAACGCCCAGCCCGGCATGGTCCTGATGATTGCAGGTCCCCTTCAACTTGACGGGCTCGCCGTTCAGGAAGAAGCCTTTCTGCGCGTCAAAGTGAATGGTGCGAATGCCGAAGCGTGTTTCGTAACGATCCACAACTTGCCCGCCGGCTTCCACTTCCGTCACCAGCTTGTAGAGATTCCGCTTCTCCAGAGACCACAGCGCCGGCCGGCTCACCGTCATCTCTTGTTCCCAAGTGTGCGTCTCCCACTCTCGGATCGATTGGGAAATCGTTGCGGCTTTCCCCACGGCCTGGCCGGAGGGACCGTAGAGGCTTGAACTGATACGCGCGCTCTGCGCGCCCTTTCCGTGGTTGTTCACCTCCGTGCGGATCAACACAGTAGCTTCCTGGGGCCGCACCACCGAGCGCACGAACGTGCCCCACTTTTTCACATGGACGGGATGAGTTTTCACCAGCCAGACGTGCCGGTAGAGGCCCGCGCCCTCGTAAAACCAGCCGTCGCTCAGCGTTGCATCCACTCGCGCCAGCAGCACGTTGGGGCTGCCGGGAGTCGCAAAATCGGTGACATCGAAGCTGAAAGGGTCGTAGCCGCCGGCATGCTGGCCGATATAGAAGCCGTTCAAGACCACCATCGTGTTCCGGTAAGCCCCGTCGAACTCGATGAAGATCCGCTTCCCGGCGTCCGTCGCGGGAAGGTCGAAGACGCGGCGGTACCAGCCGACGCTTGTCTCCGGGTACGAGCGTCCCAGCGGATAAGATCCCTTGCTGGTGAGAGCCGGATCCTCATGGAAGGGCAGCTCCACAGCCCAATCGTGGGGCAAATCCAACGGCCGCCAGTCGCTGTCGTCGAATGCCAGTGCACTCGCGCCAATGAAGTTCCCCGTCTTCTGGAAATTGCCGGTCCGGTCGTATCCGAAGCCGAAATCCTTCGCTGCATCGTCAGCGTTTCCGAAATGAAAGCGCCAGCCGAAATCCAGGAGAAGGCGTTCGCGCCCCGCACTGGCCGCTGCGGAGTCCGGCGTAGCGCCAAACTCAGCAGCGCCGGCAGACAATCGTTCATCCCGGCTGACGTTTGGGGCCTTGCCCTCGGCAACGCCTTCGCGCGCTACTGCCGCCACAGCCGGCGCCAGCAGGCTCGTTTTTAGCAAATCCCTGCGTGACAGATTCTTCATCTCATCCCTCCATTGGGCGACTTCGTATCATAATCGTAGCCTTTGAAGGACGCAACAAGCGGATTGATCTTTCTGTCTGTTACCGCGAGTTTCCGACCGGCAGGAGTAGAGGCCCGCAAGGCACACGGGCGGGTTGAAAGGGACGTATCAAAAAGATATTGAAAAGATCCCGTGCCAGTGCTAACCTTCCGACAGTTGCATAGTCTAACTAGGCCAAGGAGGCTGATCGATGCATCGTGATGAGATTCCGCCCGGAACGCTCTATTTGCTGATCCTCAAAGCTCTGGCCCGGAGCGGCGAATTGCACGGCTTTGAGATTGCTCGCTGGATCGAGCAGGTATCCGACGAAGTTCTGCAAGTGGAGGAAGGCTCGCTCTATCCCGCGCTGCAACGGATGCTGATCAAGGGCTGGGTCAAGGCGAAATGGGGTGTGACGGCGGGAAATCGCAGGGCTCGGTACTACCGGCTCACGCCGCTGGGCCGCAAGCAATTGGAAGTTGAAGTATCCGAATTCAATCGGGTGGTCGCGGCGATCACGCGGGCCATTCAGACGGCGTAAGAGTAGAGACGAGAGACAAGGGACAAGAGACCAGAGACAAGAGACCACAGAGGAGAGACGAGTGAGTGACCGGCCGGCAGCAGACCGCGGAGAATTCACGCCCGGCCGGTTGGGCTGCTAAGAACGGGACCCTGAATGCTGAGGGCTGAGTTCTGATAGCTGATAGCTGATCGCTGACGGCTAATCTCTGATAGCTCCTATCGCGAGGTCAGTCATGGGGTGGCTGGGTGAAGTCGGGCGGTGGTTGGCATTCTTCTTCCGGCGTGGAAAATTCGACGCCGACCTTGAAGATGAGATGCGCCTGCATCAGGAATTGCGCGAGCAGGAGCAGCGGGAGCGTGGCGCTTCGGCGGAAGAAGCTCATTTCACCGCGCAGCGACGTTTCGGCAACAAACTTACGTTGCGAGAGGAGAGCCGGGATATGTGGGGATGGAATTGGCTCGAAACGTTGCTCCAGGATGTGCGCTACGGCCTGCGCCAATTGCGGCGGAGCCCAGTCTTCACTACGCTTGCGGTGATGACCCTCGCGCTCGGCATCGGAGCGAACACGGCGATTTTCACGCTGGTTGACGCGGTCATGCTCAAGTCCTTGCCTGTCGCAAATCCGAAGCAACTCTATCGCCTCGGCGATAACAACAATTGTTGCGAGATGACCGGCACCACGCAGAACGGAGGGAGCTACGTTCTCTATTCCTATCCGCTCTACAAGGAGCTTCGTGACCACACGCCGGAGTTCAGCGAGCTCACAGCGTTCACTCCGTTCCTGACATCACTGGCTGTCCGGCGTAGCGGCACTTCCGGTTCCTCTCAGGCTTTTGAAGGTGAGTTAGTCTCGGGAAATTACTTCACGATGTTTGGCGTCCACGCATCTGCGGGCCGCGTGTTTACTTCCGCTGGTGACAACCCGGGTATGCCTCCCGTCGCGGTGTTGAGTTACTACGCCTGGCAAAAGTACTTTGGGCTCGATCCGTCGGTCATCGGGAGCAACTTCGTGATCGACCGAGTTTCTTACACGGTTGTGGGAATCACTCCACCGGGCTTTTACGGGGACACGCTGCGCAGCAACCCGCCTGACTTCTGGTTGCCGCTCGGAACTGAAGCCCTCTTGAACCCGCGGCACAACGCGCTTAATGAGCCCAACGTGGAATGGCTATACGCGATTGGGCGATTGAAACCGGGCGCGCGAGCTCAGTCTGTGCAATCGCATTTGACTGTCGAACTCCACCAATGGCTCTGGCACACAGGCTATGCCCGTGCGACGCCAGAGGAACGGAGCGACGCCGCCCTCGTCCAAGGTTACCGTCGTGAGGTCGCGCGTCAGCACATCCACCTCACGCCGGCGGGCGGCGGGGTGGACACCATGCGGCAGGATTATGCCGCTGGGCTGCGCCTGTTACTGATCGTCGCCGGGCTGGTGCTGCTGATTGCCTGTGCCAACATCGCCAATCTGCTCCTGGCGCGCGCTGCCGCAAGCCGGCTGAATTTAGCGGTCCGCGCAGCCCTGGGCGCTCCGGTCACGCGCATGATTCGCTCGGTTCTGACAGAATCGATACTTCTGGGCGTCCTGGGCGGACTCGTGGGATTGCTCGTCGCCTTTGCCGGCACTCGCACCATCCTGCTCATTGCTTTCCGCGGCGCGCGCTACGTCCCCATCAGCTCCACTCCTTCCGGAATCGTGTTGGGTTTTGCCTTTCTGCTCTCGATGGTCACGGGTATTGCGTTTGGCATCGCGCCCGCCTGGGCCGCTTCTCGCACCGACGCTTCCGAGGTCGTGCGTGGAGCGGGGCGTTCCTTGGGTGAGCATTCGCCGTTGGCCCGCCGTTCGTTCGTTGTCCTCCAAGTTGCCGTGTCAGTCATTCTTCTGGTGGGAGCCGTATTGTTGACCCGGAGCTTGCGCGATCTTGAAGGACAACGTTTTGGCTTCGAGTCCCAGGGCCGGCTGATTGTGCACGTTAATCCAAGGCTTGCGGGTTACAAGCCTGAAGCGTTGGATGCTCTTGACCGCCAACTTCAGAATCGCCTCTCCCGCATTCCCGGCGTGCTTGGCGCCAGCCTTTCGGATTACAGCCCGATGGAAGGGGGCAACTGGAACCAGGACGTTTACATCGAAGGGCGCAAGCCAGCAGTTTCGAACCAGGACCTCAACAGCTCTCTCAACCGTGTCAGCTCCGAATATTTTGAAACCATCGGCACGCATGTCGTCGAGGGGCGGGCCATCAATCATGCGGACACTCCCACCTCGCAACACGTAGCGGTTGTCGATCAAGCATTCGCTCGGAAGTTCTTTCCGCACCAGAATCCGATCGGACAGTATTTCGGCCTCAGTCCTTCCGACAGCGGAGAATACGAAATCGTCGGAGTCGTCGAGGATGCGAAGTATCAGAATGCACGCCTGGCCGCGTATCCGACCGCCTTCATGCCGCTCCTGCAAACTCCGGCCGGTGATCTTGACCGGGACGGCTCTGTCTACTTTGGTGATATCGAGTTGCGCCTGGCCGGCACCCCCCAGAACTTTGAGCCTGCCGTGCGCGAGATCCTGGGAGAAATCAACCCAAATCTGACGGTGCTCGGCATGATGAGCCTCAAAGAGCAGGTCGCGTTGAATTTTAATCAGGACCGGCTGATCACTCGTCTCAGCGAGCTTTTCGGTCTGCTCGCGCTCGCTCTTGCCTGCGTCGGCCTGTATGGAGTCACGTCATTCTCTGTGGCGCGGCGCACCAACGAATTTGGCCTCCGCATGGCGCTCGGGGCTCAAAAGAATGACGTACTGAGGCTGGCGATGCGGCAGGGATTAAATCTCACGTTCATCGGCGTCGCGATGGGAGTCGCCGGCGCACTTGTGCTGACGCAGTTCCTTTCCAGCCTGCTCTACGGAGTCAAACCCGCCGACCCGGTGACGTTCGTTGCAGCGTCGTTGATCCTCATGGGCGTCGCGCTCCTGGCTTGCTACATTCCGGCTCGCCGGGCGACAAAAGTAGACCCGATGACGGCGCTGCGGTGCGAGTAACGAGAGGCAAGAGTGTGTAGCCTCGGCAAGCCGTTTGTGCCGTGGGTTCTTCCTGTAGCGCAAACCTCCGCTTCCGAGGTCTGCGGCTTGTCCGAGGTTTCAGAAAAGACACCGCAGGCCGTTAGCCACGGTCAGTGCTTTTCTGACCATGGGCTTTTGCTTTGAGTGCGGCAGCGGAGCTTGCGGAGCTGCCGCCTTAACTCGGAATGCCTATTTTCGAATGACGATTGCAGCGCTCGCGCCGTCATTTTTCGGTAATCGGAATTCGCCAATCCGCAGTAGCCGCGGCTTGTCCGTCGGGTGAGCGAAAGGCCGCAGACCCGCAAACAGCGCGGGTCTGCGCTACGAACTGAGAATCGAGATGAAGAATAAAGTGGCCGAGCTTGGCAGAAGGCTTCTGACGCTGTTCCACCCTCGGCAATTCGACATCGATCTGGAAGAAGAGTTGCGCCTGCATCAGGAATTGCGCGAGCGGGAACAGATCGAGCGCAGCGTCTCGCCTGGGGAAGCTCACTATGCCTCGCAACGGCGTTTCGGCAACAAGCTTGTGTTGAGAGAGAAAAGCCGCGAGATGTGGGGATGGAACTGGCTTGAACAGTGTGGTCAGGATCTGCGGTTCGCATCACGGAATCTTCTGAAGGATCGCGGGTTCATTCTGCTTGCGGTCTTCACCCTGGCCCTCGGAATGGGCGCCACCACAGTAATCTTCAGCGTGGTGGATGGCGCGCTCCTTCACCCGTTTCCTTACAGAGACGCGAACGAGATCAGCATTTTCCGTATCCACAACCTCAATGAAGCTGGCGAAACGGGGCGGCTGTGGCTCTCGGTTCCGGAGTTTCTCGATTTTCGCGAACAGAACCACGTGTTCGCGGACATGACGGGCACGGGACCCGGAAGCGTAATGTACAGGGCTGGCGGGGCGACCGAGGATCTGAGCGGAGCTTACGTCACCGAGAATACGTTCACGTTTTTAGGTGTCAGCCCGCTGCTCGGCCGGTACATCAACCCGGATGATGCGAAGCCGGGTGCACCCCCCGTCTTTGTAATGAACTACAGGATGTGGCAGGAGCGGTTCCATGGCGACCGGAGCATCCTGGGAAGGATTTTTACGCTGAATGGGGTGCCGAGGACGCTCGTGGGCATCATGCCCCCGCGCTTCCAGTATTTTGGCGCGGCTGTGTGGCTGCCGCTCAGCCTGAACCGCAGTGGCGTGAACGCCGCCGGAGGCACGGAGACAGCGGGCCGGCAGATCTATTTAATTCCCGAAGAACGTCGCAAGCCCGGCGTCAGCCTGGAAGCCGCGGCGGCGGACCTGAGCGTGATCGCTAAACGGCTGGCCAAGGTCTTTCCAAGTGACTATCCGAAGCACTTCAGCGTGCAGACGGATAATCTGGCAAGCGACGTGGTCGGCGGCTTCAAAACGATGCTTTACATTCTGTTGGCCGCCGTGGCGATGCTACTGCTGATCGCCTGCAGCAATGTGGCGAATCTCCTGCTTGCGCGCTCGACTTCGCGAGAAAAGGAGATTGCCGTTCGTGCCGCCTTGGGAGCGAGCCGCGCGCGGCTGATTCGGCAACTCCTGGTGGAAAGCCTGGCTCTGGCGGCAGTGAGCGGCGCAATAGGCTGCGGCTTTGCGTACGGCGGATTGAAAGCAGTTATGGCCGTGATGCCGGCGGATGCCCTGCCGAGTGAATCGGTAATCGAACTGAACACTGCCGTGCTGCTGTTTACTGCGGGCATCGCCGCGGTCACCACGCTGTTGGTTGGCCTTGCGCCCGCACTCCACGCGGTGCGTGGCGAATTGCACGGCCGCCTCAAGGACACGGGTTGGGGAGTCCGAGGGAGCTCCGGGCAAGGCCGGTTCCGCGCAGCCCTGGTTGTGGCGGAGGTAGCCCTCTCCGTTGTGCTGCTCGCGGGCGCGGGCCTGGTGATGCGAAGCTTTTTTGCTGTGGAGCACGTGAATCTGGGCTTCGATCCGGCAAACATCTTGGCTGTAGAGATGGCGTTTCCGCGAGGCCGTTATCAAACTCCCGAGCAGAACAAGATCTTCTTCCAGCAGCTTTTGCCTCGCATCAGCGCGCTGCCCGGCGTCGTCTCCGCCGCGGAGACGGTCACGCTGCCGGCTTTCGGCGGGCCGGAGAGCGGCGTGGCCATACCCGGCAAGACCCACACTCAGCGCTGGAAAGCGATGCTCGAGCTCTGCAGTCAGGGCTGGTTCCGGACCGTCGGAGTCCCGCTGCTGCGAGGTCGCCTGCTCTCGGTGGAGGACGTTAATTCAGCCCGGCAGAGGGCGGTGATCAATCAGACTCTGGCACGGCGCTACTTCGGCAAGGAAGACCCCATCGGCGAGAAAATCAAGTTCAAGGCATTCGACTCAGCACCCGGTGGTCCGCACAACGCCGCCTTTGAAATCGTGGGTATCGTGGGTGACGCCAAGAACAACGGGATCGAGCAGCCGACGCTCCCTGAAGCGTTTGTTCCCTACACGGTGGCCAGTTTTGGCCGGCGAGGTGTCCTGGTGCGGACGGCCTCGAATCCGGCGGCGATCGAGAACACGATCAGCCGTGCGGTCTGGTCGGTAGACCCGACCATCGCCATTGCGCAGATGGATTCCCTCCCAACCCTACTGAAAGACTACTCCTACGCGCAGCCGAGGTTCGGGCTTGTGGTTCTGGGCGTGTTTGCGGCCCTCGGTCTAATTCTGGTGGTCATCGGTGTCTTCAGTGTGATGGCCTACTCGGTCTCGCTCCAGGCGCACGACATCGGGATCCGCATGGCACTGGGAGCGCAGAAAGGGCACGTGCTGAAGATGGTAATCAGTCAAGGAATTAAGCTGGCGCTGATCGGTTTGGGTATCGGGATCGTGGTTGCGCTCGCGTTGACGCGGTTTTTGACGAGTCTGCTTTACAGTGTCATGCCCACCGACCCGGTGACGTTTATCGTGGTCGCGGTGACTTTGATCGTGGTGGCGCTGTTCGCTTGCTGGATTCCTGCGCGCCGGGCAACAAAAGTGGACCCAATAGTGGCCCTGAGGCATGAGTGAAACGGTGGTCAGTGTTTCGTGGCTCGTCGAGCGGGGTAACCACGGCACGGCTTCCGTGCCGTGGGTTCTTCTTGTAGCGCAGCGCGGCAGAGCCGCAACCAAAACTGGAGCCAGCAGGCAGTCGGCAGTAAGCAGAACCTCAAGTTCCTTGGCCGGCCACCGATAGCTCGGTTGGGTAAAAAAGCCACAGGCGCGCACGAAGGCGCGCGGAGAAAAAAGTAACGCTCCATAGCTTTTTCCGGCATGATGTTTTTGCACAGCATCATCCGGAGGAGAACCATGGAGCGTTTTTGGAAGCGGCACAAGGACCGCCTCATCGGAAGCATAGCAGGGTTTGATCGGCTTTTGTTTCGGGGCACCCTGCGCTCGATTAGTTACGTCGAAGGGCTGAACTACTTCATGGGCAATCAGCGAGTTCCTTTCAAGGGCTTCAAGGCCTTCGTCGAGAAGTTCTCCGCGGGGGTGAGAGCCCGTGCCCAACAGATTGCGGAGCGGAAGAAGAGACCCTTTCTCTATGTAGCTGCCAGCCGGACCGACAAGGAGAAGTTGGTGCGCGAGGTGATGAAGCGGGACGGCATCGCGAAGGGATTGATCTGCGTGCTGTCGTGTGTCGAGCCCTGCCTGTCGTTCAGCGTCCACCCGAACCGGCAGAAGCGGGAGTTGGAGTTGGTGGCGCGGGATCGCAAGTGCCTTCACATCTACTTCTACTTTGTCGATCCCGACTTTGGGCTGATGCACATCCGGCTGCAAACCTGGCTGCCGCTCACCATCCAAGTCTGCATCAACGGGCGGGAGTGGCTGGCGAAGCAGATGCAACGAGCCGGGATCGCCTACGAACAGAAGGACAACTGTTTCACCTGGATTGCCGACCCGGCTCGGGCGCAAGCGCTGATGGATCGGCTGGTGGACTTTCGCTGGGCGAAGTGGCTGAATCGCTGGGCCCAGGCGGTCAATCCCTGGCTGGGGCCGCAGGCCCGTCCTCGGCTGCGAGGTTATTACTGGACGGTACGGCAAGGCGAGTACGCAACCGACCTGATGTTCCGAAGCCCCGAAGCGCTGGCCGAGGTCTATCCGGCCCTGTGCCGGCATGCGGTCGAGGAGTTTTCTTCGCCCCACGTGTTGCGTTTCCTGGCACGTCGCACCAACACGCGCTTTAACGGGGAGCTCTGTACCCGCATGGAGCGGCGCCGGGAAGGGGTCTGCGTCAAGCATTACCTGGAAGAGAACTCTCTCAAGATGTATGACAAACAAGGGAGCGTACTGAGGGTGGAGACCACCCTGAATAATCCGGGACGGTTTAAGGTCTACCGTCGCGTGACGCGGAAGGGGCGAAAAGTGAAAGGCTGGTATCCCTTGCGCAAAGGCATTGTCGATCTGCGCCGACGCGTGGAGTTGAGCCGGGCGGCCAATGCCCGTTACCTGGAAGCTTTGGCGGTGGTGGGCGAAGAGCGTCCTTCGCATCACATTCTGGATCCCGTCAGTCGACCGCTGAGAACGCCTCGGCCTTACCGGGCCCTGCGGCCCATCAGCCCAGAGGACAGCGGGTACTTCGCCGTATTCTTGCGGGGTGAATTCCGACTGCAAGGGGTCCGCAACCGGGATTTGCGGCAAGCCTTGAGCGCCGAAGTCGACTCCGATCCCGCACGCCGTCATCAGTTCGCCGCCCGCATCACTCGCATCTTGCAACTGTTGCGTGCCCATGGGCTGATCTGCCGCGTCGGTCGGACCTACTACTACCGTTTCACCCAAAAAGGTGACCAGGTGATGAGTACCGCCTTAAAGTTCCGTCACACCGACGTTGCCCTCTTGGCAGCCTAAAAAGCTTGCCAGGAAAACAAGAAATTACGGGCTTGCAATGCAGACCTCCGCCTCCGAGGTCTGCGGTTTGTCCGAGGTTTCAGGAAAGACACCGCAGACCCTCAAACCGCGAGGGTGTGCGCTGCCAACATGAAAAAGCCCACGGGGACCAAATCGTCCCGTGGCTACCCTCTGAGAAGCGCGATGAAGAATGAGCTGGCCGAGCTTGGCAGAAGAGTCAAGGCGCTATTTCGCCGTAGGCAGTTCTACGCCGATCTCAAAGAAGAGATGCGCCTGCATCGCGAGTTGCGCGAGCAGGAACAAGTTGAGCGCGGGTTTTCACTCGAAGAGGCGCACGATGCTGTGCGGCGGCGATTCGGAAATGATCTGGCACTGAGAGAGGAGAGCCGTGAGATGTGGGGATGGAATTGGCTCGAAACGTTGCTCCAGGATGTGCGCTACGGCCTGCGCCAATTGCGCCGCAACCCTGGGTTCGCGGCGGTCGCAACGATTACCCTTGCCCTCGGCATCGGCGGCAATACCGCCGTCTTCAGCCTCATCAATGCTGTCATGCTCAAATCGCTGCCGGTCAAGAATCCTAGGCAACTGGTCCTTTTCCGATGGGACGACAACAAATGGCCTCCCATGTTCGACCAAACCGGCTGGCAATCACGATATTCCTTCTCCTATCCGGCCTTCGACGCTTTCCGAACCCAAAACAAGGCCTTGTCCGGGACCTTCGCCTTTGCGCCGTTGGGCTTCAACGCGGACAACACAACCGCCGGCATCAACGGTGAACCAACTCTTGCTGACGGCATGATGGTCACCGGCGAATATTTTCCCACCCTCGGGGTGTCTCCGCTTCTGGGTCGCGGCATCACCGAAGCAGACGAAAATCCCAGCGCTTCCCGTGTGGTCGTCCTCAGCTACGCCTACTGGACACGCCGCTTCGCGCGAGACCGCTCCATCGTTGGCAAGAGTATCACGCTGAACGGCATTCCCTTCACTATCGTCGGCGTAACTCCCGCAAACTTCTACGGCGTCTCCCTTGGCACCGAGCCCGACTTGTGGGTTCCCTTCGATGACAAACCCAACATGCGCCCGTGGAGCACCGATCCCGGTGGCAACGGGAATTCCGTCTACACTGCGCGCAACTGGCTCTGCCTGAACATCATGGGTCGCCTGAAAAATGGCGTCACCAGGGCTCGGGCGCAAAGCGCATTTGACACCGTCTTTCACCAATTCGTCACCGCTGAATGGCACCCCGCGAAAGCAAGCGACGTCCCACATCTCTTTCTCGCCTCCGGCAATCAGGGATTACCCGGGCTGCAGGAGGATTTTCAGCGGCCTCTTTACCTTCTCATGGTGGCGGTTGGTTTGGTCCTGCTCATCGCCTGCGCCAACTTGGCCACTCTGCTCCTCACTCGCGCCACGGCCCGTAAAAAAGAAATCAGTGTGCGCCTCGCCATTGGCGCGTCGCGCCCGCATCTGATTCGTCAGTTGCTCACTGAAAGCGTCACCATGTCCATTCTCGGCGGCCTGCTGGGTATGCTGTTCGCCTATTGGGGTGTGCACGCGCTTATCGCGGCAGTTTCGAGTGGCAAGAACGGGAGGATCGTTCTCGACGCCGGAATCGATTCGAAAGTTCTCCTCTTCATGCTCCTTGTCGTCGTTTTCACCGGGCTGCTTTTCGGCGTTGTGCCCGCGCTGCGCGCCTCGAAGGTTGATCTCGCCTCCACCATGAAAGACAGCGCCGCAAACATTTCGGACGCGCGTGAGAGGTACCGCGTCGGTCAATCCCTCATCGTCGCGCAAGTCGCCGCCTCCGTCGTCTTAATGATTGGCGCGGGCCTCTTCGTGCGCACTCTCGTCAACTACGAGAATCGCAGTTACGGTTTCGACCAGCGAAATCTTCTCACCTTCGGTCTCGATCCCACCCGCGCCGGCTATCACGATGCCCGCCTTGTGAGTCTTTATTCGCAACTGCTGGACCGCATCGAGGCTCTCCCCGGCATCCGTGGCGCCACGCTCATGGATGACGCGCCCTTTTCCGGATGGTCCAGCAACACGTCCGCCTACGCTGAGGGGGCAGCCAGGAGGCCTGGTAACCCTATGATTCGCTGGGAGCAGGTTGGGCCGGATTTCTTCCGGACCATGCGTATTCCCATCATTCTTGGACGCGGCATCCAGCGCACTGACATTGCCACCTCTCCTAGGGTGGCCGTCGTTGACGAAACGTTCGCCCACAGATTCTTCCCCGATCAAAACCCGATTGGCCATCGCTTCAGTTTGGGCACCAAGTACGATCCCAAAGATTCATACGAAGTCGTCGGCGTCTGCCTGCCCGCCGAATTGACCGACCCCACCTCGCGGCTTCGCGCCAAAGCCTACATGGCTTACGCGCAATTCCCCAAGGACATTGACGAAATGTTTTTTGAAGTTCGCGCCGAAGGCATTCCCGCAACTATCATTTCCGAGCTGCGCGACGCCGTTCACCAAACTGACACATCCTTGCCGCTCATCGATCTCAAAACGCAAACAGAAGAAACCAGCGAAGCGCTCGCCTTCCAGCGCCTCCTCGCGCGCGTTACCACAGTTTTCGGTTTGCTCGCACTGCTGCTCGCGACGATTGGCCTCTACGGCACCATGGCCTATTCTGTCACGCACAAGACCCACGAGATCGGCATCCGCATGGCGCTGGGCGCAAAGCCCGCGGCTGTTCTCATCATGGTGATTCGGCGGGGAATCAAGCTCACTTTCATCGGTGTCGCCATCGGCGTCATTGCCGCGCTCGGCGTGACGCGCCTAGTCAGCAGCATGATTTTCGGCGTAACGCCTTACGATCCCGTAACGTTCGTTGTCGTCGCCGCGATTCTCGTCGCCGTCGCGCTGCTCGCGTGCTACATTCCTGCCCGCCGTGCGGCGAGGGTGGACCCGATGGTGGCGCTGAGGTACGAGTGAGGCAGTGACGGCAGATGAGAGACGACGGACGAGAGACAAGGGACAAGAGGCGAGAGACGGGAGACGAGAGACAAGAGACGAGAGACAGGAGATGAGCGAGGGGTCGGCCGGCAGCGGACGGCGGAAGGTTCACGCCCGGCCGGCTGGACGGCTAAACAGGCTGCGGAAAAACTTGACGCCGCCGCGAACGTAGCGCCGGCATCTTGCCGGCCTCAGTTGAATTGAAACGAGTTGCCGGCTGGAAGCCGGTGCTACGTCAACTCCCGAAAGAGTTTTTCCGCATCCTGTAAAGGCCGGGGCCTGGCTGGTGTCGGCCGAGTTCTGATCGCTGACGGCTAATCTCTGATAGCTCCTATTGCGAGGTCAGTCATGGGGTGGCTGGGTGAAGTCGGGCGGTGGTTGGCATTCTTCTTCCGGCGTGGAAAATTCGACGCCGACCTTGAAGATGAGATGCGCCTGCATCAGGAATTGCGCGAGCGGGAGCAGATCGAGCGCGGGGTGTCGCCCGAGGAAGCGCGCTATGCCTCGCAACGGCGTTTCGGTAACAAGCTTGTGTTGAGAGAGGAGAGCCGCGACATGTGGGGCTGGAACTGGCTCGAAACATCTCTTCAAGACGTTCACTACGGCTTGCGCCAGTTGCGCCGCAATCCTGGTTTCACGGCCGTTACAATCATCACTCTTGCGCTCGGCATCGCCGTCAACACAACGATTTTCAGTACCGTGAGCCTGGTCCTGCTAAAGAAGCCGACCGTCCACGATCCCGGCCGCCTGATGGAGGTATCCGCAAACAATAAGGCGAAGGGCTACAATTTCCTCGGGATTTCGGCGCCGGACTTTGTCGCGTTTCGGAGGCAAAATGACGTTTTCCAGGGCATAGCTGCGGACGCGAACCACAGTTTCATCCTCACGAGGCACGGCGCCCCTGAGTACTTGATGGGCGCTCAAGTGACGGCAGATTATTTCCGTGTTCTCGGCCTTTCGCCCGCCCTCGGTCGGGATTTCCAACCGACTGAAGACGAGGCCGGTCGCAACCACGTCGCCATTCTCAGCAACGGCCTCTGGAAGCAATATTTCGCCTCTGACCGCAAGGTGATCGGAAGCGTGGCGGAAATCGATGGCGAGCCCTACACACTCATCGGCGTGATGCCGCCTGGTACGGATTTACCTATTCAGCAGGCTCAGTTGTGGACACCCATCGTTTTTACTGCCAAGGACCTGAGCAATACCAGCCGATCCAGCCGTTATCTGTTCGTCTTCGGGCGGCTCAAGCCTGGCGCGACGATAAAGAGAGCGCGGGCAGAGATGACCACCGTCGCTGCCCGTATCGCACATCGTCATCCGAACACCGCGAAAGGCTACAGCACATCGGTGCTCACGCTGCAGGAGTACATGATTCGCGCAACCAGGATCGAGGCAGGCCTAACGGTGCTGATGGGCGCGGTGGCTTTCGTGCTGCTGGTTGCCTGCGCGAACATCGCGGGCTTGCTCCTATCGCGCGCTGCAGCACGCCAGCAGGAGATAACCGTCCGCGCCGCCCTGGGCGCAGGGCGACTCCGCATCATTCGGCAGCTTCTTACCGAAAGCCTCCTTATTGCGCTGGCGGGTGGTGGATTGGGCGTGATCTTAGGTATGTGGGGCATCGGCTTTCTCCGCACCACCGTCAATTGGAACTCCTATGTCTTGTACCTCGCGCGCAACCTCCACTTAGATGGCCGGACTCTCTTCTTCACCGTTGCGCTCACTTTGGGGGCGACAATCTTGTTTGGCCTCGCTCCGGCGCTTCGTGCATCGAATCCAGATCTCGTGGAAAACCTGAAAGCGGGAGGGTGGTCGCGAACAGAGGGGTTCGCGCGCGGCAAGCTGCGGAACGTCCTTGTGGCGGCCGAAATCGCGCTGAGCGTGGTATTGCTTGTTGGAGCCGGCCTGTTCATGGAGTCTTTTCTTTCCGACCTGAGGCAGAACCCCGGCTTCAATAAAAGGCACGTGGTCACGGCTGAGATTTCTCTTTCGGGCCGGGAGTATGAGAAGAGCCCGTCGAGGCAGGCTGCGTTTTTCGAGCGCATCACTCGCAGGGTTCGCGAGCTCCCCGGCGTTCAGTCAGCCTCAGCAACCTGGCCACTGCCGCTGAGCCGCTGGCGGCGGCGAACGGTTAAGATCATGGGGCGGGACGCCCCAGGCATCGCGTGCATTTACCTGGTGGGTTCTCAGTACTTTCAGACGATGGAAATCCCGCTTATTAAAGGACGCGAGTTCTCACCTGTGGATAACACGCGCTCTCCTATGGTTGCAGTCGTGAACCAAGCATTTGCGCAAAAATATTTTCTCAAGAGGGATGCAATCGGCCGGCGTCTTCTCCCGTCCGCGCCTCATCCTGCGTGGGCGGAAATCGTGGGAATTGTGGGAAACGTGAAAGAATGGCCCGG
>JASHON010000060.1 GCA_030041095.1 Terriglobia bacterium
TGTTTCAATCATGGCCTTGCCTCTTCCTCTGTTCCAAAATCTTTCCAACAGGATGCGGTCATCCACGTAAAGCCAAACCTACTATTTTACGTTAAACCGATCGGAAAAGTCGTGCCAACGTGCATTTCACACGCCGTTTCCCCGGACACTCCGGCCGCCGCTCCGCCCCCCCGTATCAGTTGGTCATGTCGCTTCGCGACACCCACGAAGCGATGAAAGCGTTTGGGGTAGGGACGGGTTTCAAACCCGCCCCTACTCAATTTTCAAGACAGGGCATGACTTCAGTCATGCCGCACTGCGCCGCAGACTCCAACGGCTTTAGCCGCTGGCCGGCACAACCGGGGGCTAAACAGACCCTGCGAAAAGGCCACTCTGTCATGCTGAGCGAAGCGAAGCATCTCTGCATTTCCTTGGAAACGAATGCTGGGATTCTTCGCTGCGCTCACAATGACATTCGTTGAGGGCGCTTTTCCGCAGCCTGTAAAGCCCTCTTTCCTTCCTCATCTTTGCGGCATGACCAACTGTCGCAAAGCGGCTTCGATTCATCCCAAAATGTAGAAACTCGTAGTCTGAGCTGCGCGCTTCGCCTCACTTCATGGCCGGCTCTGAGGACTCAGTTGGCGCGGAGATGAGCTTCCCACTTCTCAATTATTTAAGGTAACGAGCGAGCGGGCTTTCTGTCAAAGACTTTCGGAGTTCAGATCACCCGGCGCTTTGCACCGGTTTGACTATGCGAGCGCGAGCAGGCCCTTGATATATTCCTCGCGCTGGAAGTCACGCTCGAAAGCGCAATGGATGTCTTCGAGCGCAGCATAACGGTGCGTCACGAACGGCAAAACCTGAACGGTATCGTCGGCAATGAGGTCGCGGGCACGCCGATAGACGGAGGGACGCCCGTCTGCATCGAAGCCGCTGGAAGCCCCGACAGAAGCAACCAACGTGGGCTCGAGGAACAGGACGTTGCCCAAGACGCCGATGTCGCGTCCTTTGTGGCCGTGACCGTAGAGAAGAATCGTGCCCTGCTTGGCCAGAAGTGCGGGAATCTGGTCGAAAATGGCGGGATGGCCGCAAGCTTCGATCAAGTAATGGATGCGTTGGCCGGCCGTGGCTTCAAGAACCGCTTCCACCAGGTCGCGTTCTGCCGCATTGATGGGTGTGCCGCCAAACCGGCGCGCAAGGTCCAGGTTTCGCTCGCGCACGTCGCTGACCAAAACGCGACCGTCAAAATGCTTGACGGAGCGCAAATACTGAAGAAACAGCAAGCCTGCCGGCCCCGCGCCGCAGATCAGGATGTTCCGGATGGCTTGCGGTCCTTCAAACCGGTATCGTGCTTCGGCGCGCTCCATTCGATCGCTCGAATGGAGAACGCAGCCGAGCGGCTCCGCCAGCGCCCCGCTTTCCGGGGTCAATTTTTGTGGCATCTTCAGGCAATTCACTGCGGGGACAGCAAGATACTCCGCCAGCGCTCCTGGCAGGCCGGTGATGCCATGTTCTGTGTAGTACAGGCATTGGTGCGAATCCCCTGCCGCGCAATAAGGGCAGAGCGGCTTGCGCGCCTGGCTCATGCAGTTGAGTCCCTGATCGCAGAGCACACGATCTCCCGGCTTCAGGTCCTTGACTTCGCTTCCCACTTCCAGCACTTCGCCGCAGAATTCATGGCCGAGAATCTGCGGCTGGATGTTGAAGGGAATCGGCCGTCCCCTGGCGTCCAGGTTGTAATTTGCGTGCCCGCGGAAAATGTGCAGATCCGTGCCGCACACACCAACGGCCCGGACTCGAATCAGAACGTCACGCTTAGAGAGAGAAGGATCGGGAACGCGCGTAACCGTCATCCGCCCGACATCTTCTAAAACTGCAGCCTTCATCGTGCCATTGCCGTAAAGTATGGGTTGGTGGCGTCCAGCCTGCGATCTCTGGCCTATAGCCTATGGCCTGTAGCCTATAACTGATCGCTATCCAGCCGGCCTTCAGTGTGTAATCTTTCGTAAATCCCGAGGGTTTCTCTCACGCCGCTCTCGAGGGACGTGCGAGGAACCTGGCCCAGGTCTCGCACCAGCGCGCTATCGTCGAGCTCGGGAGGAAATGGCAGCGGCTTTCCTTCGGCACGCACAAGCTGTGCCGCGCCCGGCCTGATGTTTTCGAGCAGAGCGATGAAATCTTCCACGCGAACCACAGCGCCCCGCAGCGAGTAAGCCCGCGCGCCAGGCAAACTTGCCTCAGCGCATTTCAGGAAAATCCGGGCCACGTCGTTCGCGTACTGGAGATCGAGCGCGCCGATGAAATGAATGGTAGAAGGCCGCGCAAGCACAAGAGCCTTGATCGCCTGGGTCGGTTGCGACGTGAGCCCCTGGTCGCGTCCCACGCCGTAAACGGCCCATGGCCGCAAACCGCATAGCGAAAGGCCCCAACTTTCTGCATAAACGCTCGCGCTTCCTTCGTTACACTGTTTGAAGACGCCATAGTGAGTGCGTGGATGGAGTGGCGCATCCTCGCCTGGAACGCCTTCGTATAATTCTTCAGGGCCATACACCGCAACAGAGCTCGCATACACAACGCTGCGGACTGTGTCCTTGTGCCGCCGCGCAGCTTCGAAAACGTTTAACGTGCCCATCACGTTCACTTCTGCGCCCAGAACGGGATCGCTGGCGCACGCCGGAACCTGCAGAGCGGCCAGGTGAATGATGTGCGTGATTCCGTGCTCTCCGATCGCGCGGTCCACTTCCTCTTTTTGCCGCACGTCGCCGCGAAGGTGATGCACCCTCTCGAGGGCTTCCCGGGAAACGAGCGCCGCCAGCCGATGCGCTCGTTCGTCAACGTCAAAAATCCAGGGTTCGTCTCCCCGCTCGATAAGATTCTTCACCACCCACGCGCCGATAAAGCCTTTGGCTCCCGTCACCAAAACCCGCGACCGTTCTGTGCGCGTAGATTCACTCATTGCCGATTCAGCTCCGCCGATGACCGGGCTTTAGCCCCTGGCCGGCGCAACCTGGGGCTAGACAGACCGCGCGAAAAGGCCACTGTGTCATGCTGAGCGAAGCGAAGCATCTCTGCATTTCCTTGGAAACGAATGCGGGGATTCTTCGCTGCGCTCAGAATGACATTCGTTGAGGGCGCTTTTCCGTATGCTGCAAAGCCCGTTGGCTCGGTCGCATGTGCTGAGCAATCTCGCATTGGCACGATGCGGCTCCGCCGCCTGACGTGCGGAAAGGCTTCGCCTTTCCGAGAACGCTAAGGATCTAATTTGCCAGGGCGAGGCTGCGCCTCGCCCTGAAGTTTCCACATTCACACGCCGCTTCGCCCACCCCGTATCAGGGCATGACTTCAGTCATGCCGACTCAGCTCCGCCGATCACGGGGCTTTAGCCCCTGCGGCTTCTCGCTCCACCAAGTAGCCGAAGCCGTACGGATACACCTCGAAATTTTTGCGCCAGCACGCAGGAGGGCAACAGATCGATCATCAGCGTAGCGTTGCGCTCCGATTGCAAGAGGGCTCGTCCCTGGGACGTCTTGGCGGAGACGAAGAACGTGTGCGAAGAGTTCACGATATGGCTCGCGCTGGCATTACGCATAGGCCTTGACATCAGCAGGGGCTAAAGCCCTCTTTCCTTTCGCATCTTTGCGGCATGACTGAAGTCATGCCCTGATACGCTGCGGCTTTCATCAATCCCAAAATGTAGAAACTCGGGAGCGGAGGCGCAGCCTCGCCCTGAATAAGTTCGGTGACTGGCGCCCTCGGAGAGCCCTGCCTTTCCGTGGAGCTTCTACATTTCACACGCCGCTT
>JASHON010000061.1 GCA_030041095.1 Terriglobia bacterium
CAGGAGCTTCGCACGGTAAATCCATCACGTAGCCCTTCAATAGGTTAGCGGGAAATTCGCAGGTGGGAAATTCGCACTTGCATTTTTGCTGGCCCGGGTTATAATTCTTGCAGCCCTATGACAGCAAGAGAGAATCTCACCCGGCTTTCCACGCTCTCCTTGCGGAACCACCGCGACGGTCTCACCCGGCTCCTGCCTCCCCTTCGCGACATCCTGCGGGGTTCCCTGACCGAGCGCTATCTGACCTGTGGCAAGCCGGACTGCAGGTGCGCCCGCGGTGAGCGACACGGTCCGGTCTGGTATCTGAGCGTCAGCTTGGATCAATCGCATCGGCGGGGCAGGACGGTGCCCGCCTCGCAACTCGCCCAGGTGCGGCACGGGATTGAGAGCTATCACCGCGTGAAGGAGCACCTGGAAAAGATCTCCGAGGTTAACCGCGAGCTGCTGCGGCGGGCCAAAGCCCCGAAGAGAGCTCAGAAAAAAGCGCGGAAGTGAGACTCCTGGGGGAAGGAAGGAGCTGCGACTCGATATCTTGCAGCCTTAAGGATGAAAGCTAAAGCCTGCTCCCTGCTCTCGTTCTCCACCTACGTCAACCAAGGCTTCGATCTGCGCCGCCACGCAGGCCGGATGTCGGACGCGCGCACCGACCCGGAAATCTCTCCCCCCAGCGTCTTCCTCGCGCTGTTCCACGCCTTCGCCTTCCGCCTCCCCAGCTTCCAGGCCTTGGACACCGAGCTGTCCCACTCCTACCTGCAAAACTGGATCGGCGCGAAGCGGGCCTTCCGGGACGACACCCTCCGCTACAGTTTGTGCAGCTTTCACCTCGCCCCGCTGGAGCAGCTGCTGGTTGAGACCAATCGCCGCCTGAAGCGCGGCAAGGCCCTGGACGCGGGGCGTGTGCAGGGCCGATTGGTGGCTGCCCTGGACGGTATCGAGGTCCTGTCCAGTTTCAGCCGCTGCTGTGAGAGTTGCCTGGAACGCCGGGTAACGACGAAGGATGAAACCGGCCAGAGGGTCGAGCGGATTCAGTATTATCATCGCGCCGTGGGGTGTCAGATCGTTCGCGGCCCCGTGCAGCCCTTCTTGGCCGTGGAGTGGTTGCGTTCAGGAGAAGGCGAAGATACGGCTGCCCTCCGCCTCCTGGCCCGTCTGCCCGAGCTCTATGGCAGCCGCTTCTTTGACATCCTGCTGCTCGACTCCCTCTACGCGCAAGCGCCCGTGCTCAAGCTGGCCCAACAGGTCGGATGGGAGCTGGTGATCACCCTGAAACAAGAGAAACGCGACCTCTACCAAGATGCTCTGGGATTGTTTCGAGCACGTGCCCCCGATCAGACCTTCCGTGAATCGCAGGAGGGCAAGACCTACGCCGTGCGTCTTTGGGAAGAGTCCGGACTCCCCTTCACCCAAGATCACCCCCAACCCCTGCGGGTCATCCGCACCCTGGAGGAGGTAACCGAAGCGCATTACCGCGGCGCTCAGAAGCAGACGGAGACGACTTCCCACGAATGGGTGTGGATGACCACGTTGCCGACCCCGGCCTTTCTCGCTCCGGTTGTCCGAGGCCTCGGCCACGACCGCTGGAAGCAGGAAAACAACGGCTGGATGGATCTCACCCAACATTGGGCCTTCAAGCACGGCTTCCTCCACGCTTGCCGCCATCGCCCCAAACGCCGCCTGCCTTCCGGCAAGCGGGAACTCGTTCCCAACCACGGTCTGGCCGCGGTCACCTTGATCCTCCTGATCACCTTCGCCCTGTGCTCAGCTTTTGCCCGGCGGCATTGCAAGCTGGCGCGCCTGTACCATCTCACGGCGACGGCCGTCGCCGCCCAATTACGTTCCGGCCTCTCGAAGGCCCCTCCCTCAATTCGAGCCCCAACCGGGTCCACTCCGGAGCCCCCGCCTCGGTTCACGTAGCCGCGCGCGCCTTCGCTTTCGGGGTGCCCACCACCCGTGTCACCCGGCGGCCGCCCTTTTTCAGATTCTGCCCCGCCCCGCCTCTCGTTTGCCTCTCCAAGCCCCTTGCGATTCTCCTCCAGTGCCACGAATCAATCCAGATCGTGGTACCTCACCCACTTCGCCCGAGCCCTGCGAAGTTCCTGTTGTCAAACGGCCTCTCCTTGACTTTCCATCCCTCAGCACCTATCATTCGGTAAAGACGAGGTTCGAGGTGTTTGGCAGCGGATTTGAAGACATTGGTTTCATTTTATTCCTGGCGTTTCTCCTCTTTGGACCCAAGAAGCTCCCGGAAATTGCCCGGGTGATCGGCAAGAGTCTTGGGGAGCTGAGGCGCGCCAGGGACGAGATGCGCTTTTCGCTTGAGGAAGAAGTCAGGCGTCTCGAGATTGACCGCGACCACCTCACTGAGGATTTCACCCGAACGCTCGATGTCGATTCCTACGAGCACACGGCGCTAGACCAGGAAGAGGCGGCGTCACCAGCCGTTTATGGCTACAACCGTCAGGACCCCTCCGACGAGAAACCCTAGTCCAGATCCCGAGGAAGAGCTCGGTGGCAAGCAGATGTCTTTCCTCGAGCACCTCGAGGAGTTGCGCCAGCGCCTGCTTCGGTCCGTCATCGCGATGGTGGTCGCTGCAGGAGTCTGCTTCCTCTTCAGCAACAAAATTTACGGCTTTTTAGCGCGCCCCCTCACCACGGAGCTTCGGGACCTTCACCTGGACGCTCAGCTCGTCTATCTAAATCCCGTCGATCCTTTCAATTTATATATCAAGCTGTCGATTGTGTGCGGGCTCTTTCTGGCCTGTCCGTATGTTCTTTGGCAAATCTGGCTTTTTGTTTCCCCCGGCCTGTACAAACACGAGAAGCGTTATGTTTGGCCTTTTGTCCTGCTGACCAGCGGCTTGTTTATCACGGGGGGCGCCTTCGCGTATCAGTATGCGTTTCCAGCCGCGCTGGCGTTCCTGCTCAGATTCGGCCACCTCTTCAAGCCGATGGTGACGATCACGGAATATTGGGACCTGGCCTTCAAAGTGATCGTCGCCGTAGGGCTGGTCTTCGAACTTCCGGTCGCCATCATGCTTCTCTCCCTCTTTGGCATTGTCACTCCACGGTTTCTTTGGAAGAACCTCCGCTATGCCATTCTCATCACCGCCGTGGTCGCCGCTGCAATTCTTCCTTCCAATGACCTGGCTTCCGTATTCATTGTCTGGGTTCCGCTCGTGGCGCTGTATCTGCTGAGCATTCTGCTCTCGTGGCTCGTCACGGCGCGCCGAAGGAGGAAAGCCGCTGAGCAGGGATAGGCGCCTTCGCCATGATTCGTTCGAATCGAAGCGCAACTTCTGCAGCCGCAGTGGCCAGCCTTGCTCTCCTGGGGGTTCTGTCCTCCACGTACGTCGCGCGAGCCACGACGGGCGAGGAATTTAGCGGCGCTCGCGCCTTTGCTTACCTGCGCCGGATTGTGGCGTTCGGTCCGCGACCGGCCGGCTCGAAGGCCTTGGCGCAATGCCGCGATTGGATCGTCCATCAGCTCACTCTAGACGGGTGCCGCGTCGAGCGCGACAAGTATGTGGCCTCCACGCCGATCGGTGAGATCCAAGAGGCCAACATCATCGTCAGGCTTCCGGGCACGAGCCCGGACGTGGTCATGATCGCGGGACATTATGATACAAAGCTGTTCACTCATTTCCGATTCGTGGGAGCGAACGACGGCGGGTCGAGCGCGGCGTTTCTAATGGAAATGGCCCGCATTCTGGCCCATCAGCGGCACAAGTACACTTATTGGCTCGTGTTCTTCGACGGAGAAGAAGCCATCCGGCAGTGGTCGGCGACTGACAGCACGTATGGCAGCCGGCATTGGGTCCACAAGCTGGAAGCGGATGGTGAGCTGGACCGGGTTCAGGCGATGATTCTGGTGGACATGATTGGAGATCAGCGCCTGGATATCCGGCGGGACGCAAACTCGACGCCGTGGCTGAACCGGCTGCTTTTTCAGACAGCGAGCCGGCTGGGATATTCCAAATCCTTCATCAGCGACCAGCCGATCGCCATGGAAGACGATCATATTCCGTTTATCGATGCGGGAGTCTCTGCGGTGGATATTATCGACTTCGATTTCGGTCCGAACAACTCCTATTGGCACACGGCGCAGGATACCATCGACAAATGCAGTCCCGAAAGCCTGCAGATCGTAGGCCGGGTGGTCGAGACTCTCCTCCAGGAGTTGGACCGTTCTCCGCACCTGCACTGATCCTTAGCGGTTAAAGAAAACGGGGGAGTTCTTGGAAATGTAGGAATGGGCGGGCGGCTTCGATTCAATCCGGAGAGGAAAATCTGATCGGTAATGCGCGCCGCGGCTTTCGCGGCGCGCTTCGGCCGAGGCCGCAACCAGACGCGCTACGTCCAGCAGATTCTGGTCCTCAATCTGCCGCCGCGTAAGCCGCGCGGCTGCCGGAAGGGAAAGCCGCTCCAAGCGCTCGACCGCTTCGCGAAGGCGGTTCTCTTCGCGAATCACTCCGAGACATCGCCACGCTAAGTTGCGAATTTCCTGAATGACGTTCTCGTGGTTGGCTTTCTCTCCGGCTGGCCGCGGCGAGTGGGAGGGCGGGGCTTCCCTGCCGGCGGATGGCGGGGGCGACGGGAGTGGGCCGGTCCGCCCGAAGCCGGCGATCATGGCCGCTGCGGTGTGCTTGCCGAAGACCAGACCCTCCAGCAGCGAATTGTGCGCCAGGCGGTTGGCCCCATGCACGCCGTTGGACGCTACCTCACCGGCTGCGTACAGGCCTGCCAACGTGGTTGCGCCGTTGACGTCTGCATCCACCCCGCCTATCGAAAAGTGCGCCGCAGGACGGACCGGGGCCAGGTCTGAAGTGAGGTCGAGGTTGGTCTTCAGGCAAGTTTCGTAAACCTGTGGGAATTCGGTCTTGACGAAATCAGGGTCGAGGCCGGTCGAATCCAGATAGACGAAATCGCTGCGTCCTTTCTGCATCTCCACACAGATGGCGCGTGAAACCACGTCAAACGGGGCTCGCTCGCCCGCCTCGTGATACCGGCTCATGAACCGCTCCAGCGTAATGTTGCGGAGTGTGGCGCCGCGATGGCGAATGGCGGCGGGAAAGGTGATGCGAGGCGATTTCGCCGCACAAAGAACCGTGGGGTGGAATTGAATGAATTCCATATCCGAAATCAGAGCTCCGGCACGGTGGGCCAGCGCCACACCGTCTCCGCACGCCCCAGGCGGATTCGTGGTCTCTGAGTAGATTTGTCCCAAGCCGCCCGTCGCGAGAAGCACGGCGGAGGCTCGGGCGTCCCGAAGCTCACCCGTTTTTTCATCCAGGTAGACGGCGCCCGCTACCCGTTCACTCTCCAGGAGCAGATCAACCGCGATGGCGCCGTAGATCATCTTCACGGAGCGCCGCGCCCGCGCGCGGCTTTCGAGAACTTTCAGGATTTCGGCGCCGATAGGACCTTTGGCGGAAGTTAGCGCGTGCGTCCTCTTCCGAGGATGCGAAGGCGAATCCGCGTGCGAGCCGCCAATCGGCTCGAGCGCTACTCCCCAGTCCGCCAACTCCCTGATCGCGCGCGGACCCTCTTCGACCAGCACCCGGACGCTGTCTTCCCGGCACAAACCGTCCCCGTTCTGGAGCACTTCCTTCATGCGCAAGCCACTCGCATCTTCATCTTCCTCGCCTCCCGCAATTCCTCCGGCGGCCAGCCACGTGGTCGATTCGGTGAGCGGCCCTTTAGCCATCAGCAAGACGCTTCCTGCCTCTGCAAGCTCCAAGGCCGCGCGCAGGCCCGCGATGCCACTTCCGATGACGAGGAAATCGCCATGAAGAGGGGGAGTTGATGCCATGTTTGTGTTCCAATATGATACGCTTCGCTTTTTTGTTGAGCAAACGGGACGAGGCTTTTTCTCCACCGGCCCGACTGGGCCGCGCAGGTCCCCCCTCCGAGCGGAAAACCCTGCGCATGGGAGCGACGTCGCGGGTCTTGTAAACTGTCCGGGGGACGGCCGTAAAGCCTCCGATGTCCCTGCCGATGCCCTTCCTTGGGTCACTGGGGCTGCGGCCCACCAGGCCAGCACGTTATAAAGCGAGTTCCTGTGGCACTGAGGACGAGAGAGCGCGGCTCAAAAGCCTACTTTCCAGTGTCCCCGCTCTCGATATTAACAAACGCTACTGATGCTCTTGGCCGGGAGACCAAGACGCTTCGGCTACCGCAAATGCGCCGTCCGACGCTGACGTTCTAACCTGCACCGCTCTAGCTTTGTCTACGAGAAATGTTATCAGCTTACTGAAGTCGCCGAACGGCAGGTTCCTGTACTGCTCGGGAGTAAGGTTAACCGTGAAGATTGAGGCCCTGATCGAACAGTAGTCGTCACCGGACCTCTTTTGGGCGGACACATAGTAGAATCCGCCGGAAGCCATCGGCAGAATATCCAGCCACGGAGCGTCAACGGTTTCCTGAGACGTGGTGTCACTATCTGCCTCATAGGTTACGTCCGCCCGATTATTCGAGCAGCCGGTGACCACGGTGTAGAACACATACGGGTCGGACCCCGACGACGGGTCCAAACAAGTCCCTCCTGGGCCGGACGCTGATGGCAGCAGCCCCTGGGCTATAACAAGGGCGACCACCACGCCCGGAACAAACCGGACTACGCCTCGCATAGACTCCCTCCTCCAACCTGTGAGATGTCGGAATCCTAGAACTCGATAAGGGAAAAGTCAACCGGAAACCTAGCGGGGGAATTTCCCACTCTCCGCGATCGATTTCCAGATTGTGTGGCGGCGGCTGAGGCGCTGCCCCACGTCACGCAGGACGCACTTGGCTCCGTAGGAGCCGCAGGGGGCCTCCTCCATGATCGCCCCCAGCCCTGTAGGCGCACTATTACAATGTAGGGAAAGCCCGTCATTGACTTCTTGAGCTCCTCACCGCTCCGGTCTCAAGTTCCCCCCTCTCCACCCTCATGGAAAAATTGTCCTATTCGTCTCCCTTGTCTCATTGCGCTCTGATAGGCTACAGGGGGATGCTTTGCGGATTTTCGAATATGCGGCGGGTTCGAAACCCGCCACACCTCAAACGCCGGAGCTGGGCATAGCTTCGAGTGCTTGGGAGGCATATCGACGGGAAGCTATACGACATGGCGTTCAGGCCTTGGATAGTGAGAGCGCTGAGAATTTTTGTGACCAACAAACCCAGTAAGTATTTGGAAACAAACGTAAATCTTTTCGCTGTAACCAACAAACCCAGCAAGTATTTGAAACGAAACGAGTTGCGTGTTGCGCATTGCTTGTATCCCAGCAAGTTTTTGAAAACAAGCATTTTATAAGCTACAGGCAAGAGGAAGTTGGTGACTGGCAAACGATGAGGGACAAGGGACAAAGGACCAAGAAGGTGCGAAAAAATTGACTGAAAACATTGCATTCTTGACTGGATTGTACAGTTATGTCTATGATGAGGGGCAGGGAGAAATAGCGATGAGCACAGAAACGACGGCAATTGAGCAGTTGACGAATAAGGAGTATCGCTTTGGTTTCATTACGGACATCGAAGCGGACACCGTTCCGAAAGGGCTTGATGAGGACGTCATTCGGGCGATCTCTGCCAAAAAGCACGAGCCGGAATTCATGCTGGAATGGCGGTTGAAAGCTTACCGTCACTGGCTCACCATGAAAGAGCCGAAGTGGGCCAACGTCCATTTTCCACCGATCGACTATCAGGCAATCACCTATTATTCGGCCCCCAAAAGTAACAATGGCCGCCCGAAGAGCCTGGAGGAAGTCGATCCGAAACTGCTGGAAACGTATGAGAAGCTGGGCATCCCGCTGAAGGAGCGCGAGCTTTTGGCCGGCGTCGCTGTAGACGCCGTCTTCGACAGTGTTTCAGTCGCCACGACCTATCGTGAAAAGCTGGCCGAGTTGGGCATCATTTTTTGTTCGATGTCGGAAGCCGTCGAGAAGCATCCCGAGCTTGTAAAAAAGTACCTTGGCTCGGTGGTGCCCTATACAGACAATTTTTATGCAACGTTGAATTCCGCGGTGTTCAGCGACGGCTCGTTTGCATACATTCCCAAGGGCGTGCGATGTCCGATGGAGCTTTCCACGTATTTTCGGATCAATGCCAAGGATTCAGGGCAGTTCGAGCGCACCTTGATCGTTGCGGACGAAGGGGCCTATGTGAGCTATCTTGAAGGCTGTACGGCTCCCATGCGCGATACAAACCAGTTACACGCGGCCGTCGTAGAGCTTGTAGCCCTGGATAACGCCACCGTCAAGTATTCCACGGTTCAGAACTGGTATCCGGGCGATAAAGACGGCAAGGGTGGCATCTACAACTTCGTGACGAAGCGGGGCAAGTGCCTGGGCGTGAATTCCAAGGTTTCCTGGACTCAAGTGGAGACGGGATCGGCCATTACCTGGAAATATCCCGGCTGCATCCTGCAGGGTGATAACTCGGTCGGAGAATTTTACTCCGTGGCCGTCACCAACAATTACCAACAGGCGGACACGGGCACCAAGATGATCCACATGGGCAAGAACACGCGAAGCACCATCGTCTCCAAGGGAATCTCGGCGGGTCGAGGCCAGAATACTTATCGTGGACTGGTGAAGGTTCTGAAGCGTGCTGCCGGCGCGCGCAACTATTCCCAGTGCGATTCCCTGCTCATCGGCGACCGTTGCGGGGCCCATACGTTCCCTTATCTCGAGGTTCGAAACAACACGACGCAGGTGGAGCATGAAGCGTCAACTTCCAAGATCGGCGAAGACCAGATTTTTTATTGCCGCCAGCGGGGCATTTCCACCGAAGACGCCGTTTCTATGATCATCAACGGCTTCTGTAAAGAGGTTTTCAAAGTGCTGCCAATGGAATTCGCCGTGGAAGCGCAAAAGCTGCTGAGCGTCAGTTTGGAAGGCAGCGTGGGGTAACGGTGATGCAGGTTCATTCAGCCACGGCAGCGCCCGGCAAGCTGGGACGGGAAACCCACTGAGGCGAAAGGGAGTAAATTGTGGAATCGGCTGCAGCAGAAGATTTGCGATACCCGATAGGCAAATTAAAGTTTGAAGACAAGATAGGCTATGCCGAGCGCGAGCGGCTGATTGGCGAGATTGCCGAGATGCCCGCCAGGCTGCGAGATGCGGTGGATGGCTTGTCCGACGCTCGTCTCGATACTCCTTATCGCGACGGCGGTTGGACGGTCCGGCAAGTGGTTCATCACCTGGCGGATAGTCATTTGAACGCTGACATTCGCATTCGCTTGATGCTGACAGAAAACAATCCGACGGTCAAACCCTATGATCAGGCGCTGTGGGCGAAGTTGCACGATGCGCTGACTGCTCCCATCGAGCCCTCCCTCAACGTCGTGAGCGGCGTGCAGGAACGCCTGGCCTTGCTTCTAAGGTCGCTTGAGGCTGCGGATTTCGAGAGAACTTGTTACCACCCGGAAAATGGGGTGATGACGCTCGATCATATGGTGGCCATCTACGCGTGGCATGGCCGGCATCATGTGGCGCACATCAATTCGCTCGCACGGCGGATGGGCTGGAAGTGAACCAAGGAGAACGAATGCTCAAGATCAAGAATCTGCACGCGCGTGCAGCCGGAAAGGAAATTCTCAAGGGTGTAGACCTGGAGGTCAACAAGGGCGAGGTCCACGCCATCATGGGGCCGAACGGCTCCGGAAAGAGCACGCTCGCACAAGTCCTCGCGGGCCATGCCGTCTACGAAGTGACCGAGGGCGAGATCCTTTACAAAGGCAAAGATCTCATCAGCCTGGCGCCTGAAGACCGGGCGCGCGAAGGAATTTTCCTCGCCTTCCAGTATCCCATGGAGATTCCCGGCGTCAGCAACATGTATTTTCTGAGAGCGGCGCTCAACAATATCCGCAAGCATCAGGGCGTTCCGGAGTTGGACGCCATGGACTTCCTCTCGCTCGTGCGAGAGAAGATGAAGGTTCTGGATATCGACGAAGCCTTGATGAGCCGGGCAGTGAATGAGGGTTTCTCGGGCGGCGAAAAAAAGCGTAACGAGATTTTTCAGATGGCCGTGCTGGAGCCGGCGCTGGCGATCATGGATGAGACGGATTCCGGCCTGGATATCGACGCGCTCCGCGTGGTCGCCAACGGGGTGAATGCGCTGCGATCGGGCGATCGCGCCATCATCGTGGTCACTCACTACCAACGCCTGCTGAACTATATCGTTCCGGATTTCGTCCACGTCCTCTACAACGGCCGCATGGTGAAATCCGGCGATAAGGAGCTGGCGCTGGAGCTCGAAAAGAAGGGCTACGGTTGGCTGGACGAGGAGTTGCAGGAAAACAGACTCTATGCCTGAGGTCAAAGAAGCAACCGACAGTTATTTTGCGGATTTCATGCGGCTCGAGCGCGAAGCGAACCATTTTCCCGCGTGGCTCGGCGAGCTTCGCAAGAAAGCTTTGGAGGAGTTCGCTGAAGCCGGGTTTCCAACCACGCGGCACGAGGCTTGGCGGTTCACCAATGTTTCCAGGATCGCTGAGACGCGCTGGTGCGCTCCGGAAACGAGCGCCAACGGCGCCGCGGCCTCGCTTCTGGACCGGCACGCTATCCCGGGCGTTGCTGCGCGCATTGTTTTCGTCGATGGGCTTTTCGCGCCGGAGCTCTCAGCGCTGGAAAACCTGCCCGAGGGGTTGCAAGTAGTCGCTCTGCGGCGCGCCCAGCAGCAGCCCTCCGGTGATCTCCCTGGCCGATGGATCGAAAGTCACCTGGCGCGCCACGCCGCAATCGGAGAAAACGCATTCGTCGCGCTGAACACCGCTTTTTTCCAGGATGGCGCATTGATCCACCTTGCACCCGGCACGGACTTGAAGAACCCGGTTCACGTGCTCTATCTGCGCGCGTCGAATGGCGCGCATACGGCCACGCATCCGCGCACGCTGGTCGTGACGGGACACCAATCCCGTGGTGGAATCATCGAAAGCTACGTAGGCCAAACCGATGAGGCCTGTTTCACGAATGCCGTTACCGAAATAGCGGTGGGCGAAGACTCGTCGGTCGAGCATCTTAAGCTCCAGGATGAAGCTGAGAACGCATTCCACGTGGGCACGGTGCAGGCGGTTCAGGCGCGTTCCAGCCGGTTCCTGTCTCATTCGGTTTCATGGGGCGCGGCGCTGGCCCGGCACGACATTAACGCCGTGCTCGCCGGGGAAGGCGCGGAATGCACGCTGAACGGTCTGTTTCAAGTGACGGGTCAGCAGCATGTGGATCATCACACCTGCCTCGACCACGCCCAACCTCACTGCAGCAGCCGTGAATACTATCGCGGCGTCCTTGATGGCCGGTCGACCGGCGTTTTTAACGGTGCGATCCTGGTTCGAAAGGATGCTCAGAAGACGGATGCCATCCAGAGCAACAAGAATCTGTTGCTTTCCGAAGACGCCGTGATTAACACCAAGCCTGAGCTTCAGATTCTTGCGGACGATGTGCGGTGCACGCACGGCGCGACGGTGGGGCAGTTGGACTCCGAAGCTTTGTTCTATCTTCGCGCCCGAGGGATTGGCCTGGAGGCGGCTCGCCATCTCTTGATTCGCGCCTTTGCCAACGAAGTGATTGGGCGCATCAGTTTTGCTCCGGCGCGGCAGCGGCTGGCAGAACGGCTGCTTGGCCGGCTTTCAAAAGGCTGGACGTCTGAAGACTCGCTATGAACAGCATGGGAACTGCTGTGAGCCAACGAGGAAGCGCGAATTCCAAAACCGCCTGGGACGTTCAGACGGTGCGAGCGGCCTTCCCGATCTTGAAGCAGAAAGTTCACAATAAGCCACTCGTTTACCTGGACAACGCGGCCACAACCCAAAAGCCGGCAGCGGTACTTGACGCGATCCTCGGCTTCTATAAACACGACTGCTCGAACGTTCATCGCGGCGTTCATCAGCTCAGCGAGCGTGCAACGGATGCTTATGAGGGTGCGCGCGATACCGTCAGGCATTTTCTGAATGCGAAGGATATCCGTGAAGTCATCTTCGTGCGCGGCGCCACGGAGGCCATCAACCTGGTGGCGCAAACTTTCGGCCGCCGGATGCTGGGCGCCGGCGATGAGATCGTCATCACCGCCTTGGAGCATCACTCGGATATCGTCCCGTGGCAGATTCTGTGCGAGGAAAAGGGCGCCCGGCTCAGCGTTGTGCCCATCGACGACCGGGGCGAGTTGCGGATGGATGAGTTTGAAAAACACCTCAATCCTCGCGTCAAGCTGGTTTGCGCCGCACACGTCTCGAACGCTCTGGGCACTGTGAACCCGGTGCGGGAGATCGTCAGGCTAAGCCATGCTGAGGGCATTCCGGTCTTGCTCGATGGCGCGCAGGCTGCCCCTCATTTCCGGGTGGACGTGCAGGAGCTTGACTGTGATTTCTACGCGTTCTCGGGTCACAAGATTTACGGACCCACGGGCATCGGCGTGCTCTACGGGAAATCCGCGCTGCTCGAGGCCATGCCGCCTTATCAAGGCGGGGGTGACATGATTCGCTCGGTCACGTTCGAGAAAACGCTCTATAACTCCCTTCCCTACAAGTTTGAAGCGGGCACTCCGCATATCGCGGGCGCGATTGGTCTTGGGGCGGCGCTGGATTACGTGACAGGACTGGGGCAGGAGCGCACGGAATCCTACGAGCGCGGACTTCTGGCGTACGCAACAGAAGCCCTTTCGGCGATTCCTGATCTTCGGATGATTGGAACGGCGCGGGAAAAAGCCGGCGTGCTGTCGTTTGTCCTGAACGGCATCCATCCGCACGATGTGGGTACGGTCCTCGACTACGAAGGTATTGCCGTGCGCACCGGTCATCACTGCGCGCAGCCGGTGATGGACCGGTTCGGCGTTCCGGCCACGACGCGCGCCTCGCTCGGGCTTTACAATAGCCGCGAAGAGATTGATGCGCTTGTTGCCGGTATCCATAAGGTGAAGGAGACATTCTCCTGATGGCGGGGCTCAGCGATCTGTACCAGGAAATGGTGGTGGATCACAGCAAGCGTCCCCGGAACTTCCGCAAGATCGAGGATCCGGTCCGTACCGCCAGCGGGTACAACCCGCTGTGCGGAGATCGCGTGCAAGTGTTTGTGAAGCTTGAAAACGACCGTGTCGCGGACGTGAGCTTTCAGGGCGTGGGCTGCGCAATTTCCACGGCGTCGGCATCGATTATGACGGAAGCCGTCCGAGGCAAAACCGTTGTTGAGGCTCGGACGCTCTTCGAGCGCTTTCACGAGCTTGTGACGTGTGGAGAGAACGCGGCGCGCAATGGCGCGTCACTGGGGAAGCTGGCGGTTTTTTCGAACGTGAGCCACTACCCGGCGCGCGTCAAATGCGCGACGTTGGTTTGGCACACGCTGCGGTCTGCGCTCGAAGGGGATGAGGGTACGGTGTCAACTGAGCAATAGGACGATGACGAACGGCAACGCTGAACAACAGCAAAAAGATCGGGCGGAAGGCGGTCCTGCAGATTTGAGCGAGAGCGCGGAAGTCCTGAGCGTCTCTGAGGCGATTCAACTCCAGGATAAGGCGGTTGAAGCGCTAAGGACCTGCTACGATCCGGAAATTCCGGTGAACATTTACGATCTTGGGCTCGTTTACGAGATCAAGGCTGAGCGGAGCGGCGATGTTTATGTGAGAATGACGCTCACGGCCCCCACGTGTCCGGTTGCCGGCACGCTGCCGCCGGAAGTGGAAGCAAAGATCAAAGAGATTCCAGGAGTGAAATCCGTTAAAGTTGATTTGGTTTGGGATCCACCCTGGGATATGACGAAGATGTCCGAAGCGGCCCGGCTGCAGCTCGGCGTCTGGTAAGAAGAAGTTATGAGATTTACGGCAAACGAAGAATACGGTCTGCGCTGCCTGCTCAGGCTCGGCCGGCAGGGCTCGGAATGCAGCTTGACGATCCCGGAAATCAGCCGCGCTGAAGGAATATCAATGCCCTACGTCGCCAAGATTATGAGGCTGCTGCGACGCGGCGGCTATGTGCAGAGTACGCGGGGCAAATTGGGCGGATACAGCCTGGCGCGGCCGGCGGATAGCATTCGCGTGGGCGATCTTCTTGGGCTGCTGGGCGGCCGTTTGTTCGAGCCGGGCTTTTGCGATCGCCATGCGGGCGTGGTGGATACTTGCACGAATTCCGTGGATTGCTCCATTCGCTCGCTCTGGCGCGAGGTCCAGCTTGTGGTTGATTCGGTCCTCAGCAGGATCACGCTGGGCGATCTGTTACGCAACGAGCAAACAATGTCCTCCTGGGTCGAAGGTTTGGTGAAATTGTCTGAAATCCCCCCGCCCTCCGTCGCTGGGCCTTCCTCCGGCTCTGCTCCGCCGTTCTCTCCTGCATCTCGAAAAGGCTCGCTGAACTAAAAACATTGGTTGAGGCCTGCCGCTGAGCCACGCTGCGGCTCCGCCGCCTGACGTGCGGAAAGGCTTGCCTTTCCGGGAGCGCCAGTGATCGAATGATTTAGGGCGAGGCTGCGCCTCGCCCCTGCGGTTTCTACTTTTCACACGCCATTTCCCGGGCACCCCAGCAGCCGCTTCGGTAGTCCCGTATCAGGGCATGACTTCAGTCATGCCGACCCAGGTCCGCCGACGGCCGGGCTTTAGCCCCTGCGGCTTTTCGCTTTGCCGAGTAGCTGAAGCCTTACAGATCCTCCTCGAATCACCGCGTCGCTACGTAGGAGCGCAACAGATCGATCATCAGCATAGCGTTGCGCTCCGATTGCAAGGGGGCCCGTTCCTGGCGCGTCTTGGTCGATACGAAGAGCGTACGCGAAGAGTTCACGATATGGCGCGGGTTGGCATTGCGGGTAGGACGCGACATCAGCAAGGCCAGCATTCGTTTCCAAAGAAATGCAGGCTCGCGTCCATGGCTCTGTGCAAGAATAAATCCGATGAGTCTCCCGCGCGTCGCCATATTGGGCCGGCCGAATGTCGGCAAGTCCACACTGTTCAACCGGATTTGTGGAAATCGCCGCGCCTTGGTCGGAAACGAGCCAGGGATCACTCGCGACCGCATCTATGCTGTCGCGGAGTGGAGAGGAAAGCACTTCGAAGTGATTGATACGGGTGGGCTGGTACTGGACGGAAAGGATCTCCTGGCAGGCGCGATCTTCAGTCAGGCGCAGTCGGCAATCGATGAAGCAGCGGTCTTGATCCTTGTTGCGGACGCCCATGACGGCGCAACGGCGCTCGATGCGGAATTGGCCAAACGGCTGCATCAGCATGGCAAGCCGCTCGCATTGGCCGTAAACAAAGTCGATACGTACCTGGCTGCGCCCCAGACAGCGGAGTTTTACCGTCTTGGCATCCCTGACTTGTTTCCCGTTTCCGCCGAGCACGGCCTCGGCGTGGACGACCTCCTGGACTATGTGACGCAGAATTTTGGGGCCATAGCGCCGTGCACGAGAGAGGATTCCGTCATCCCCATCGCCATCATCGGACGGCCCAATGTGGGCAAGTCAACCCTCCTGAATCGGCTCATTGGCGAAGAGCGTTCCATAGTGACTCCGCAAGCCGGCACAACGCGTGACGCGATCGATGCAGAGATCGAAAGCCATGGCCATCGTCTGCGGCTCATCGATACGGCGGGAATCCGGCGGAAGGGGAAAACGCGCTTACTGGCGGAAAAATTAAGTGTGGTGCAAGCGCGCAAACACCTGGAACGGTCCGCAGTGGCGTTATTGCTGCTCGATGCCGAGGAGGGCGTTACGGCGCTGGACGCCCACATTGGCGGCTACGCCCATGAGAGCCACCGATCCGTAATGATTGTCGTGAATAAATGGGACGCGATCAAAAAAGGCCCAACCACCACGCAAGATATGACGCGAACCATCCGCAGCCGGCTCAAATACCTGGACTACGCGCCGATTGTCTTTGTTTCTGCGCTCAAAGGACAGCGAATGGACCGCCTGATTGAAACGGCGATTGAAGTGGCGCGCGCGCGGGAGTTCCGCGTGACCACCGCGGAAATGAATCGCTTCGTGCAAACGCTTCGGCTGGACCGGGTGCCCAATCCGGTATCGAAGCCGCTCCGGCTCTATTACCTCACACAGGCCCGCACGGCGCCGCCCACCTTCGTGGCGTTTACCAACCAACGCCGCCCCCTGTATTTTTCGGTGGAGCGTTATTTGGAAAACAGGATTCGCGAGCAGTTTGGCTTTCCGGGCTCGCCCATCGTCATCAAGTCGCGTTATCGGGGAGAATAAGAGCCGTCGAGCGCCCGGTAAGCGGTGAGAAGTGATACTATACTGACGCGGTAACTAGCCATTGGCGATTGCGGATGGATTGCGCGCAGCTCGGCCATCGGTGAATCGTCACGGCTCGCGGTTACTTCGTGAGGAAAGGTGGTGAGATTTGTGTGGTTGGAAATCTGGTTGGCGCGCGCGATTTTCGTCTTCATTTTCGTCTTGACCTCTTATCATTTCCGCCCGTTCCATTGGCCGCCGCTGGAATCAGCCGTCTTCGGTGGCGCCTTGGGTGTATTCCTGGTTGGCTTCGAGATGCGGTTGCGGAGATTCACGGTCAACCGTCTGATTGGCGCGGCGGTTGGATTCAGCGTGGGCATCCTGGCGGCTTTGATGGTGAGCCACCTGCTTAGCGACGCGGGCGTGAAGGGCCCCTTGCTTCTTTACTCCGAGTTGCTCCTTCTGGTTTGCTTCGCTTATCTGGGCTTCGCGGCCGGCGCGGCCAAGGGAAAGTCGTCCGAGGGTTCGCTGTGGGGCGCCATCTTTCCCAGGGCGGCGGGAGTGTCGAGAGGCGCGAAAATTCTGGATACCAGTGTCATCATTGACGGCCGCATTTCGGACGTTTGCGAAACGGGCTTTGTTGAGGGAACGCTGATCGTTCCGCAGTTCGTCTTGAGGGAGCTGCAGATGGTGGCGGATTCGTCGGATTCTCTGAAGAGAAACCGCGGGCGCCGCGGGCTGGATATTCTCCAGCGGATGCGAAAGATGAGCTCCGTCGACGTGCAGATTGCTGACCAGGACTTCCCGAAGGTTCGCGGCGTTGACCTCAAGCTCATCGAGCTTGCAAAGTTGACCGATGCGAAAATCGTCACCAATGATTTCAATCTGAACAAGGTCGCGCAGGTGCAAGGCGTGCCGGTCTTGAACATCAACGATCTGGCCAACGCCTTGAAGCCCGTGGTCCTGCCGGGTGAGATCATGCGAGTGTTTATCTTGAAGGAAGGCAAGGAGTACAACCAGGGTATTGCGTATCTGGACGACGGCACGATGGTGGTGGTGGACAACGCTCGAAAAATGATCTCCAAAACCATCGATATCGCTGTAACGAGCGTCTTGCAAACCACGGCAGGGCGAATGATTTTCGGCAAGTACGACGAACGCGGACGGGCGGAGCCTGTTGCGCAGTCGTCCTGAAGGAAATACGCAGATGAGCGTTTTGGCCATTATCCCGGCGGCAGGAGTGGGCACTCGGATGGGGCGCGAGACCCCGAAGCAGTTCCTGAGCATCGGAGGAACGCCGATTTTTGTTTACACACTGCGAAAGTTTGCCATGAGTGACCCGATCGGGCAAATCTTCCTGGCTGTGCGCCCGGCAGAGATGGAACGCGTCCAAAAGGCCGTGGAGGCGGAACATTTGCTGAAACCGCTTCAGCTCACTCCAGGCGGAGCCACCCGGCAGGAGACGGTTTCGCGCGCGTTGGCCATGGCGCCGCCTTCCACTGAAGTCGTGGTGGTGCATGACGCGGTGAGGCCGTTCATTACGGCGGAAATGATCGAGCGCGTGGTGGAGGCGGCGCGCAAAGAAGGGGCAGCCATTCTCGCCATCCCCAGTGTCGATACCGTGAAACAGTTGGACCGCGGCAGAATTCTGGGTACGATACCGCGGGAGCGCATCGCTCTGGTGCAAACGCCTCAAGCCTTCCGCTACGACCTTCTTCGCCAGGCGTTCGACCGTGCTGGAGCTGATGGATTTCAAGGGACGGACGAATCCAGCCTGGTAGAGCGGCTGGGGGCCAAAGTCTCAGTTCTGATGGGTTCAGACCGGAACATCAAGATCACCAAGCCATCAGACCTGCCGTTGGCGCGGCTGTTTATTCGGTTGGAGCGGCAGGGTAAGGACCTGGATCACGACTCGGATTGATTCAGCGGAGAAATCTTGGCCGCGAACACAAGCAAGCCACCTTATGCTCGATTTTCATCCCAGCGAGTTGGCCTGGGCAATGACCTCCATCGTCTGGTCCGCGGCCGGAAGCTGATTCTGGGCGGAGTGCAAATACCCTTTGAAAAGGGTCCGATGGGCCACTCCGATGGCGATGCGCTGGCTCATGCTCTGTGCGACGCGTTGCTGGGAGCTGCAGGTTTGGGGGATATCGGCCGGCATTTCCCGGATTCGTCGCCGCGTTGGCGGGACGCTTCGAGCCTGTCGTTCCTGCGCCAGGTGCGGGAAATGCTGGCTGAGGCCGGCTTTCGCATCGTGAATGTGGACGCCACGATTGGCTTGGAACGGCCGAGATTGGCGCCGTATATTCCGTCGATGGTCGCGCAGGTGGCGCGGGCGCTGAAGATTCAAACGGACCAGGTGAGCGTGAAAGCGAAAACAGGGGAAGGAATCGGACCGGTGGGCCAGGGGAAAGCGATTGGCGCCGAGGCCATCGCTCTGATCGAGGGCGAGCGCCAACGGGCAGCGCGCGTGAGTGGAAAGCAGGAACATGTTTGATCTCAACCATTTCCGGCCTATAATGGACTACTAGGTTTCTCTAATCCCGCGGCGTAGCGAGCCGCGGCGCCGGCTTCGGGCGCCCTGACGGCCGAAGGGCTGAAGGGAAGGCGGGCGTTGCGCGCTCCGCGTCTCTTAAGTTTAGTATCATGCTGACTTTGTTTCCCATTGCGTGGGCGAATCCGCTCCATCCCGTCGTTCATTACGTCGGAATAATATTCCGTACCACGCCTTTTCAAGGCCTGTACGAGCCCAACGCCTTTGATTTATCGATATTGATTCCTTACTTCGTTTTTCTTGGCATTCTTTCGATTTACGGCGTTCACCGCTACGCCCTTACCTATCTCTATCTGAAAAACCGTCGTAAGCTTGCAGACCCGCCGAAACTTCCTGAAACGCTGCCACGCATCACCATCCAGCTTCCGCTGTTCAATGAGCGGTACGTGATCGAGAGGTTGATGGAGGCCGTGACGCGCATTGACTATCCACTCGATCTCTTGGAAATCCAAGTACTCGACGACTCAACGGATGACACTCGCTTTCTATGCTCGCGGCTGGTGAGTGAATACCAGCGAGCCGGGTTTCCCATCACCTATCTTCATCGCGACGATCGCGCCGGATACAAGGCCGGGGCGCTGGCGGAGGGGTTGAAGCAAAGCACGGGCGAGTTTGTGGCGATCTTCGACGCCGATTTCGTCCCTCCACCTTCGATTCTCAGGGACATGCTGCCTTATTTTTCGGATGCTCGCGTCGGCGTGGTGCAAGGCCGTTGGACCTGGATCAACCGGCACTATTCGAATCTGACGGAAATAGAGGCCATCATCCTCGACGGCCACTTTGTCATCGAACATGGCGCCCGGTATCTATCCGGCCGTTTCTTCAACTTTAATGGCACGGCCGGCATGTGGAGGCGTGCGGCCATCGACGACGCGGGTGGCTGGGAACACGATACGCTGACCGAAGATACGGATTTGAGTTATCGGGCGCAACTGAAAGGCTGGAAGTTCGTTTATGATCCCCGAATCGAGTGCCCGTCCGAATTGCCCGTTGACGTGAATGCGTTTAAGTCCCAGCAAGCGCGATGGGCCAAGGGCCTGATCCAGTCCGCCAGGAAACTCTTGCCGCGTGTCTGGGCCAGCGACCAGCCTCTTTACATCAAAGTGGAAGCAACCCTCCATTTAACCGCGAATATTTCTTATCCCCTCATGGTGGCGTTTTCACTCATACTTTTTCCAGCCATCATCGTCCGCTTTTACCAGGGCTGGTTCCAGATGCTCTATCTTGACTTGCCCATGTTTATTGCCTCGACCTGCTCGGTGGGAACGTTTTATATGGTGGCGCAACGCTCGCTGTATCCCCGCGGCTGGACGGCTCGTTTGAAGTTTATTCCGTGCCTCATGGCGGCTGGAATCGGGCTTTCCATCGTGAATGCCAAGGCGGTGATCGAAGCGTTTTGCGGTGTGAAATCGGAATTCGTCCGCACGCCTAAGTACCGCGTGGAAACTCGAAGCGCGGCTTGGGTGGGCAAGAAATATCAGAAGAAAGTCGGATGGATTCCCTTCGTCGAATTGGTGCTCGCCGCCTACTTTCTGTTGACGGCGGCTTATTCCGTATCCATTCAGAATTATCTCACCACGCCGTTTGTGCTTCTGTTCTTTTCCGGATACGCCTATATGGGGTCGCTATCCCTCCTCCAGGTACCGTTGCGGCGCGCCTGGAATGCGCTGCCCGGTTTCATCCGGGTGCGTGCGATCTCCGCCTCCGACGTCGCGCTTCAGACGGATTTGAGGCAGTGAAGCCACGCGGCGTCTAACGTCGTGCTTTCCTACTTTGCGACGGGAAGTCCACTCTTTTTCCATCCGTCGAGCCCATCTTCATAGACTTTCACGCGGCTCGGGTCGTACCCGTGCAGCAAAAGCACGCGTGCGGCCGCCCGGCTGAATGCGCACACGTCCTCGCCCGATCCTCCTTGATTGGCTTGGTAAAAGACGAGCGTTCGGTTCCGGGACAGGCTGGACCACTGCTGCTGAATTTCCTCAATCGGGATGCTGATCGCGCCGGCAATATGGCCGGCCGCATACTCGTCGGCAGACCGTATGTCCACAAACACTGGCTTAGGCCTGCTCTCATAGATTTTTTGAGCCGCTGCGGTGTGGATGAGCGTAGGCTGCGCCAGGGAAGCATCCTGCGCGCTGCAGGCCAGCGGATTCGACTGTGCAACCTGTGAAAACGGATTCCCGGCGTTGAGGCTTGGGATGGAGGCGGCCGGCGCGGCGGCCCCGTTGCCGGACGCAGTGCTTTTCACCCCGCTGTTTTCAGCACTCGCTGCCTGGGTCGAGCGCGCCTTTGCGTTCCCGGCTTGCGCCGTTGTAAATCCGCTGCGCGCGAGCGCCGCATCGACCGCCTGGGACAACTGTGCGTAAGTTGGCGCCAGCATCTCCCGGCCGTTAACGAAAAACGTAGGAGTTCCGTTCACTCCCACCGCTCTCCCATCCTCAAAGTCTCCTCGCACTCGCGCCGCCATTTGCCCGCTGCTGAGGCATTGGTCGAATTCGCTGGTGTTTAATCCAAGCTGCGCTGCGTATTTTTCCAACGCTGGGACAGCAAGGTTGGGTTGGTTCTGATAAAACAGGGGATCCGCCTGCCAGAACTTTCCCTGTGCAGCGGCGCATTCACTGGCTTCCGCCGCTTTTTCGGCCTCGGGATGCATGTTGGGGTTCAGCAGGTCCATAGGAAACTGACGGAACACAAATTTGATTTGAGAGCCATACTGCTTCAAAAGTTGCTGAACGGACGTTTGAGTGAGCTTGCAAAAGGGACAGTCAAAATCGCCAAACTCGACGACCGTTACCGGCGACGCAAGATTCCCGGTAGCCGGGCTGTCCGGACGAACCAGGCGGGCTTCCAACGTTGCGGCATTCACGCGTTGGGCCGCTGTAAATTCACCGGAATGGGAGAGATGCCAGAACACAACGAGACCTACGATGACCGCAATAATAAAAAGTACAAACTGTGCGCGCACCATTTGCAGCGCCGCGATGCCTTCGGGGGGAGGCGTAGCGCGGCGCATTCCAAGCGCGGAGACGATGAGAATCAGAGTCACAACAATCGCAGAGAGCAGGCACCAGTCGCAAAATGCATGCAGTTTGAATGCTTCGATTGAGGTGAGGATTGCGGATACCACCAAACCGGCGGCCGCAACCAACAAGATGAGAGTGCGAATGACTGCCGCCAGGATTCTTCCCGCCATCACCTCAGCGAAGGCAAGTATCGCGAGCGTAGCGTACATGGCTACGCCGTAAACAGGCGTGGGAACGCCCCACACGTGCGCGTAAGCGCTTGCCCGCACCACGTCGCAGCCCGTTCCCAGGCAAGCCATTGGGTGCGAGGGTGATGCGTAAACCCACCAGAGATAAACGGCGTCGAACAATCCGACGAAGCTTAAAGCCAGCGTAACGAATCTCCGCATAGCTACTGATGGTATCATCTCCAGAATGAAGAGGGCAGACAGTGATGCCGCCTGGGTGCGCTTGCGAAGTGCTAGAATCATAGCGCCGCCAGCCTGCTGACCGACCGGCGCCGGCGCCAAAAAAGTTTTCAGGATCGCGTGATTATGGAACAGGTGATTTCACACTTCCGGATCATGGAAAAGCTCGGTGGCGGCGGTATGGGCGTGGTTTATAAAGCCGAAGACTTGCGCCTGGGCCGCCTGGTGGCGTTGAAGTTTCTGGCGGGCGCAGGAGCGAGCCCGGGCGGCCGCGGGGATGATGAGTTTGCGGGCGGACTGGGGAGACATCCGTTAAACGCCGATGCGGTGGATCGCTTCAAACGCGAAGCGCGGGCGATTGCTGCCCTCAACCACCCCAACATCTGCACGATCTACGATATTGGAGAAGAAAACGGTCAGCCGTTCATCGCCATGGAGTTGTTGGAGGGCCAAACGCTGAAGGACCGGCTGGGACGATCGAAATCCGCAGGCCGGAATCCCACAAACTCTCCCAACTCCGGATTTTCGGTTCCGAGCCTTTTATCCACGGACGAGGTGGTGGATCTTGCGATTCAAACTGCGGATGGGCTGGATGCGGCGCATTCGAAAGGGATCATTCATCGAGACATCAAGCCTGCGAATATATTCATCACCAGGCGCGGTGACGTGAAGATTCTCGATTTCGGGCTGGCGAAGTTGAAGGGTCTGGAGGTTGGAGAACAGCGAGCGGGAGAGGAAATCCTGGCCGGCGATACGCCTACCGCGTCGATCGATGCGGCGAACCTGACGAGCCCAGGCGCCATCGTAGGCACGGTCGCATACATGAGTCCGGAGCAGGCGCGCGGCGAGGAGTTGGATGCGCGAACGGATTTATTCAGCCTCGGGTGCGTGCTGTATGAGATGGCGACGGGAGAGCAGCCGTTTTCGGGCTCAACGGCCGCCGTCACCTTTAGCGCCATTCTCACACAAGAGCCCGCGCCGCCATCCAAACTGAACCCGGCGGTCCCTGCAAGGCTGGAAGAGATCATCGGCAAGGCGCTCGAGAAGGATCGCACTCTGCGCTGCCAGACGGCGGCTGAGCTGAGAGCCGACCTGAAGCGGCTGAAGCGCGACTCGGATTCAGGGCGTAGCCGCGCCTTTGCATCCGGAAGCGCCGGCTTTCAACCTGCGCCTGACAAGCCGTCATCGGGAGCCGCCACGCCATCTCCGGAAGCCGCGCGGCGGTGGGAGCCTTCAGCGATCGGCGCAAGTCCACAATCCGGCGCCGTTCCGCTGCACGACAGCTCCGATTCCGAGATCATTGCCGGCCTGATGAAGCGCCACAAGCGCATCATGATCTCTACCGTAGCAATCGCGGTTGCTTTGGGTATCGCCGTGGTCTTCGGCTTCTACCGTCTTGCGCATCGGGAATCAAAAACCCTGCCGTTCGCGAATATGCAAATCTCGCAGATGACGCACACGGGCAAAGTCTCCTACGTGGCAATCTCGCCGGACGGCAAGTACGTGGCTTATTCGACGGGCGACGTCGGCGCCGAGAGTCTCCATATTCTGCAAGTAGCGACAAGCGGGGATGCGCAAGTCTTGCCTTCGTCCGATTCGCAGTATGGAGGGCTCGCTTTCTCAGACGACGGAGATTATCTTTACTACGCGATTTCCAGTGCACAGAGCGGACTACGAGCCCTCTATCGAATGCCCGCGCTCGGAGGGCCTGCCCAGGAAGTGGCTTCGGATTTGAGCTCAGGTCCGGCGCTTTCTCCGGACGGCAAGAAAGTTGCCTTTGTTAGCCTTGCAGAGATCAGGCAGGGCAGGACTACGTTGGACGAGGCAAGCCTCGACGGAAGCGGCCAAACAGTCTTAGCCGCCCGCACTCTGCCCGACCTTTTCGTGCAGGACTGGGCTCCGGCTTGGTCACCCAACGGCAGAGTCATTGCCGTGCCTGTCCAAAGTCTTGGAGGAGGAGCGGCGTACCAAGCCCTGGAGGCTGTTGCCGCCACGGGCCAGAGCGAGACGCCGGTTGGGAAGAAGCATTGGGATTACACCGCCGGGCTCGCATGGTTGCCGGATGGCAGCGGGCTCATCATGTCTGCCAACAGCCAGATCTGGGAGCTTACCTATCCTGGTGGAAAAACGCGAAGAATCACCCATGATTTGAGCACTTATTCTGACATCAGCCTGGCTCAGCACGTACGGGCTTTGGTAGCGATCAAGAGCGAAAGCCCGTCAGAACTTTGGGTGGCGCCGCACGGTGACTCAAACCAGGCCCTGCAGATCACTTCCGAGACCGGAGCCGACACCGCGAAGAACGGCGTTACCTGGCTGGCCGACGGCAGCCTTGTTTACCACGCGCACGGTGGACTGTGGGTTACGGATACGGCGGGCGGCACTCCTCGCCAGATATCGCCAGGAGCGGGAGTTTCTGGGCATGCTGTGGGCGGCCAGGTTTCCGCCTGCGGGCACAATGACATGATGGTGTTTACCGTCTACCAGCACGGGACCATGAGCCTCTGGAGGATGAAGAGCGACGGCAGCTCAACGCAAGAAATTGCTCGTGGAGTGACTCAGTATCCTTCCTGCACGTCCGATGGGAAGTGGGTAGTTTTCGAGTCGTACGTGGCCGGCCAGGCCTCTCTTTGGAAGGCGCCTATCAGCGGTGGGACCGCCACGCGGCTCACAAGCTATCCTTCCCTCGCTCCGGCGGTTTCGCCGGACGGCAAGTGGGTTGCGTTCCTGGATGCAGCCAACATCACCAATGTGGAGATCGCCGTCGTTCCCATCAGCGGAGGGCAGCCGGCAAAGATGTTTCCGTGTAAAGCCAATGCGCCCGGGAACAGCCTTTTCCGCTGGAGCCCGGACGGCCGTTCGATCGACTATGTTGACACCCGAAAGGGCGTTTCCAACATCTGGGCGCAGTCTATTTCCGGCGGACCGCCGAAGCAGGTGACGCAGTTCACTTCAGATGTGATCTACAATTTCGCTTGGTCGCCGAAAGGCGATCTGGCACTCTCACGCGGCAACTATACGACGGACGCGGTGCTGATTAAGGACATCGGGAAATAAGACGGGCCATGCTCTACAAAAACTTCATTGGCGGTCAATGGCTGGAATCAAGCTCGAAGCGTGTTTTCAAAAGCTTGAATCCTGCCGATTCATCTGAAGTCATCGGTGAGTTTCAGGATTCAGACGCTGACGACGTCAATCGTGCCGTTCAGGCGGCGCGCGCTGCTTATCCCGGTTGGCGTCTGACACCCGCTCCCAAGCGTGGTGAAATTCTTTATCGCGCGGCTCAGATTCTGGTAAGCCGCAAAGAAGAGCTCTCCGGGCAAATGACCCGCGAGATGGGTAAAGTGATCGAAGAGGCCCGCGGCGACGTGCAGGAAGCCATTGACATGACGTTTTACATGGCAGGCGAAGGACGGCGCCAGTTTGGACAAACCACTCCTTCGGAACTTCAAAACAAGTTTTGCATGACCACGCGAGCCCCACTCGGCGTGTGTGCGCTGATTACGCCCTGGAACTTCCCTATGGCCATTCCAGCCTGGAAATCGATGCCTGCGCTGATCCTGGGCAACACAATCGTCATGAAGCCGTCGCCGGAAGCGCCGCTTTCGATGCTGAATTTGGTGAAGATTCTGGAAGAAGCAGGCATTCCGCCGGGCGTGGTGAATATGGTCACGTCGAGCGGGCCGGATGCGGGCCGCGCTTTGGTAGCGCATCCGGCGGTTCGCGCGGTCTCGTTCACCGGATCGACAGCCGTGGGTAAGGAGGTGGCTGCCGCGTGTGCGGTATCGTTCAAGCATTTGACGCTCGAAATGGGCGGCAAAAACGCAATTCTGGTGATGGAAGACGCGGACCTGGCACTCGCTGTGGACGGGGCCGTTTGGGGCGGATTCGGAACCACGGGCCAGCGATGTACCGCCGCTAGCCGGATTGTCGTCCACAAGGATATTTACGAGGCTTTCTCCTCTAAGTTTGTAGAGCGCGCCCGCGCGCTGAAGCCTGGCAACGGCCTCGACCCTTCCGTCCAGCTTGGGCCGCTCATCAACGAGCAGCAACTTCATAAGGTCGAAGAATACGTCCGCATTGGCAAAGAGGAGGGAGCGAAGTTGCTAACAGGCGGTGAGCGCCTCAGGCCGAAGGGGTGCTCCGGTGGCTCGTTTTACGCACCAACGATCTTTGGCGACTGTGACCCGCGCATGCGGATTGTGCAGGAAGAGATTTTTGGGCCGGTCGTCGCCTTGTTGCCGTGCTCAAGCCTTGACGAAGCAGTAGAATTTGGGAACGCCGTCCCCTATGGCCTTTCCTCTGCCATCTATACGCGAGATTTGAACAAAGCCTTTCGTGCGATGCGGGACATGGAGACGGGCATTTTCTACGTGAACGCATCGACCATTGGCGCTGAAACGCATCTTCCCTTTGGCGGAGTGAAGCAGACAGGGAATGGACATCGGGAGGCGGCTGTTGCGGCTTTGGACTTCTATTCGGAGTGGAAGTCCGTCTACATCGATTTTAGCGGGAGGCTGCAACGCGCGCAGATTGATACAGAGTTATCGTTCTGACGTTCCAGCGTCTGCAGAGGGCGAGCCAGAATCGCCGGAGGTCTGGGCCGTGGGATCGAGATCGGCGGGTAAAGGATGAGGCCCTAATCCCATCTTCATAAGTGATTTAGCGTCAGGTAAACCCGTAGGCGTGAACCTGTTTGCTTCCTGATATTTCTTCATAGCTTCGCGGGTCTCGGCATCCCAGCGGCCCGTCGGTTCGCCCTGTAAGTCGCCAGCCTGAATTAAGGCTTCCTGAATCTGATCGGTTCGCTCCGGGCTGATGTGGGAAGCCGTCGAGAGGTAATGCGGGTAGGAGCGCGATTCTCTGGTGCGGGCATAGCGGCGTCGGTGGTAAACCAAGTGGCGGGCCCGGGCTAAGCGTCCTCGCAGAGCGTGATAACGCTCGTGGATACCCTTAGACCGCATCTCTGTCCGCCGCTTGTGACCGATGGGTGCCTTATGGGTTGTGGCATTCCATTTCCCAGTTTGGGAAGAAGCGTACACCTGGATCACGCAAAAGACCACCGTGATCGTTAGTGCACCAGCCCGAACGCCCATCAGTTTCCGATGTGGCACGCTTTGCTGCATAGCTCCTTAATAAATTATCGACCAGATAAGTAAAAACTTAACCGTCATCCGCGAAAAATTAAGGAAGCTCGTCTGCCACGAAGCGGGTACTGTATCCCATCCCACTCCGTTGCGCAAGCAGGAACAAGACGTCTTGTCCGGATTTGAGCCCCGATAGCACACGGTTAAAATCGTTGATGGAATGTAGCGGGATATGATTGATGCTGAGGATGATATCGAACTTTTGAATCCCGAGGCCATCCGCAAAGCCGGCGGGCTCGACGCTTTCGACGAGAACGCCCTCGGGTTGCGAAAGGTGCAACTGCTGATAAGCTCCCTTCGCCACGTCGGAGGGAAGGTCGGTTACGGTCAAGCCCAGAATGCCGCCCTGTTTTACTGCGGACTTAGGGGTTTTCTCCTGGAAGACCGGCCCAATGCCCTGATTTCCTGCGATTTTGTTCATGCTACCCACCACGACTGACGTGGTCTGCCGCTTCCCGTCCCGCAGGTATTCCACTTGGACGCGAGTGCCCGGGTTCGTGTTGGATATCACATCCAGCAGTTCATCCCCATCATGGACCGGAGTGGAATCGACCGCTGTAATTACGTCTCCGAGCTTGAGGCCGGCCCGGTCCGCAGGTGTTCCAGGCTGAACCGCCTGCACAACTACGCCGTAGCGCGCTCCAAAGCCTTTCACCAGCGCAGGATTTTGAAACTCATCGAAGTTCACTCCGATGGCCCCTCGTTGAACCACACCATGCTGGATGATGTCGTTGTAGACTTTTCTGACCACGTCGGAAGGCACGGCAAAACCCACACCGTCATAAGAGTCGCGGCGGGTGGCGATCGCCGTATTGATTCCGATCACTTGACCGGCCAGGTTCACCAGCGGTCCGCCGCTGTTACCCGGATTAATGGCAGCGTCCGTTTGAATAAACCGCTTGAACTCCCCTTGCATGCCGGGCTCGATCTCCCGACCCTTAGCGCTGATGATACCGGCCGTCACTGAGGTTCTCAATCCGAATGGGCTGCCGATGGCCAGAACCCAATCACCCACGCGCATCGATTTTGAATCGCCCAGGCTGGCAGCCGGCAACGACCTGTGCGCGTCGATTTTTAGCACCGCAAGGTCCGTCCATGCGTCGTAGCCGATCACCCGGGCCTGGTAACCACGAGTGTGAGTGTCCTGGTTCCGGAGGTATACCTGAATGGAATCGACGGGTTGCTGATCGTCTTGCACGATCACGTGGTCGTTGGTGAGGATGTATCCAGCCGAATCTAGAATAACGCCGGAGCCTTGGCTCTCCTGCTTCATCACATGGCCCTGCAGTCCGCCCGGCCCGAATTGGAAGAAATGCTTGAAAGGACCGCTGCTAGAACCAGATCCGCTACCTAATTGCACCGCAGATGTGGTATCGATATTCACGACCGCCGGGCTGACGGCAGCCGCAATGTTTGAAAAGGAATTCGAGAGCTTGACGGGCGAGGGATCGCCCAGCAGCTTAGCTCCGGGAGCGATCGGTAACTCGCGGTCCGCCCGGACTCCGTGGGTAATGACCGTTCCGATCAGAACGCCAATACTCAACGTCAGAGCGATCATTAACACCGCCCAATAGCGGCGGATATTTACCGGTTTGCCCATGATTGGCACACCCCACTGAGTGAGATTATACACCCCCAATCCGCAGGACCCAAATGCCATGGTTAGCCTTTGCCGATTCCTTACGGCCACGTGCCCGCCAACTCAATGTGGCTTCCTATCAGTGGGTCATGTCGCTTCTCGACACCCGCAAAGCGATGACGACGTTTGGGGTAGGGGCGGGTTTGAAACCCAGGGCTGTCCAAATTAGCTTCGGGCCAGCAAACCGCTTGTTGATTCTATTGAACAAACTTCGCCCCTGAAGGCTGGTTTGAAAACCAGGTTCCCCCGGCGGCGGAGGGGAACGGGTCGGCAGGGGCACGGAATTTTTCACGGTGCTGTCCAATTAAACCGGGCTAAAA
>JASHON010000062.1 GCA_030041095.1 Terriglobia bacterium
TTCAGTCATGCCGCAGCGCGTCGTAGACTCCAACGGCTTTAGCCGCTGGCCGACGCAACCAGGGGCTAAATCGGCTGCGGAAAAACTTGATGCCGCCGCGAACGTAGCACCGGTATCTTGCCGGCCTCCGTTGAATTGAAGCGAGTTGCCGGCTGGAAGCCGACGCTACGTCAACTCCCGAAAGACTTTTTCCGCAGCCTGCAAAGCCCTCTTTCCTTCAGCATCAGGCAGAGGGTTCCGGGTGGGATTTCATCACAGCGCATCGAGCAGCCTCCTTAACCTAGTTAGACTATGCTACTGTCGGAAGGTTAGCACTGGTGCGGATTCTTTTCAATCCATTTCTCGAAAGCCTGTCTTTATGGCAAGCCATGGCGCCGTGGGCCGCAGGGCGCGCTTCGCCTTGTGCCGTTACGGGTTTTTATCGTATTCTGTGCGGGCAATGGCCGCAACAGACCGTAACGTGAAGCATCCAAGGCGAGAAAGGCACGCGGTCGCGCCGCGCAAGGCGGCGAGCGGCGGTTTCGGCGAGCTGTGCGTCACGCTGGACGATATCGAGCGAGCGCGCCGAAGGCTGAAAGACGCTATTTTCCTCTCACCGTGTCCACGCTCAGAAGCGCTTTCGCGGCTGACGGGGCACGACGTTCACCTGAAGCTCGAACATCTGCAGATGACGGGGGCATTCAAAGAGCGGGGCGCGCTCAACAAACTTCTTACCCTCAGCGCGGAGGAAGCGCGGCGCGGCGTGATCACAGCCAGCGCCGGGAATCACGCGCAAGGCGTGGCGTACCACGCGGCGCGCCGGGGCATTCGAGCCCACATTGTGATGCCGTTGCCGACGCCTTTGGTCAAGGTGACGGCCACGCGAAGTTTCGGCGGTCACGTGGTGCTGCATGGTGACAATTACGATGAAGCTTACGCGGAGGCATTGCGGCTCGCCAGCCGGCACGGTTATACGTTTGTCCATCCTTTTGACGATCCGGCCGTGATTGCCGGCCAGGGAACGATCGGGCTGGAGATGCTGCAACAGGCGCCCGACCTCGAAGCCGTGGTGGTGGCGGTGGGCGGTGGCGGGTTGATTGGCGGCATTGCGTGCGCCATCAAGGAAAAGAAGCCACGATTGAAAGTGATTGGCGTTGAAACGGCGTGCCTGCCTTCGATGAAAGCGGCCATCGAACACGGAGGGCCGGTGACGCTCGATCCGGCGATCACCGTGGCGGACGGCATCGCGGTGCGGCGCACGGGCGACCTGACGCTCCCGCTGGTGGCGCGTTATGTGGACGAAATCGTGACGGTGGAGGAAGAAGAGATAGCGAGCTCCATCCTGGTGCTGCTTGAGCGCGAGAAGACGTTGGCAGAAGGCGCCGGCGCGGCGGCTCTTGCCGCCCTGCTCCAGCACAAAACACTCGTGCGGCACGAGCGCACGGCGGCAGTGATCGGTGGCGGCAACATCGACGTCACGCTGCTGGCCCGCATTATCGAGCGCGGCCTGGTGAAAGACGGGCGCATGGCGCGGCTGCGCATTCACCTGCTTGACCGCCCAGGCGCGCTGCACGAGCTGACGCGCATCATCGCCGCGCATCGCGCCAACATCGTGGAACTGCTCTTCGACCGCGCCTATTACGGCGTCAACCTGAGCGAGACGGTGATCGATGTGACGTTCGAAACGCGCGGCCCCACCCAGGTGAAAGCGCTACTCGCTGCCCTCACCGCCGGGGGTTACAAGCATGAGGTGGTGCGGTAAAGAAGACTTTTCCCCAGCCCCTAACCCCGGATCCCGCAATCCCTCATCGCTACGCCCGGCTGCTTACTGGCTGCTGGCGGCTGCGCTCTGCCTGCTGCGCCGGAACAGGGCCGTAAGGACAATACCAAAGAGCGCGCCGACGACGACGGTGTAACCGATCCAGAGAGTCATTTGAGGAACGATGGCCAGGTCAAAATACTTGACGCCCAGCGGCAAGTGAGTGAACGGCGGCTCCGCAGCGTCATAGTGGGTGCCCCAGCCGAGTCCGCCGTTCGCGGACATGGCAAGATACATCACCACCAGCACAGGGATGCGAGCGGCAAAGGCATAAGCGAGCAGTGTGTTGCCAAAAGACCGCCAGCCAGCCCTGGGAATGATGGCCGCCACCAACATCACAATAAACGCGACCAGCGCAAGCCGGAGGTTATGCAGCTTCATCACGCAAATTCCCTCCCCTACGCCGCCGATAATCAACACCAGCAACCCCAAAAGCATGTACTTCGCTGCTTTGCCCAGAGACTCGGGTCCGGCGCCTGCACCCACCAGCTTGAGGGCGAAATACGGGCCGAAAATGATGGGTAACCATGAAATGCCCACCAACGCGCCGCCCCCGCCAGCCGCGCGATTGAAGAACGTGATCGACCAGTGGTGAAGCTCGCCTTCAAGACGGAGAATGGTGACACCCAGAGTGATGACGGCAGGAATGGCAATCAGGCTCAAAATCGAAACTGGCTTGGAGTTTTTCATGATTCGCTCCTTTTCCTATCGGGCGCATTGGATCGGGGAATCGGCACGCCGGCCACTAGACAGAGCCGTGCGCGATCAACCCGTCCCTTCTCACGCCTTGGAATTGCTGATGGCTGATAACCAGCCGGTTAGAGTATACGATTATGGAAAGTAGCACAGTTGCCATGGGAATGCACGCGATGCGGAACCTGAAGCGAAACTGATATGGGGAGGAAGTCCGGAATGAAGGGGTAAGAAGACAGTAGTCAGCCATCAGCTCTGAGCAAGCAGACTTTGACAGCGTTCACCACTCCCCTCGTTGATCTGTTCTTCGGACGCATGGCCCGCGCCCTTTGCCATTCCGCCAAAAGCCCTGCGGCTGTAAAGATAGAATCCTGGCGATTGGGGAATGGAAATTCGGAAACTGGCCTCGCGCCGGACCTTGCGCCTTGCACGCGGGCGCGCCGAACGGCGGTAAAGAACTCTCTGTTTCATGCCACGCAGCCACACGGATAATTTGCAACCGGAAGCGCTCCGCATTCATAATGCCTAATTCGGAGTTTGAGGTTAAGTGAGGACAAGGAATATGAAGCTGGTCAGCTATGAATCCGGCAAGCAAACACGCGTGGGCGTGGTTGAAGGACAGAATGTGATCGATCTGCGCACGGCTGTGGCGATGGCGCAGGAGCGCAAAGGCCCCCGCTCGCTTTACGGCAGTCCTGCGGTAAGAGACGCGGTGCAAGTGCTGACGGAGTCGGGATTGCCGCCGCGCGATATGATGGGCACGCTGGCGCGCGGCGATGCATGGTTGAGAGCGGCGGGTTTGATGATGCATCGTTTTGCCGAGGCAGCCAGTACGGCGAAGACTTCCGTTTTATCCAGCCTTCTTGCGCCACTCAGCCAGGTGCGCCTGCGCGCGCCGATTGCTAGGCCCGGAAAGATTGTCTGCGTTGGTCTCAATTATGCCGATCACGCGCGCGAAGGCGGCAGAGAGCCTCCCACCGCTCCGGTCTTCTTCCTTAAATCTGCGAATACGATTGTTGGGCCGGAAGATCCCGTTCTGCTGCCTCCGAATTCAAACCAGGTGGATTACGAAGCGGAAATGGCGGCGGTGATTGGGAAGCCGGGCCGTGCGATTGCGGAAAGTGAAGCCGAGCAGCACATTGCCGGCTATATGATGCTGAACGACGTGAGCGCGCGCGACATGCAGTTTGGCGATAAGCAATGGTTTCGCGGAAAAAGCTGCGATACGTTTGCGCCGACCGGCCCGTGGATTGTGACACGCGACGAGGTGGCTGACCCGCACCATCTCCACATCGCGCTCACGCTGAATGGTTTCACGATGCAGGAATCGAACACGTCAAATCTCATCTTCCGCGTTCCTTTCCTCGTCAGCTATCTTTCCCAGTCGCTAAGCTGGGAAACCGGCGATTTGATCTCTACCGGAACGCCGCCGGGCGTTGGGGTTTTTCGCTCGCCGCAGGTTTTCCTGAAGCATGGCGATACGATGAGCGTCACGGTGGAAGGGCTGGGCACGCTCACCAATCCCGTCCAGAACAGGGGCTAGTGTCGTGTCAGGGATTGAGGCTTAGAGTTTGGGGTGAGCAGCCTCAATCCCTGAATGGCAACCCCCCCGCATTCATGCCAGAATCGCTCAACATCCGTCCCGCAAACCGGCTGCACGGAACCCTCCTGCTGCCCGGTGACAAATCCATCTCCCATCGCTACGCGATGCTGGGAGCCGTGGCCGAGGGAACATCCGTCATCGATGGATTTGCCGCCAGCGCGGACTGCCAAAGCACGCTCGATTGCCTCCGGGCGCTTGGGGTCGACATCAAGCGCAAAGGCAACCAGGTAACGATCGCTGGCCACGGCCTGAAGGGGCTTGCTGCGCCTCACGATTCGCTCGACGCCGGAAATTCCGGCTCAACCATGCGAATGCTGGCAGGCTTGCTGGCGGGACAGGCGTTCACATCCCGGCTGGCCGGCGATGCCTCACTGAGCCGGCGTCCTATGAAGCGCATCATTGACCCACTCACGGCGATGGGCGCCCGCATCAGCTCGGAGTCTGGCGGGCTGCCGCCTCTCACGATTGAAGGCCAGGCCCTGACCGCCATCCAGTACGTTCCTCCCGTAGCCAGCGCACAGGTGAAAACTGCGGTCCTCTTTGCCGGGCTGCTGGCCGCCGGTGAGACCACGGTGATTGAGCCAGTCGAAACGCGGAACCATACGGAAATCGCTCTGGAGCAAATGGGCGCAAACATCCGGCGCAAAGGCAAAACGATCAGCGTGCGCGGCGGCGTGCCCCTCGAGCCCATCTCGGCGCGCGTGCCGGCGGATATTTCTTCTGCCGCGTTCTTTCTGGCCGCAGCATTCATGCTGCCCGGCTCAGAAATCTCTCTGAACGGCCTGGGGCTGAATCCCACGCGCACAGCCATGCTCGATCTCCTGGAAGGCATGGGCGCGCGCCTGGAGCGCGTGAATCAACGGCTGGACCACGGCGAGCCTGCCGGCGATCTTCGGGCAAGTTACCGCCTGCTCGAAGGCGGCGAGATTCCCGAAGAGGCGATTCCGAACCTGATCGATGAGCTGCCGGTGCTCTCGGTTTTAGGAACGCAAATGAAGCGAGGACTGCGATTCCACGGCGCCCAGGAGCTGCGCGTGAAAGAAAGCGACCGGCTGCGCGCCGTGGCGGAAAATCTTAAGCGGCTGGGCGCAGAAGTCGAGGAGTTTCCGGACGGGCTCAGCGTGCCGGGCCGGCAAAGGCTGCATCACGCTGAAATTGAGAGTTATGGCGACCACCGCATTGCGATGGCTTTTGCCGTGGCGGGGCTGGCGGCGGAGGGTGGCGCAACCATTCACGGCAGCGACTGCGTGGCAATTTCGTTTCCGGGCTTTTTCGAAGAGCTCGAGAGTGCGGCGGTGCGAGAGTGACCGCCGAGTCAGGACCCGGAATTCCGAATTGCCGGCCGCAGCAACCTGGTTTGTTCTCCAGCGGCGGGTGAAGTGGTGGGAGCTGGCGCGGCACGAATCAAGTGGACCGTGCCATATGTGGTGAAGAGCCGGATGGTGGGACCGCCGTGGCCGTAAGTGCCTTCAATCGAAGGTTTATTTCCCTGCGAATGAACCACCAGCGACGCTGCCTGGAAATCCGAGTCCACCTGGCCGTTTTCAGAGGCGGCGTTAACCACGAAACCGCTGGAGGGCGGGAGGGCCAGCTCGATATCGCCGTTGCTGGAATTCACCACGATTGGACCCGAGAGCGGCGGCGCCGCCTGGAGGATGATGTTGCCGCCGCTATCGGAAATGGTGAGCGCCTGTTTGAAAGCGGTAATGTTGATGTCTTTGTGGCTGGTTGAAACTTCCAACGGCCCTGCAATATCCGACGCTTCGAGCGAGCCCATTTGCATTTCAAGCTTGCCGGCGATGCTCCGTGCGGTTAAATGCGTGCGCGAGGATGTGAATTGAAGTCCCTGGCTCAATTGCTCAAAACGAACGAGGCCAGTGAATTCCCCGGTGACGGTGACCGGGCCGGAAACATTGGTAATCTCCACATCGCCTCCACTGCCACTTACCTGGACGCTGCCTTTCACCTGGCGCACGCTCGTTGACCCTCCGGATTTTTCCACCACAACGGTTCCCTGGACATTGGTCAGGTGAACGGCTCCTCCGTTTGAGACAACCGTCTGGCTGCCATTGAGACCATCCAGGAGCACGTCACCTTCCTGCGTGGTTACATCGGCTGCCACGCTCTGAGGTACGTTGAGGGTGATATCGAGGCGAACGTTGCCTCCGCCGCCCGGAACCGCGTCCAAGTCCGGCTGGATCAAACTGTGGCCGGCCTTGTTCACAATGGCCACCTTGAGCTGCTGCTCGACCTTTTGAGCATCCTGTTCACTGGCGGCGCGGATGGTTTCAGTGACGAGCCCGCTAAAGCCTGTTCCCTCGCCTGCCTTCACCTCGACGTCGCCGCGCCGGTCGACCACGACGAGATGCGGATGGGGAGGCAGGCTTCCATCGATGGAGTGGGTGTAGGAATACGAATTCAGAAACGGGTTGTTCCACCCATTATCCGAGAAATGAATGCCCCACTCGGTGCGCCAGCGCTGCCAGGGCGCCAGGACGAGATGAGAGACGGCCGTGCCCAGAATCAGGATGAGGATGAGAAGCAGCACGTCCAAGCCGGAGAACAAGGAGGGTCGGGCCACGTCAGGATGGGCGCGAGCCTGAAAATAATCGAGCAGCTTCGAGATGCCCCAGATAATGATCACCACCGGCCAGTACCGGGCGATGATCGCCCACGGATGGACGGTCGGGTTGAAGTTCTGCTCGAGAAAAATGACGCCGATGGCGATGAGAATGAGCGCCCAAAAAAACGTGCCGCGGCGGTAATGTATGGTGTTCATTTCAGCCCTCCCGATGGCTCATATCCCTGACCGCCAGGCTCAAATTCGCGGCCCGCGCGGAGGCGGAATCGGCCGGAACGATCGCACGAGGAGCAGCACGCCCAGCGTCAACAGGATCACCGGCCAGGTGCGGGAGATGCGGTAGCCCGGCGCCAGCTCGTCCAGGAGAAACAATACGCCTACTACGATGAGCATCACCGGCAGCGTGAAATCGCGATAGTGTCCACTCGACGTTGGGTCCATCTGCGTTAGGCCGATCCTTGGCCGCTCGCCGTGGCTCGCAGCCGCTGGATTTCCAACTCCTTCTCTTTCAAATACCGCTCGTGCTCCATCTCCCGCATGCGCAGCTCGCGATGAAGCTCCAGCTCGCGGGTTCGCGTCTTGCTCCAAAAAATAATCGCTACGATGCCCACAATCATGGCGCAGCCCGATAGGGTGCCGACCAAAGGGACGAGAACAGGTGAGATATCCATAGATGGCTCGCTTTCTGCCAGCGATGTGGCGTTCGTCACTGCGTGGCTTGGAAGCCGGAGGCAGCCTTACACTTCTCGATTTCGAGGCGGGCTTTCTCAACCTCCAGCTCCTTCATTCGGCGCTGGTGCTCCATCTCGCGCGATCGAAGCTCTTGATGCGCCTGCAATTCCCGCTCGCGCACCCCTCCGAGGGTCTTGATCGCAACCAGCAAGACCACAAAGGCAAAAGCGCCTAAAGGGATCACGATGCCTGGATTCAGGTTCCACATACCCACGTCCTCCAAATTCTCAGTGTTGAGCCCTCGGCCACTTCGTCCCTCGGGGTTCGGCGGACGCTCGAAACGCGAAGGCAGAATATCACGGCCGGCTGGGAATCCATCAGCGGGATTACCGCGGCGGCGTCGCCTTCGCTTTTTCCAGCTCGAGGCGCGCCTTTTCAACCTCTAACTCCCTCATTCGGCGCTCGTGCTCCATCTCGCGCGATCGAAGCTCCTGGTGCGCCTGCAATTCCCGCTCGCGCGTTCGCCGCAAGTTCGTGATCGCCACAATGAGAACCACCATGACGAAAGCACCGAGTGGTATGACGATTCCTGGATTCAGGTCCCACATGTCCACCTCCCTATCGGAATGCCGAGTAGCCCTTTATAAGGTTTTCGGACCGCTATCGCCCGAAGACAGCCCAGTCCCTGAGCCTGGCGGAGCGTTCCTTCCTTCCGTCATGCGCCAGAACAGCAGCACGCCAAACGCAATCAGCAGGACGGGCCAGAACTTGCCGATCTTATCGAACACGTTCACGCCGAGATTATCGAGAAGGAACAGCACGCCCAGTAAAATCAATAGACCGGCAATGATCGGCCCCTGCCAATGAACGTCGCCAAAGCCGGGCCACTGTTCCACTGATTGTCCAAGCTGCATCCGTCTGGCTACGCGATAGGCATCAATAATCATGAAACAGTAAAACGCAGCCGCGCCAAGTCCGAAGATGACTCCGAAATTGCCGCTCTGGCCGCTCAACGCGCACAGCGAGCCGAACAACAGCACTTCAATGATGGCCTTCATGATCTGGCCGTTGTAGATGGCGCCCACGCCCGGAATGAAGCCGAGGGCCAGCGCAATGCCGGGAGAGTGATCCATGCTGGAGCTCAGGCTCGAAGGAAAGAACGGAGTCTGGTGAAGGCGCTGGGCCAGGCAATTTTCGCAATAGCTTGCTCCTCGCACATCGCGCTTGCACATCGCGCAGAGTGCGCGCCCACAGTGGCCGCAATACGCTATGGCATCAACATCCGGATGATCAGGACATTTCATGGCATTTCCCTTCCCCGAGCTGCGAAATCTCAGTGATGAGTGTGAAACCATCGTGGACCGAACGTACAGCCCGGCCGTTGCGCCCCAAGAGCCGCAACGGCGCAGTGGGCGCGCCGCACAGCCCGGCTTGCCCGTTGCCGGTTTGGACAGCGGCGAGGTGTGGATGACCGAGGAAAACCAACTGGCGGCTTCCTGGCGGGGGTGTACGCCTGCTATCGTTGGGCCGCCCCGGCTTTGCCGGAGTGTTTGCGCCACTACCGGGCCGTTGCCCCAGTTCATGCAATACTGTTTGGACTTCGTAGACAAACCGCAAATCGTAATAAAACTTCTCAGCGCGCGCAACCAGGAGGTGGCCGCGGCTATTTGCCTGGTATACCCACGTTGCCGGGTTCCAATCCCGCAAATTCATCGCGCGGAGCTTCACTCTTGCCGTAAACAGGATGAAAGACAGCGAAAAGACGGTCATGGCGATGCCATAGACGATCCGCGGACGAAAAGAAGGCCGCAGCCAAAGACGAAGCCGTGCTCCCCAGCCAGGCTGGTTGGCTTCGCGCTGGCCCACGGTCTGCAGCAGGATTCGCTGCACCAGCCAGGGCGAAGGCTCGCAGGGCGCTGTGGCGCGGCAGGCGGAAACGGCAAGGCGCATGTCGTCGATGAGCCCGCGGCACGTGGCGCAGCTTGCCAGGTGAGCTTCCAGCTCGGCACGGCGCGCGCCCTCTAACGCGCTATCCAGATAGTCCGAAGCGAGTTCCGCAACCTCGTAATGGGTCATCGCCTTCTACTCCGCTCCTGCTATTTTCATGATACGTTTCAGCACCCGCCCGAGTTCCATCCTTCCGCGGTTGATCCTGGATTTGACCGTTCCAACGGGAACCTTGAGAACCGCCGCAATTTCAGCGTAGTCCAGCCCTTGCAAGTCACGCAGGATGACCGCTTCGCGCATATCCGGAGACAGGCGCATCAAACCGGCCTGGAGCAACTCCTGGCGCTCCCGTTCCTCCACGCGCGCAATCGGCGAAGAATCCTGCGCCGTATCAGCAGGTGTAATTCCGGCGTCTTCGTCATCCAGTGAAGCGGTCACTCGATCCCGGCTCGTGCGCCGGTAATGGTCCACAAGGTGGTTGCGCGCTACGCGGCTCAGCCAAGTGACAAAGTTGCCCTGAAGCGGATCGTAGCTCCCCAGCGTGCGAAACACCTTGATGAACACCTCTTGCGTGAGGTCTTCGGCCTCAGCAACCTGGCCTGTAAAGCGATAGCAGAGGTTATAGATCCGCCGCGTGTGAAGCTTTAAGAGCGACTCCCACGCGAGCCCATCGCCGGAAAGGCAGCGCCTCACTAATTCGTGATCTTCTGGCACGCAAGTTCTCCCGGCGAAGAGCAACGGCCGGTGAAGCGCCGCCAGCCAGCCGTGTTCCAGTACGACGAGTCTGCAACCCATCGGCCGCGGACGGAAGTTATCGGACCATTTTGTTCAATATCGTCGCTCCTCACACCCGGCAACTTGCGGTTGATTGTATCAGATTCGTGTGCAACACTCAGGGGTCGCAACGGAGGGAGGGGGCGGAGTGGAGGGACGGGGTTTCAATTTTGTCCTCGAGTTTTTACATTTCGGGATTGATCGAAGCTGCTTCGTGCCAGGGCATGACCTGTCTTGAAAATTGAGTAGGGGCGGGTTTGAAACCCAGGCTTGTCCAAATTAGGTTTTTGAAAAAGGCGGAATCTCCGGTAAGTTGAGGTTTTGTGTTGCCGCACGATTAATCTCAACTGAAGGAGGTTCCACCGTGAATCGAGTATGCAGCATCTTCTCTCAAATACTCCAGCTTTTCCCCCGCCTGGA
>JASHON010000063.1 GCA_030041095.1 Terriglobia bacterium
GGAAAGGGTTATGAACGCCAAGCCGATCAAGCGACGAAGGAAGTGTTGAAAGCAGATGCCAGCGGCGGAAGCACGGCAGGCTTAATTGGCGAGGAAGTCCATTTGTATCAAGAAGCGATAGATTCTTACACCAAGGCGATATCGTTAGCGCCCCACGACCCAGAAGGATATATTTTGCGGGGGATGGCCTACGCAAAGCGCGATCAAGCTGGAAGGCAAAGCGTGGTAGTGCAATCGTCGGGCGGTGGACTTCCAACGGCAGTCGGCGCAGTCGCCGAGTTTGGCCCCGAAGCTATAGCCGATTTGAACCAAGCCATTTCGTTAGCGCCGGGAGACGCTGAGGCATACTTGACCCGCGGGAGAATCTACGAAGCTCAGTTTCACAACAAGTGGATTGTTTATGAAAAGAGTGTGAGGCTTGGCAGCACACAAAAGGCGGCTTCCAGCGTCAAGCCCGATATTTCCCTCGCACGAAACGCTGTCGCCGACTTCGAGAAGGCGATTGCAATTAATCCCCAAATGGGGCGGGCATACGAAGCACTGGGACACTTATATCTTACGTGTTTCAGATTTGCCGATGCGCTGAAGAATTATCAGGAAGCGCAGAAATTCGGGGCGCCGCAAGACCCCAATCTGTTGGCCAAGCTTGAGACCATAGCCCAAGACCCCGAAAAGGCTGGTTTTACAAAGTCGATGTTAGACCAATTCCCGCTGGCTGGCCCAGAGCCACAGCACTCCGTGCCGCAAACCGCAAATCCAATCGCGATATCTAAAAGCAAGGTCATCGCCGGCCCGCCTCAAGGATTGCAAACCAACTCAAATCCAACAAAACAATTGGCAGCGTCGCAGGAGTCAAACGAGAACCAGCCAATTTCAGCATTGGCAGCCCCCGCAACGCGTCTGGAAGCGGCGATTAAGCGTATTGATGCCGCGGCCGCCTTATATGAGCCAAAGGGGTATAAGTTTGCCGGTATTGTAGCGACTCAAGAAGCCAATGAAAATGCCATTATTGGCATCCTCAAGAGCGGTGACTACTTTAAGGCTACTGCGATAAATTGGCGGCCGCTCAGCGCCGAGGAGGTGAGCAAGCTTCCCAAGGATATTAGGGAGGACCTTACTGGTCTTCCGAAGAACCCCCTGGTTTGGCTTGTTAATGTCGGCTCCCTGAGGGATCCGGCGTTCGATACTCAGTACCAAAGCCTATTGAATAACGCGCGTCGAGCTCTGTTTGGCACACTTCCGGGCTCCGTTATATTCACGCTTTATCCTCCAGACACTCCGCGCGATGATCTCGAGACGAATGGCAGAGTCGACCCCTCGAAGTTGGCTTATGCGAGCTTGAACTACTCGGTTCTTTCCGGCGCCCAGAGTCCCAGTATCGCTAACTCTCCGGCGACGGTCGCGAGCGCGCGAAGGGAGAGCGGAGATGTAGCATCGGCGGGCGGTTCCTCTTACCAGACCGCTATCGAACAGCCCAAGGTGATTCAGGCTTCGGCAAAGAGCAGCAAGCCCGCGCCTCATGCGATGTATCCTGCAAGGGGTTATGTCTGGCTCGACCACGGGGCCACGAAAATTGGAAATGTAGCTGGTAAAGGCCAGGTGGCTCCTGCGCAAGTGTTTGGGTTTGACGAAAAACAGAAGAAGGCTGGTGAGGTCGGTGGCCTGGTCATGACGCTCCAGGACACGCCCGTTCCGCTGGTCATATACTCCATGAACTCTCTTGCGAGTGGGAGCATGTGTGGCCGGTACTCGGACCTGATCCTCGATTTCTCTGCCACCAAGGGATCGATCAAAGCCTTTGCAATCGGAGTAGTGGATTCGACGGATGGCGGCAAGGAGTTGAGCATCATCACCCTGAATATAGCCAGCTTGACTGAACTCTTCATTTCGCCCGACTATATCGTCTTTCCCGGCCAACAGCGTGATGTGCAACAGAACGGCCCCTTCGCGCTCGTTGATTTTGCTCCGGGCAAGGCCGGCGGGGGTGGAAATGGCGCCTCAACACTGATCCTGAGCCGCAATGGCGTCGAGATTGCGCGTAAGAAGCTTGGAGACGGCGCAGATTTCACGATCACCTTGAAACGAGTTCAGACCTCCAATGACGTGTTGGAGTGGCAGATTGAGAATGCCGCCGGAATAACTACTCAGAGGGGATCGCTCGGATTTCCGATGCGTGGAGCTACGCCAGGCGTTGTTCGCTACGTCGTGGCATTGGGGGGAACGCCAAGGTAGAGTGGCGGGGGGGTAGCGAAGGTGGTGCACATCGAGTATCTTTGACCCGCACCACAGTTACCGCTGGTGGGCGATTGCCGCCGACATTCTGGTTTGGTTTGCGCTCTCATTTGCCATCGGTATTTTTGCACAAAGAATCGTTGAGGGAAGTCATTCGGGTTCGGATGTTGCCGCCTGACACAGCGCTGGAGCCAACGCGGGATACCCCGGTCAGTTATCGCTGCGGGTTTCGGGTTGGCGGAAGTCACCGACGGCGTGGCTCAGTTTTGGTCGTTAGGCGGCATCGAGCGCACCCAGTTTTATGATAAAACCATTTTCAAGGCAGCGATTGTTTTCAGCCGCGTGGATTATTTTCCCTTCGCTGCTGTATGTCGCCGGGGCCATTGTCTTGATGCTGGCCGACGAAGCCTGGTTGAAATTCGGACTGATTCCTTTAGTCAGCGCATGGTGCCTTTGTGCTCTATTTTCCGTGGCGGCGGTTGTTTATATCACAAAGGCAGAGCAATCCGGAGCAACAGCAAAATCAGATGGTCACAGGATTGTTATCGGCTGTGTGTTAGCAGGCTGGGTCGCTATGGGGATCATAGCATTCGATGCAAAAGTCTGGATCCCTCGACTTCAAGCAACATTCACCGCAAACAGATTCGCAGGAAAAATTGACCCTGCGTGGCTTCAGCGGCTGCGCGACAATCCACCCGATATTATTGTGCAGGAAGGGATGCCTGCGACCATAACCCTTGGCGCGGGGACTTATCTCGGAATGGCTCAACAAGGCTCAGGGGTTCTCGACATAACTGCAATATCTTTTCCATCTGGCAACCTGACCCCAGTGTTTTCTTTTACAGCCGATGCGCCATCAGAAACACTTACTCTGCAGGCACCGGTTTCGAAGTATTCCGCACGCGATCAAATTGTGCGAGCGACGCTAAAATGGCCGGCCAAAACAACCATTTCACACCCACTGCTTGCAAAGGGCATACTTCGTTTGCCGATTAAATATGCCGAAGAGACCGATGAAATCCATTATGACGTTACAGATAGCAGGACTTCTATCCAATGTTCACTACTTCTACTTCCAAGTGGCTCCGGTGATCCGCGTCTGTTCAAAGACTATTTAGAACAACTTTCCGCAGTAGAGAATATCGGGAATGTTTCATTGCTGGTATTGGTGCTGGTTGTTGGTGCCGGCATCACAGTTGGATTTCTAATATCCGACAGGAGGCGACAAAGTCATGCCGCCTAACACCGCGCCGGAGCCGACGCCGATCACGCCTGACAGTTTTTCGCGCGGATGATGCGCCGCTTGTTATGCCGATACTGCGAGGGACAACTTATCACTGTCCGCACTGTCATTTTCGTTACGGCTGGGAATCCGTATCGGGCCGGCATTGGACGGATGCCGAGCAGCCTTGTCCACAGTGCTCGAAGACCGTCCTTCTGAATGCGGCTGCTGTGGGCTACTCATGGCACGACATGGCATTCAGGCATTCGGTTTCCAGGGTCCTACCCCTCTCGGTGATTCTGGCATTTATGTTTTGTATCTTTACCCGTCCGTGGAATGAATCGCTTCTTTTAGCGGTTTTTGCGGGGGCCCCGTTAGGACTTTTTTTCTCGTTGATTGGAAGTTTCTGGGTCGAGGGGTCGATAGGTGCTCGCGTGGCCTTTCATGAGCCTCTACCGCGCTACTGCAACAAGGTCGTTCACGATATAAGTAATGCAACAGTGCAACGAATGGCGAACGAGAAGTTCAAGCGGATGCTGCCGTCCCACAACAGAAATGTCATCATGGTTGCAACAATATGGACTGCAATTCTTGGCTATGTGGCGATAATAGCGGTAGTCGCTAAGCAATTTGTTTTAACGGCAATCATAGTACTTGTAATTGCCCTTTCATGGTTATGGGCAAAAAAGAGGATGATTTAGAGACTGGCTTGCTCTCCCGAATTTGATCCAGGTGTTACGAGGCTCCCAGCCGGGTCACGAACTCGGGAGATTCTCGACGACGGGACGACCGGGACGCAAACGGTACAACCGTGAACAGGTCATCGCCAAGCCCGTCTTCGACGGATATCTTCATCGGCGCAACGCCAGACGTTGTTCGCTACGATGTGCCATTAGGGGGAACGCCAAGGTAGAGCGGCGGGTGACCGCGCCAGCGGTGGGCGGAGAAATCTCAACCTCTCGCTGCCTGGCTTACGTGGCTCAGACGATGGAGTATCGCTGGAGTTTTCGTTCCCTCTCTCAAAGGGCTTCCGTTTACACGCAAAATGCCGCTTTACGGTTGCTCCTGGTGGAAAGCCATCTCACACGGCGGCTATTCGGAGCGATGGTCGGGCGGATTGCAGCGTTGTCGGTACCGGCCTTCTAGAGCAACTCGCTGTGACAACCTCCAGCACGGACAGCAAAGGGTTTCGAGGACTTCTGGAACGGCGGTTGGGAGCCGACGAACCCGCCGGAAAAAATTGTGCTCGGTAGGACGCAAACTGGTGTATAATGCTTGGCACCCGCGGGGGGGACCAAAAAGGAAATTCCTGATAAGAACGGCTCTTCCGTCGGAAAATTCTACACACTTAAAAAAAGGGGGGATTACTATGAGAAGTCCGTTGGCTGTCCTTTGTACACTGATGATGGTAGTTACCATTTCCAGCGCAGCGCGAGCGTCAAGCATAGACTCGATTGCTTGGCAGCCCTACTCCGGATCATGGTCGGAAAACAATTCGAACGGCACCGCGACCATAGGCAGTTCGATCGCTCTATCCCCTTCTTCTCCAAACGGTGATGTTAGTATTACTACGACTCCGTTGACTATCTTGATCAGCCAAGGCTCATCGTTCGCGCTGGAGGTCCCGTTTTCCATTGCCAGCACAGGAATGCCAGCGGCCGGTGGGTACGAAGGGTTCAATTTAGTGTTCCAAAACAGCACCATATGGAGCGTAGTCAATTGGGCTACCGCAAACAACCTCAACTTGGGTGGGAACACTTATAACGGGACGTTTTTTGGCTCTCAACAAAACTCAGACTCGAACCCGCTGGCCATTGAGAATACGTCTGTAACGACAGGCGAACTTGGTGTCATATACAGCGGGAACATCATTACCACGTATTATAATGACGGCACAGGCTGGCGCCAGATTGGTTCTACTAATTCCACAGTGGGGTCGAGCGGCTCATTAGTATTTGAACTGGAAGCATCACAAATGGCAGCGTCAGGTTCCTTTACAGTAACAGTTCCAGGCGTTTTGATAGGCAACCCATCTGCCGCCACTCCGGAACCCTGCACGTTCCTTCTACTCGGCCTCGGCCTGCTAGGACTGGCAGCGTTCAGGATGAAGTTCCGGACGGCTTGTAAGACTGCGAAGTGAGCCTAAGAATGACGACGGGTAGAGTCTCACCGGCTCTGCCCGTTTGTTCTACGTTTCGCTGCCCTTAAAAGCTTTTGCCTCGAAGCAGCGCGTAACTTCCGGCACGCCCAGCCGACCGCGCCGGGCACAAATCAAGCCAATAGCAAGTAGCGCAGAGTTGTTTTTTAACTCTGCGGCATGTAGGCTTGCGATGTCGCGCCTGGGCTGGTTATTGGTTTTATCGAACCGATATTTCTTGTGACGCGCAACCTGAGCGTGCACGCGCACTGTTGCAGGGCACGAATATCGACAAAGTTCGTTTGGCCGCCGATGGGCGAACACGAATTTGAGGAATCAAAAAACCGCAGAGTTAAAAGACAACCCTGCGCTACTTGCTGTGGCCTGACACAGAATCTGATGCCGCGCCACCCGCGGTGAATGCATGTGCTTAATAAAAGGAGGCGGAACGATATGCAGTCATTACTCAACCGGGCCTGCCCCTTGCCGGTTTCTCGGGGAGCCCTCACGCTACTCGCGCTAGCAATATTGAGCCAGGCAGGACGTGCCGCGTCGAAGGACAAGATGAGGAAGGCGATCGCGCATAGAAACACATCGAAAGTGGCGGCGCTGCTTAAACGTGATCCCCACCTGGCAAACGTCGAGTGTAATAACGTGGGAATGACACCCTTGGAGTTGGCCGTCATCGAGCGAGATGAGGGGATAGCCGAACTCCTTCTGGCGCACGGCGCAGACGTCAACGTGACGCGCGCGCTCCCGCGGCAGGAAACGCCATTGCACTATGCGGCGGGCGATGGTGACCTAGGCATAGTCAAACTGCTGTTGGCGCATGGGGCCAACGTCAATGCTAGGGACGATGAGGGCGAGACTCCCTTGCATCTTGCCGCAGCTAACGGGGAGGTGGAAATAATTGAACTGCTTCTGGCACACGGGGCGGAGGTCAACGCTACTGACAATTCCAATTGTACTCCCTTGTATCGTGCGTCCCATGTGACGGGTAATCAAGCTCTTGACTTCTGGCTGAGTGGCAAGCTGAACAACGCTCAACAACTGGACCGAAATCGACAGCAGGTGGTGATCGTCCTGCGCCAACACGGCGGCCGCGAATAGAGGTGGGGAGTAAACGTCTTTTGTCTAAGCAACCCAGTCACGCGTCAAACAATGAAAACAACTGCGGAGAAATTCAGTGAACGAATCCTGATACTCGGACTCCTGATGGCTTTCACCTTCCAGCAGGCAGGCTGGGCGCGTCACAAATGCGGTGTGAAGGCAGCGTGTACCGACGATCAAGCCGAACTGGCAAAGATTGCTGTGCAGGATGCGAACCCGCTCGAGCGGGTCGAAGCCGTCAAGCAGCTCACGGATGGCTCGCTACTGGCGAAAATAGCGGTTCGGGACACGGATTGCGATGTGCGCATCGAAGCCGTCAAGAAACTGACCGACTCAGCGCTACTCGCGAACATCGCGGAGGGAGCCACAGCGGACAGGGGAGAGACGGGGCCGTACAGGACGTCGATATGCTGGGAAGTACGCGCAGCGGCCGTCTCCAACGAACATTTGGACGAAAGTGTACGAGCCAGAGTCGCCGGCAGGAAGGATGAGCTCGTTCCTCTGCGCGTGGTCGCAGTCAACAGATTGACAGACGAGGCAGATGTTGAGGAGTTCGCTACCGACGGCAACCCGCTGGTGTCGAGTGCAGCCATCGCCAAGATGACCAATTCGAAGCGCCTCGGTCAACTTGCTCTAGAGTGTAACAGCAATTTTGTATGCGAGGCTGCCTTCTATCGACTGGCGAAGGAGGATGGTGTGCTTGCACAGGTCGCGCAGGACAGCGGCTCGCCGCTCCAGCCGGTCGCCCGCCAGTTAATCCGCCTGAATCGTTTGGTTGCTAAGATCAATGCTACCAAGTTCAACGCTACAAAGATCAGCGCGCGGAAGCGACCGCGGCCGCTCACGTGGTCAATCGATCGACAGATCATAGACGAGACCGGGATGTACAGCTTTGAACCCATCGGTGATGAGTACCAGCGGGCGGTAACGTTGAACAGCCGAAACTTCGTGGCACCGTCGGGTGTCTATGCCGAGGACGTCAAGCTTTACATCGGAGGCCCTCCGGGTGTTTTCTTCCCATTTGAGTTCCGAACTGGTCCTCATGGAGGCGTGATCTCCCCCGGCTCCGCACCCCTCTACTTCCCCGCGGATGTGGATATCAATCGTGCAATCAATGAACTAGAGCGGGTCTTCAACGTCAGCGAAGACGCGGGTGACAGCGCTCAGTCAAGGCAATTGGGGGCGTCACAGGAGTCAAACGAGAACCAGCCCATTTCAGCATCGGCAGTCCCCGCAACGCGTCTGGAAGCGGCGATTAAGCGTATCGATGCAGTGACCAACGTATATGAACTAAAGGGGCATAAGTTTGCGTGTATTGTAGCGACCCGGGAAGCAGATGAAAACGCAATCATTGGTATTCTCAATGGCGGTGCCTACTTTAAGGCTACTGCGACAAATTGGCGGCCGCTCAGCGCCGAGGAGGCGAGCAAGCTTCCCAAGGATATTAGAGAGGCCCTTACTAGTCTGCCGAAGAACCCCCTAGTTTGGCTTGTTGATGTTGATTCCCTGAGAGATCCTGCGTTCGACACTCAGTACCAAAGTCTATTGAATAATGCACTTCGCGCTCTGTTTGGCACACTTCCGGGACCCGTTATAGTGACGCTTTATCCTCCGGCCACACCGCCCGACAAGATCATGACGAATGGTAGTATCGACCCCTCGAAGTTGGCTTATGCGAGCTTGAACTGCTCGGTTCTTTCCGGCACCCAGAGTCCCAGTATCGCTAACTCTCCGGCGACGGTCGCGAGCGAGCTCATCGAAGAGCTAACGAACCCGAATCCGAATGTGCGAGTGTCTGCGGCCGACGCCTTGGGGCAGAGCGGAGACGGGCACGGGAACGACCCGCGCGTGGTCGAGGCCCTGATCGCGACCCTGAATGACGCGGATGCGAACGTGCGAACCAGCGCGGCCCAAGCATTGGGGAAGTACGGAGATAAGGACCCGCGCGTGATCGAGGCCCTGATCGCCGCGATGAACGACGACCCGGATGCAAATGTGCGAGTGTCTGCGGTAGACGCTTTGGGGCAGAGCGGAGGCGAGACCGGGAACGACCCGCGCGTGGTCGAAGCTTTGATCGCGGCCCTGAATGACAAGGCCCTGAGAGACGGTGATGCGAACGTGCAAAACAGCGCGGACCAAGCATTGAGGAACTACGGAATCGCCACCCTGAAAGATCCGGACGCGAATGTGCGAGTGTATGCGGCCTACGCCTTGGGGCAGAGCGGAGACGGGCACGGGAACGACCCCCGCGTGGTCGAGGCCCTGATCGCGGCCCTGGAAGACACGGATGCGAACGTGCGAAACAGCGCGGCCCAAGCATTGTGGAACTATGGAGATAGGGACCCCCGCGCAGTCGAACCCCTGATCGCCGCGCTGAAAGACCCGGACGTGAATGTCCGAGACAGCGCAGTCAAGGCATTGCGGCATTACGGAGCGAGAGACCCCAGTGCGGTCGAATCCCTCATCGCGGCCCTGGAAAACCCAGAGGCCACCATGCTAGGAGATGCGGCGTGGGCATTGGGGATGATAAGTAGAGACCCCAGTGCGGTCGAATCCCTCAACGCCGCCCTGAAGGACTCAGATGCCGGCGTGCGAGGAGATGCGGCGTGGGCATTGGGGCTGTTTAAGGACCCCCGCGGGGTCGAACTCCTCATCGCTGCCCTGAAAGACTCGGATGCTGGCGCCCAGTGCATACCCAGCGGATTTGAGCCTCGCGTCAACATTTGCGCCGATGACTCCCTTGTCGAGATAGGGGCGCCAGCCGTCGAGCCCCTCATCGCCGCCCTGAACGGCTCGGATTCCCTTACACGAGAGGGCGCGGCTATGGCATTGGGGGAGATTGGTAATGAGACAGGTGGCGACCACTGCGTCGAGCCCCTTATCGCCGCCCTGAACGACCCGGACGCGGGTGTGCGAAGGGTTGCTGCCTGGGCACTGGTGCGGGCCGCCATGACCACGGGGACGGGCGCGCAGATAAGACATGATGCTGTAAACGCCCTGCTTGACGCCATGCGTAAGCGTGAGCTTGCTGTGATTGCCGGAGCTTCCCGGTTCTTTATTGAGAGAGGCGAGCCAGGTTCGGAAGAAGTGCTGATCCAGGCACTGAACGCTCAGGGCAACGAATGGGTGGCCGAGGATTTCTTAAATTGCGGGAACGAGGCATTAGAAGCGGCTGCCAAAAAGTGGGTTTCGGGCCACGGTTATGGGATCACGTACGTCGGGGTCGGGAAAGCGACCATGTGGGGCAGCGGGCATAGAAGGGAGTGACGAAGAGATCGCACCTCGATGTCTTCGAGCTTGGTCGCCAGCCGTCCAGCGCCGCGCATGACCCCGAGTTCGCGCGCAGACCGGATCGCCGCGACGCCCTTTTGTGGTGTGGGCTCCTCGGGGAGCTCAATTTCACAAACCCTGGACACGAAGTGCATGCCGTGGCTGGTTCGCATCGAGTCTATAGGTGTGCTACCCGCTGCGGCTGCGGGCCGTCAACGGGGAACCGACGCTCCCCTTCGCTTCAACGAACGAAGCGTGGGCATTGCCATGAAGGCGGAAAACTGGTAGAAACGTAAGCTCGAAGCCCAGGGCTGGGCGAATGATAGTGAAAGTCCCTCGGTGAAAGATTGTGTAAATCCGCAAGAGAAGGTGAGTAATTATCCGAAATGAATATCTGGAAGAAACTGTTCGGCAGTTCAAAGCCACAATCGCCCGAGATTTCTGCCGATTCGCAACATGCAATTCAGCAGGTAGCCGTATTCCCATCCTCGCCGCCCGGTCGGAAGCCCACGGCCACCCGGATGCAAGCGTTTGTTGAGGCTGTCTCCGTAGATTTGCCAGGATTTGGCAACAGGGGTAGGGATTGGTGGGACAAGGTTTGGAATGCAGTTGGTGATGGCGACAGAGACCCCGCACAAATGTCAGAAGCGCGGCGAGAATTCACCCTGGTGACGCTTGACCTCCCAAGCAGCCAGGAGGCTGATAACTTTCTGCTATCTTTGTCGTTCGCCAAGCAAACCAACCGAGGCATTCAATTGGACGGACTCATCGCACCTGTTAGATCACTGAAAATAGAGAGCTCGGATGCCTGCCCTGTGTTGCTGACCGGTTATTTCACATCGGATGAACTCACTGAAATCCTCAAAGGTGCCCGAGAGAGAGGCTACAATGCCAAACCCCACCCATTTGGCGATGAGGCAAAGCGCGTGATTTCGGTAGCACTAGAGAAAGGAACGGAGCAGGCAGCTGCGTCACACCCAAGTGCAGTAGAATCCACAGCCCCTCCAGCACAGCGGCGATTCACAGTAGAAAATCCTTGTCCAGAGTGCGGGGCTCCGAGCACTGCGGAAGCCAGAAAAAGAGGAATCGAGATAGACCTTTTGCGAGGAGTGTTCGCATGGTTTGAGTGTCCTGGGTGTGAGCAGCGAATTTCCGTTGAGCCTCCACAAATTGATAAATCGAAAGGGGTTCAGGTCTTATGTAATTCGTGCAATGCCATCTTGTTTGTTCCGCCTTCGGTTTGGTGCGACACCTGTGGCGGCAACTCGTTGTCTACCGGATGGCAAAGCAAGGTCGCCAAAATCCGAGAAGCGAGGACTTCAAGCGAGCCTTCGCAGCCGCCGCAAGCCTCACGAAGTGAAACCAGCCCGGAGCAGATCGGCGACAAAGGAAAGTCTTCCGTGGTCCCGGCAGGCGAAGACCAGGTTGAAGGAACGCTCGTCGCCGCTGGCCTCACTTGGCAGCGTGTGGCAGCGCCTTCGGAGATGAACTTCGCGGACGCGAAGAGCTACGCCGCTAGGCTGCCATTGGCAGGCGGCGGCTGGCGGTTGCCGAAAGTGCACGAACTACACGCCCTGTACCAGGCAAAGCTTTCGTCTCCGGAGTTTGCAGCCTTCCCAGGCATGGACAAAGGGACCTATTGGTCGGCGAGTCCGGGTGAGATTTGTCAGACTCATCCGCGTCAGTTGTTCAGTCCAGGGATTTATGAGCATTACGCGTGCGTTGTTTGCTTCCAAGACGGCGCGGAATCGTGGAAACGGCTCGACCAGCGCGCAGCGGTCCGTTGTGTGAAATAGGAACGGCTAGGTGTGGCCGGCAGGAGATGGTGGGTGGCCGCTCCAGCAGTCAATCAGATAGCGTAAGACATCTGTGGCCTGACACAGAATCTGAGGCCGCGCCACCCGCGAAAAACAAAAAAGTGTCCGGAAAACGGATTCGTTTCCAGCGCCGTCTGTACCATCCCCGACAGCCCGATGAAGCCTCGGCGCATGTCCGTGACCCCCGCCACAATCCAAATCCTGGTTCCTGTCGGCAGCCCGATCATCGCGCCAGAATCTCCAGCGCCGCCCTTAGCGCTTCCAGATCAGCACGTCCGCGAATACGAATCCTTCCCTTCGCCAGTTCGATCTGAATCGTGCCCGAAGGCGTTAGGGGACTCAATGCGCTCCCCGGCGCCATGGCCTCCTCCGGAGTCTCCGTCACCTGAACCGCTAGCAAACCTGGCATCCGCTGCTTCACCGCTGGCAGCAGCCCTTCCCGAAGCTTCCGCCGCCAAGTGAACACCTGATTGGCATTGATTCCGTACGCTCGCGCAATCCGCGCCACTGAAGCGCCCGGCGACAAGCTATCTTCCACTACTTTGCGTTTGAGTTCGGGACTGCGGTATTGACGCTTGGAGGGCGATGACCGTCTCGTAGCCGAAGCGGGACCAAGAAGTGTCGGATTGGAAGTGTCCATCTCTTTTCAAGTGGACACCACTCGAAGTGTCCACTCAGAGAATGCGCACTCTTCTCACCGCTGTCCAGATGGCCAAAACCGGACGCTTACAAAGCGGTTACTTTCGTCTACTTTCCACTATTGCTGTGCCATCCCCGACGAGGGTAAACCCTGCCCAATAAAAAGGTGTTGCCTGTGCACGATACTCTTTGAGCAAGGTGAGCTTGGCGTTACGGAGCGCGTCAGCGTCGTTCTGGCCGGCCGCGAGATCTCGATAAAACGCCTCCATCAAGTCGGTGGTGTAAATGTCGGAAGCCGTCCACAGGCTTGCGAGCACCGACCGCGCCCCGGCGAACAGGAATGCCCGCTCGATGCTCTCGATCCCCTCTTCACCCTCCAACCGGCCAGCGCCTGTATCGCACGCTGAGAGCGTCACCAGTTCGGCATTCAGTTGAAGTTGTCTGATGTCCCGCGCTTGGAGGAAACCGTCGTCGTGATGCGCCGGGTCTTCTGTCAGCACCAGAGCGGCGCGATCGGGGAACATCGGGCTAGCGATTCCATGGGCGGCGATGTGAATGATCTTGAAACGGTTGAGCAGCTCGGCCTTGACCGCGGCGTCCGTGGCATTGCGGCCCAGCAACAGCACGCTCGCACTGCCGAATATCTTGCCGACCGCCCGGACTTCATCTTCACTCTCAGGCAAATCTCGGAGCGGCTCCGCCTCAAGTCGGGCCTCCGTAGCGTTGGTTCCGATAAGCAAAAGCGACTGGCTCGGGTGGCCCAGCGCCTGGTCTGCGTCAATCAGTTCCGGGCGGCTAGATGCAATACTGTTCACTTAATACAAAATATGCGGTATCCTCCTCTTATCAACTTGAGAGGAGGACCGCAGATGGCCCGCAGGATTGCAGAACTTCCGAAAGGTACGCGAATTACCGATTACATCACGCTCGGGGTGATAACTAAGACGTTTCCGTTGGACCAAGTGAAAGCCGTGCTGGTTTCCCAGGGCAAGGCGAGCCAGCGGCAGCGTGAGTTGCCGGCGCATGTCGTCGTCTATTATGTGATCTGTCTCGCCCTGTTCATGCAGGTTTCCTACCGCGAGGTGCTGCGCTGTTTGCTGGAAGGGCTGACCTGGTTGCTGGGGCCCGGACAAACCCTCGTGGCGACTGGCAAGTCGGGCATCTCGCAGGCGCGGACCCGGCTGGGATGGCCGGTGATGCGCCAACTGCATGAGGAAGTGGTGAAACCGGTCGCGGTGGAAGCCACGAAAGGGGCTTGGTATCGACGGTGGCGTCTGGTGAGCCTGGACGGCAGCACCCTGGATGTGGCCGACGAGAAAGAAAACGAGCGGGCCTTCGGTCGCCCCTCGGCCAGCCGGGGGCAAAGTGCCTCCCCGCAGATCCGCTTCGTCTCCTTGGTGGAGAATGGGACCCACGTGTTGTTTGGCACGCGGATGGCGGACTACGCGACGGGGGAAATCACCTTAGCCGAAGAGGTGATCGCTGCTTTGCAGCCCGGGATGCTGTGCTTGGCGGACCGGAACTTTTTCGGCTTCGCCCTGTGGAATCGGGCGCGAGCGGGGGGAGCGGACCTGCTGTGGCGGGTGAAGAAGAACCTGCGCTTGGAGGTCGAGAAGCGCCTGCCCGATGGTTCCTACCTGAGCCGCATTTACGAATCGGAGCGCGACCGGCGACATCGAACCAACAGCGGGGTGGTCCGGGTGATTGACTATCAACTGGAGGGCATCGCGGACGCGGAGCCGATCTACCGCTTGGTGACGACGGTGCTCGACCCGGCGGACGGGCCGGCGCAGGAATTGGCGGCGCTCTATCACGAGCGGTGGGAAATCGAGACCGCTCTGGATGAACTCAAGACCCATCTGCGCGGGGCTCGAATCGTCCTCCGCAGCAAGACCCCAGACTTGGTACGGCAGGAATTTTACGGGCTGTTGCTCGCTCATTTTGCTATCCGCGGTCTGATGCATGAGGCGGCGCTGAAGGCGGGCGAAGACCCCGATCGGCTCTCCTTCGTCCACGCCGTACGAATCCTTCGTCGCAAACTGCCCTTCTACGGCGCTATTCCCCCCTCGGGGGAAAACGGCGTTCCATGAAGCGGTGCTTGCCGAAATCCTGCAGGAGCGGGTGGTCTCGAGCCGGTGGCGTCGCAATCCCCGGGGCGTGAAGCGTAAGATGAGTAACTTCCCGCTACGCCCGCGAGCTGCTCGCTGCAACGTTCGAATTAAAATCGCAGAATGCATCAGGATCGTTAAGTGAACAGTATTGGGGTTAAACCGTGTGCGTCACAATCTGGAGCGAGCGCGGCTTGTCCGCATCGAGATCTTTCACTTCCGCGAGAGAAGCGGCAAAGAGTTGGCCGGGAATGATGTAGGGAATCGGAGAAAACAACTCCGGGATCTTTCCGGGCATGCCGATGCTTCGCGTAGCGCCCGGCGGACGAAGAGATTCTGGCGCAATAACGAGCGTTTCCGCCCGTAACTTCGTGAGCCGGACGACAAGATTCTTCAGTTCCTTGAAGCTCTTGCCTGCAGGCATGAAGATGAGCACTGGAAAATCACGCTCAATCATCGCAATCGGTCCGTGGAGAAAATCGGCCGAGGAGAAGCGTTCAGCAACGACGTAGCACGTTTCCATCAATTTCAAAGCAAGCTCGAAGGCATTCGCGTAATTCAGTCCGCGGGCAACAACCACGCACTGCCGCATATAGCGGTATCGCTCCACCAATTCCTGGATTCCTCCGGCCAATCCGAGGGCCACGTTCGCACGTGCCGGGATCTCGCTCACTTCCTGAAGCGTGACCTGGGAGCCAAGCGCAGACGCCAGCATATAAAGAAGCAGAAGTTGCGTGGTGTACGTCTTGGTTGCAGCGACCGAGTGTTGCCTTCCCGCGCGAGCGAGGAACACCTCGTGAACCGTCCGGGCCATGGCGGACCGCGCTTCGTTCGTAATGCCCACGGTATAAGCCCCTTGCTGCCGGGCCGCTCGGAGCACGAAGTTGACGTCATCGCCTTCGCCGGATTGAGAGATGCCCACGACCAACGCATCCTGCAGGCGCAAGGGAGCGTGGTAAATCGTATGGATGGAAGGGGCGCACAGGGAAACCGGGATGCCTGTGGTCAACTCCAGCAGGTATCTTCCGAAAAGGGCGGCATTATCCGAAGTGCCGCGAGCCACCAGCACGATGAGGCGAAAATTGCGCTTGGCAGCGAATGTGCGAAAGCGGTGGAAATGAGGGCGCTCCGCTTCGAATGTGCGGCTCAGCGCCGCCGGCTGCTCCAGAATTTCTTTCATCATCAAAGACAAGATGAGCGTTCTCCTTTCTTCCCATCACTCAGTGCTCGCGCCAGCGCGAGCGCGCATTCTACAGGCTCACCGCGCAGCAACCCGATGGATACGCCAGGAGCGCGCCGGCGCAGGTTGCGCTCGAAGCTTTGCCGCACCGCCTCGCTCGCTTTGAAAACACCCCCCGACAGGATCACTCTCACACGCGATTTTCTTCCACCAACCTGCTTCACGAGCGGCCAGGCAAGCACGGCGAGGTCTTCGCCGGCTTCTTGCAACAGCCGGCGCGCGATGCCGTCGCCAGCCTGCGCCGCGCGCGCCACCACACTGAACAACGCGGCAATCTGGCGGGCGTCGAGGTTGGCGCTGACCGCGTCTGGAATCTGGCAGAGCTTGAGTCCGGCCGTGAGATCGTGCGTCAACCGCGTATGAGGGCCGCGCCCATCGAAATCCCGCAACGCCATCGTCAGCGCCTTGCGGCCAATGTCGTAGCCCGAGCCTTCATCGCCCAGCAGTGATCCCCAGCCGCCACAGCGAAGCAGGCGCCCGAGCCGGTTGCGGGCATAGGCAATGGAGCCGGTGCCGGAAATCACGAGCACGCCCGGCTCGCCTGCGAGGCTGCCTCGCAAGGCGATGAGCCCGTCTGTGCTCAAGAGCGTGTGGCGGGCGGGGACGGTTTTGCGCAAGCCGGCAAGGAGAGCCCGGTGGAATGTGGTGCGGTCCACGCCGGCAAGTCCGGCGCATACCCAGTCCAGCATTTGTCCCTGGAGGCCAGCCTTCCGCCGCGCCTCGCGAGCGGCTGCCAGCAGGTTGTGCCGCGCGAGGGCCAAACCCACTTTCACCGGATTCGACGGGCCCGATCGGGCGCGGGAAAGCACCTGCCCGTCGCCGTCAGCCAGCCACGCCGTGGTGCCACTTCCTCCGCCGTCAATGCCCAGAAAATATCGGTCGGAAAGTCGAATTGACAAACCTCCTCCTCTTGACAAAGCACCTCGCCGATGAAACGATATGGGGCTTGGTTAGCCGGAATTCGCGCCGCGCAGTGCCACTCTCCGTTTCTCCCTTTCGCGCAAAGAGCCTATGGAGGATAAGGATAACTCCAGCGCGAGGAAACAGGCGCTATCCGGAGCTGGGGCCGCTCACAGCCAATCTACCACAAACCGCCCCAGGGTCAGAAGCATGGGAGCTGCTATGGAACTTCGCAAGGATCCAATCACCACGAGTTGGGTGATTTTTGAAGATTCAGAGACAGAGCCGTCGAACGGCGGAGAGTGTCTGTTATGCCCGGGCCACGAAGAGGTTTCCGCGGGCATCTACACGGTTCCCTACGGCAATCCTGATTGGCAGGTTCGTGTTGTGCCGCATTTGCACCCGCTCTATCGCATCGAAGGCGATGCGATGCGGCGCGGGGAAGGGCTTTATGACAAGATGCGGAACCTGGGCGCCCATGAGATTGTGGTGGAGACTCCCCAGCACGATCTCCAGCTTTCCGGGCAAACACCGGAGAATATTGCACAGGTACTGCGAGCGTACGTGGCGCGGCTCGCTGACCTCAAGCAGGACCGTCGCTTCAAGTACATCACGGTGTTCCGCAATCAAGGCGAGGCAGCCGGACAGGACCTGGCTCATCCGCATTCGGAAATTACGGCCACTCCTTTTGTCCCGCGCCGCATGCGCTACGAGTTGCGATCCGCTCAGCGTCATTACGACCTGAAGGAACGATGCGTGATCTGCGACATCGTGAGGCAGGAGCTTACACAGGAAGTGCGAACTGTGGCAAGCGATGACCGCTATATCGCCTTCTGCCCGTTTGCTTCGCGCGTGCCTTATGAGACTTGGATCTTACCGCTGTACCACCACTGTTGTTTTGAAGAGGACCTTAATTCCTGGGATAGCCAGCTTCGCCTGGCGCGCTTCATCAAGAACGTGCTTCTGCGCATCGAAACGGTGAGCCCGGCGTATCACCTGGTCCTTCATTCCGCTCCCAATACGAATGCTAAGTTCGAGCAGGCGGGTTACTGGAAAACCCTGGCGGAGGATTATCACTGGCATTTTGAGATTCTTCCCGTGCTGACGTCGAAGTCGAAATCGTATAGTTTGAAAGAAGTCTACTATAATTCGATGGTGCCGGAACGCGCCGCAAAAGAGTTGCGGGCCGCGGTGATTCGTTCCGCCGCGGAGAGCAGTTAGCTGGGATTATTGCACTTCAATATCCCCCGAGCCTGTCCGCAATTTCACCAGCGGTCCGCCCGAGCCCACCCTGCCTCGAAGTTCTCCTTTGCCTACTGAACCCTGGATAGTAATGGAAAGATGAGGCGTAAGAATTCGGCCGGAGTCCGTGTGCGCGTCGAGATTGAAGGCCGCGTGCTCCGGCAAGCGTACGATCAGCGTCCCCGATCCTGTCTCAAGGCTCCAGTCGCCCGTCGCCCGCCCCTGCGCCGTGATGTCACCGCTTCCTGTTCCCACTCGCAACGGCCCGCTCACGCCGCTCACCTGGACGCTTCCGGAGCCTGTGCTCACCTTGCCGCCGGAGGAGGCTGAGCCAGCGCCGGACCCCGACTCGATGAGCCGGACGCTTCCGCTGCCCGTGCTCACATAGAACGGGCTACCCACCTCTAGCGCGCGAATGTCCCCGCTCCCGCTGCTCAGATGAACTTCGCCGCCAATCGAATTTGCTTGCACGTCTCCAGAGCCCGTTGAAGCCGTGAGGACGTCCGAGACGTTCGAAACCTGCACGTTACCCGAGCCGCTCGTCGCCTTCACCGGACCTTGAATCCCGGTGGCCGTCACGTCGCCGGAGCCGGATGAGGCCGTCAACTGAGTTTGAACGGGAGTTTCAATTTGATAGCTGATCGAAACGTTCCGCCGGAGCGCCGGATCGGTAATGTCTCCGATGCGGATAAAGTTTCCCTCCTGGACAATCGGAGGGTGGGCTTCAAGTTCCCGGATTTTCGATTGTGCATCGCCCGTGCTGAAGATCCATCCGTTGCTGGCCCTGATGATACCGTAAACATGAACTTGCGACGCCGCGCCCGTCCGCACGCGGATATCCCCGGCGCCCGTCATGACGTTGAGCTGCACCGGGCCTGTCACGGTGAGCGTTCGATCGAATGAGCCTTGAGACAGCGCCGCGCCGCTCACGGGAAACATGAGCGGCAGCGCTCCCAATGCCAGCATCACAGGCCACAAATACGCGTTTTTGTGATTTCGCATCTCTTCCTCCTCGGCTCTTCTGTTGGACGCGCTGGGCGTCCAAGCGTTAGCAAGCGTCCGGCCTATTCATGCCAGCCCGATTCTACTACAATCAGAAGGGGTTGAATCCTTGCAGGAGACTTGGTTTTGAGTGAGGCTCAGATCGTAACGCTCACTACGGACTTCGGCCTTTCGGACCACTTTGTGGGAACGATGAAAGGCGTGATACTTCGCATCAACCCGGGCGCGCAGTTTGTCGATATTTGCCATCAGTTAAACTCTTACGACATTTTGGGGGCGGGCCTGACCCTGGCGCTTTCCTATCCCTATTTCCCAGACGGGACGGTTCATCTGGCAATCGTTGATCCCGGTGTCGGCTCTTCGCGGCGTGCGATCGTGGCGCGCACGAGCCGTTTCCTGTTCGTTGCGCCTGACAACGGCTTGCTGTCGTTTGTTTACGAGCGCGAGCCGGACGTCGAAGTTCGGGAAATCACCGCAGAGCGTTATTTCCTGAAGCCGGTCAGCCAGACGTTCCATGGCCGGGATATTTTCGCTCCCGTCGCGGGCTGGCTGAGCAAAGGCGTGGCGGTCGAAGAATTCGGCGAGCAGATTACAAATTACTACCGCCTGGACATTCCACGACCACGACGGATTGGCGCGCGGCAAGTGCAAGGCGTCGTGCTCAAGTGGGATCATTTTGGGAACCTGATTACGAATCTTGCGCCCCAGGTCATTCCTGAGCTCTTCTCCAAGCCCGTTCCCGAATTCCGGCTGACCATTCAGGGGCAGGTGGTTACCCGGCTGTATTCCTCCTATTCGTCGGGTGCGGCTGGCGAGGTTTTCTCCATCCTCGGCAGCTCAGGATATCTCGAAGTTTGCATGAATCGTGCCTCCGCCGCCGTCACTCTTCAGGCCGCGCCCGGCGCGGAGTTTACCCTTACGCTGGGGTGAGGATAGGGGACACAGAGCCAGAACCAGGCAACAGGCCATCGACAACAGGCAACAGATAAGGTTCTGCGCGCCACGGGCGTTGGTAGCGTATGATCCGCGCTCCGGAGTTCATAGGGTGGACGCTTCAGTGCGCGGCAGAGGTCATGCCGTTCCGAAACTGACATCAAGCGGTGAAGGCGGGAATTTCCCTATGCGCAACCGTCTCCGAATTACGAAACTATTCCCACATCGCCGATGGCGTCACCTTTCTGCCGTTTTCGTGGCTGCGCTGATGCTGGCTCCGTCAGCGCCCCCCGCCAATCTGTTCGGGCAAGGCGCGAGGAAGGAGCTGACGCTTGAGGCAATCAGCTCGCCCAGCCTCATGCGCCCTCGCGGGCCGCGAGATTTTCATTGGCGGCCTCATAGCGATGAGATCAGTTATCTCTGCCCTCCCGGCGTCACGGGTGTAAACGGCAACGCGGGCGAAGCCATCTGCATTTACAACGCGCAAACTCTGCAGCAACGAATCCTTTTCGCTCCAGGCGCCAACACTCCGCGCGTTTCGCTTTCGTCGTATCAGTGGTCGCCGAAGGGAACCGGTTTGTTGTTTGCAGGGCAGGGAAAGCTGTGGTATTGGGATGCCGGTAGCGGCGCAGTTCGTTCAATCAGTGATGCGGCCGGCGAGTTTGAAGATCCCTCGTTCTCTCCCTCAGGAAACCGGATTGCGTTCACCCGGAACAATAACATCGATGTGATGAGTGTTAAAACCGGCAGCATCCGCCAGCTCGCCACCGATGGCAGCGCCAGCGTTCTCGATGGAAAGCTTGATTGGGTCTATGGGGAGGAAATGTCGTATCGGGCGACGCTGCGCGCCTATCAATGGTCGCCGGATGGGAAATCCATCGCGTACTTACAGCTCAATGACGGGCCCGTTTTTCAGTACCCTATTGACCTTTTCCTGCAGGATCACACGCGAGTGCGCCTGCAGCGGTTTCCGCAGGCGGGCGACGCCAATCCGGTGGCTTCCATGCACGTTGTGAGCGTGGAGGGTGGCGCCGGGATAACTTACCAACTTACTGACGGTGAGGAGTACGTCAGTCCGGATTTTGAATGGACCCCGGATTCGCGCGATGTTTGCTTCCTGACGCTCAATCGTGGCCAGACGCGCGAAACCGTTCATCTGTGGGATGCGCGCTCGGGCGCGGACCAGCGGCCGGTCGTCGAGCACGATCGTTATTGGATCAATTCTCTTTTGCCCCCTTTGTTCAGTCGCAATGGCCGGCGGTTTCTGTGGCTTTCCGAGCGCGACGGCTGGATTCATCTGTATCTTTATACGCGCCAGGGAAGGATGCTGAAGAAGCTCACCAGCGGCCATTGGATGATCGATCTGCCCATTTTTCAGGGTGCGACGGTGCAGCTTGACCGGAAGCATGGCTGGGTATATTTTCAGGCGACTCGCCCGGACCCGCGCGAACGGCAAGTCTACCGCGTGCGGTTTGACGGTTCCGGCTTCGAGCAAATCACCCTCGGTCACGGAACCCACACCTTCATGCTTTCTCCGGACGGGAGGTTCCTGCTCGATCGGTTTTCTGCCCTGAATACGCCCCCTCAGTCGCTTCTGTTAAGGGCAGACGGGAAGCTTGCGGCCGCCATTTATCGGGCTGGCGATCCGCTCGAAGGCTATGTGACCGGCACAACTCAATTCGTGACGATGAAAGTACCCGGCGGACCGCTACTCTACGCGCGGCTCGTGAAGCCGCCGCATTTCGATCCAAACAAGAAATACCCGGTCATTGTGGACGTTTACGGCGGACCGTCCATCCAGGTGGTTCGCAACCAGTGGGGTGTGACGTCGCCGCTCGATCAGCTTTTCGCCGACCATGGGTTTCTGGTGTGGCAGCTCGATAACCGGGGCAGTTGGGGACGTGGCCACGCTTTCGAGACCGTCATTTTCAAGGATCTCGGCAAGCACGAGCTCGAGGATCAATTGACCGGCGTGCGGTATCTGGAATCCTTGCCGTACGTTGACCCCAATCGCATCGGCATTTGGGGCTGGTCCTATGGCGGTTACATGACGCTCTATGCCGTCACGCACGCTCCCGCCGTTTTCAAATGCGCGGTTGCGGGTGCGCCGGTCACGGATTGGCACTACTACGACACGATTTATACTGAGCGCTATATGCGAACGCCAAAGGAGAATCCTGTGGGTTATGCGGAATCGTCGGATGTGAGGGCTGCAAGCCGCTTACGCGCAAAGTTGTTGGTCATCCACGGAACGTCCGATGATAACGTTCACTTGCAAAATACTATCAACTTCATCCAGGCTCTCATCGACGCTCGCGTCCCTTATCAGCTTTATCTCCAGCCTGCCGAAAGTCATGGCTTCCTCAAGCCCGCGTCAATCTATTATCGCAACATGCGCGTCTTCGACTTTTTCGAGCAGAATCTTCTCACCGGCGGCGAGCAGAACTGATGTGCTGAACAATTGAGTCATTGATTCATTTTGTCATTGAGTCAATGAATCATTGCGTTTCTTGTGCGCCTGGGCGTCTTTGCGAGAACGTCTTTACGAGCGTCTTGGCGAGAGGCCGTTGATTTCTTCCCAGCTTCAGCGGCTCGAAGCGCGAAGCCGCAAAGTCGCCAGGGCCCGTAAAGAAAGCGAATGAGCTTAACTTTGCGTTTCTTGTGCGCCTGGGCGTCTTTGCGAGAAAGTCTTTACGAACGTCTTGGCGAGAGGCCGTTGATTTCTTCCCAGCGTTAGCGGCTCGAAGCGCGAAGCCGCAAAGTCGCCAGGGCCCGTAAAGAAAGCGAATGAGCTTAACTTTGCATTGCTTGAGCGCCTTGGCGTCTTTGCGAGAAAGTCTTTACGAACGTCTTGGCGAGAGGCCGTTGATTTCTTCACAGCTTCAGCGGCTCGAAGTTGAATAGACGGGGCCGGATCGGGAGAAATTTCACGTGAGAATTCTGTTAGAGTGAATAGCGGCAGCGTTGTAACCCAAATCGGGGGCCCATAGCTCAGCCGGTCAGAGCAGCGGACTCATAATCCGTTGGTCGCAGGTTCGAATCCTGCTGGGCCCACCACACTTAGTAAATCGTGGTCTTCGAATTGTGCCCCATTTTTTGGCCTTCCCGGGCGGCAGGTCGAGGGCTGACCTGCATGGGCTTGTCTAACTGAGCGCTCCACATTTTCGGCGCGCGGGAATCTCCGGCCATGCCGACTTTGTGGCGCGGGAAAGCATAGGAGTCCAGCCCGGCCTGTGGGAATCGGGGAAGCCATAGGGAGAGGGCGGCGCATACCCTCTAGGTGAGCGGAACGAGCCCGCCGTCGCCGCCTTCCGTCTTGCCATTCGAGATAAGGATCACGGCACCGGAGCGCGCGGACTTCACTGGCGCGCAACCCGGTATCCATGTGGAATGGCTGGACTCCCGGATGGGCATTCCCCGGAACATGAACTTGTAGTGCCAAATTCGACCGCGCTTGAAGAGCATGGTCATTTCCCGCCGTTCCCCGCGCTATGCCCGCGCCGATCTCCGAACGTCCTGAAACTGAGTGATCCGCACAGCACCGTTCGGCAAGATAGCGCGGATTTCGAGTTGCCCACCCATCGCTTCAATGATCTTCCGAAGCGTGCTGATATACATATCCGTCCGCCGCTCGACTTTTGAGACGAACGGCTGCTTGACGTGCAGCGCTTCGGCCAAAGATTCCTGAGTGAGGTTGAGAGCCTCTCGTAGTTCATCAAGGGGCATCTCGCGGATCATCTGTTCCGTCTTGGCCTTAGCCCTCGCGCGGGCTTCCGGCGACATCTTTGCTTCGAGTTCTTTGAAGTTTCTAGCCATTGATTAATCCTTCCTTTCTAAGTGCGGCCAGATGCTCATCAAAGAGGCTGTCCGCAATCGGGACAAATTTTTCATACCATTTGTCATCACCCGTCTTGTCCCCTCCGATTAGCAGGATGGCGCAGCGCCTCGGATCAAGGGCATACAGCACGCGGTAGGGACGCCCGGCGTGCTGGATAATGAGTTCCTTCATGTTGGGGTGCTTTGACGAATTAATCGACCCGGAATGAGGCCGCCTGAGCGCCGGCCCGAAATCTCGGAGCAGGTCCACCCTTGCCCTCACATCCACCTGCTCGTCTTCGGTAAGGCCATCCCACCATTTCCCAAACACATCGGTGAATTCAACCTCCCATTCCACATTGGCAATATAACTGGTTGGGAATGATGATGTCAAGGGGGAATTGTTCGATGACGCGAGGAGCGTCGTTTGATCCGCTGCTCTATGTAAAGTGATATTTTTAAGACGTGGCTAGGCTGGTCCCCGAACGGCGGGCGCATCCGGTCCCGCCTGCCGCGCTTCCTCGATCCGGGATCCGTGCGGGAGATGACATGAAGCGCGCCAGCCGAAAAGCAGCTCCAAGATGCCGTGAAGCCCAGTGACACGCTGGCGCGTTCTCTTACTCGCAGCAGGGCGATCGGCAATCCAGCATCCCGAGCCGGAATGCACCCGGAATGGCGTGGGAAATTTTGTGCCCAATTTTGTGACCACCCTGGATCAAAAACGGTCGCAATCTGTCACTATCCGGCCATCACTCAAACCCTCGTGCGAGGCGCATGAATAGCGGGGAATATCACTCTATCCCAAACCATCCTAGTCGGCTATCCCGGAACTCATAATCCGTTGGTCGCAGGTTCGAATCCTGCTGGGCCCACCAGCACGTTGTTCACCATTCTCTCGCGATCACCTCCGCAATATGGGCCAGGCCGTCGAGATCGCGAGTATCGATTTCTTCGCCGGGCGAATGCGAATAGCGCATCGGCCAGCCCAAGGCAATATCCACCGAGCCGTAGCGAAGGAATGCGGCGCCGTCGTTTCCGCCTCCCGTCACGCCATACTGCGCCGGAATGTGGTTTTCGCGCGCGAGACGAAGTGCCTTCTGCACAAGATTCCACGGAACAATATTGGAATTATCCACGGCACGGACGACGAATCCGGCGCCGAGCGGCGCATCCGCAAAGCGCTTCGATTCCAGTGGCGAATCCGCACTGACGAATGTATCGATGGCGAACACGTAGCGCGGCGTCTTACCTTCCGCGGCCCAACGCGCCGCGGCCTTTGCCGCGCCCACCAGGCCCAGTTCCTCGCCGGTTGTCCAGATAAAGGTTACGTTGCGATTTTTCAAGTTTGGGCCCAACGCCCAGGCGGCAGCGATCAAGGCTGCATCGCCAACGCGGTCGTCCATGCTTCGGACTGTTGCGCGAGTGCCAAGCAAGCGCCGGTATTCCTTGGGCACGGTAATGAAAGCGCCGGGGCGAATCCCGAGTCGCTCGACGCCGGCTTTGGAGTCTGCGCCAACATCAACCAGATAGGTGAGCCCCGGGCCACGCAGCCAGGTGAAGCTGGGAAGGTTCCATCCTTTCGGCAGCTCCATCACTCCCGGCCGGATGCCTTGTTCCGTGTGAACGAAACAGATGTGGCCCAGATAGTAGTAAGGCAGAAAGCCGCCGAGCGGCGCCACAGACAACAGGCCGTCGGGCTGGATGGAGCGAACGTCATAGCCAATTTCATCAAGATGAGCGTCGAGCAAAATCCGGGGAGCGACGGAAGAAGAGCCCAGGCGCAGAATGAGATTTCCGGCGGCATCGGTTGAAGGCTTCGCCCACGGCGGCAGGAGTTGCCGAACCGTTTCGCGCACCGCTGCTTCATGCCCGCTTGTGCCGTAAACTTGGGTCACCCATTTCAGCAACGCTTCAGGCGACGGTGCAACTTGGAGACGAGCGGGGAGCGGCGGATTGGCGAGGGCCTGTGCTGGCGGAATCCGCGGCTCGACGGACGAGCCTTGAAGGTAATCTTCAAGCAGCGTAACCAAGTCATTCAGATCGTGGATGTTGATGGTTTCAGCGGGCGTAGAGGGCCAGGCAGTGCTGATGGCCAAATGCACAGTCCGGGCAGGCAAAGGCGGCGCAGGCAAATAGCTTGGAGGCAGTAGTGGCAGGGAAAAGTCCGCAGCCACGGGAATGCCGTGCTGCGCGGCTACCTGCTCGAGTTCGGCGGCAAAACCTGAAAGTGGCGCCACAGGATTCGAAACTCCCACAAGGACGCCGCTCCCGGGCGTTCGAGCGGGAAAACGCAGCGAGGGTGCGGGGCCGAACGGCGCCCCAGCCGGGCGCAGACGTCCCACGTAGATGACTTCATCCGGCTTGTACCGCGTCAGGAGACGCTCGAAACCATGCGCGCCTGTCCATTGTTGGGTGACGAAAGCGATGGTGTCCGAGCCATGCAGCCTGTCAAAGTTGAGGCGGCGCAGCAATTCCACAACGGCCGCATCGCCAAAGCGGTCGCCGACCGCTGCGCCCGCCCATTCGCGGTCTGCCAATTCATAAAGCTTGCGGTCAATCGCCACGGGACTCAGCACGTCCGCTCCTGCCGCGCGCGCCTCCGCGGCAGACGAAGCGCCCAGATCCACATCCATGTTTCCGATTTCGTTCGGGTTCGGCGGATGCGGGCGCCCGGGCATCAGATGAATGGAAAGCCCTGCCACCACTCCCGGAATCCATTGGCCGGAGGCTGTTTCAATGCGAACGGGTTGCGCGGCGTAAAGCTCGTTGAAAAGAGGCAGCAGCCCGAACTGTGGCAGGCGCTGCAATTGCAAATAGCCTTGTGACGTGATGTGGCTTACGACATAGCCCGGCTCGTCCACGGGCGCGACGATCAGGCGGTGCGGCGAGCCACTTCCCAGGGTGACGATGACGTCGCCCAGACGATCCGTCGAGGGCGAGAGGGCGCGAAGGCGCGCACGAATTTCGCTGGCCAGCCCGCTTTCATAGCCTGAAACGGCAGGCGTCGAAACAAAAGCCTTGAGATCGCCGGCGAGCGAGCCTGGAACTTTGAGATGTGAGGAATGCGCCTGCGCGGGATGCGCGAAGCTTGCAAGGAGAATGATCCACAAAAGACAAGCGGCGAGCGATTTGAGCATCGAGAATCCCTCCGTCAAGTAATCCGCGCAACGGGCCATGGGCAACAGTGCACAGGGTCACACGCAACCGGCCATGGGCCGCGGGTTGTAGGCGTCAACACCGGGGCCGGCGGCTGACGAAGCACGACCGGCAGGCCCCGCTGTGGCCCATTGCCTAAGGGCTGTGGCCTGCGATGGCTCATTTCGAGCCGGTCCCAACGGGGCAATGACGTCACTTTTTGCTGGAGTGCTTCGCCGTTTTCCCCAGAAATCTCAAGGACACAAACTCGAGCTCACCCGGCGTGTTATCGATGACCACCGTTTTGAGGAGAAGCTGAAAATACGGTAACGACTTGGCGCGCGGGCCCACGCCCAGCAGGCTGCGAAGGCGGGAACAATAGTGGGGATTGGTCATGAAATCGCCCGCTGCTTCAGTGCCTGCGCCCGTGGTTCCCTCCAGAATCAGGACGTTACCGGTGTCCTGCAAATTCGGCATGAACGTGACCAAGGCGAACGTCTCGAGCCCACCCGAAGAAACGGGACTCGCACAGTAACTCCCGGGCTCGCCTGCCAGCGGGCGGCTGTTGGCAAAGCAAAGGAAGCCTGTCACCGGATCCTTGATCACTGGAAAATCAGCCTGAGCGTCGAACTCGTCCACCCAGGGATCGGAATAAGCGCTGCCAAGAAAGATGAGATTATCGTTTTCGAGGTCGCGAAAAGTGAGATCGCGAGGATAACGAACCACAGGCTCGAGAAATCGCGCGTGAATTGCCTGAAGCAACTTGCTGGTAACCATCACGTCTGCGAGGTCCGTATACGGACGGCCCGCAATCATTGACACATCCGGGCCCTTGACGTTCCGCCGATAGCTTCGGTTCGCGTAATCCGCCAGGGAAACCGTTTTGTGCGTGATGTCTTCAACCAGAACGAGCGCCGAATCCGCCACGACGACGTTGATGTGAGAACCTGAGGGGAAGAGCGCTGGCCAAAGGCCTGGGGGCGGCTGAAGGGCCCGCGAGGCCGGAGGAACAACCGTTCGAGGCAATGCGGCTCGGGCGCTGCCTTGCTCCCAATGAAGCGTCGCGACGAGCGCAGCCCCCGCAACGATCACAATGGCCGCCGCGCGCCAAAGGCGGCGAAAGGCCGCCGCGCCAGTGAGTATGTCCGCCGTGGCGTCTCGGCCACCGTTCGGCCCCAAAGGAGGCAAAGTGGAGTTCACGGCCTGCACATTCGCGCTCTCCGCTCCGGGGTTCCGTTCGTCTGTCTCCAGCTCGGCGTTTGCCGCTTGCAGCTCGAAGAGAGGAACGTAGCTTCCCTTTGGAATGGCAAGCCGGTAGCGCTCGGCAGTTCCCGCTTCGGCGAAATACTGCGCCAGGCGCTTTCTCAACTCGCGCGCTTCGACGCGGACGATGTTGTCTTCCGCCGGACTGTAATCCGGAGGGCGCCCGAAAACTTCTGCGCCGATCCGCTGTTCGTGGATTTCCTGGATCTGATGGGTAAGGGCATTGCGGCAAACGAAGATGAGGAAATCGCGCAACCTTGCTGCTTTGGCAAAATGCGGACTGGCAGAGATGCGCAAGGCAAGCTGCCACCGCTCATCGGACTCAAGTGCCCCGCCATCGAGCACCGACTTCACCTGCCCGTTTGTTTTCAACGAATTCACGGTAAGCTCACAGTGAATTCCCCTGCTTTCCAGCTTGCAGCTCGCAACAACATCGAGGCTTGCCGGATCCAGCGACACCGAAGTTTACCACAGGTAGCCGCGTGGTCCAACGCGGGGTAAACATAGGGTAAACGGCCACGCCGGAGGGTTAAATGGCAGGGAGCGGAGAAAAACAGCCGCGTGATGTTTACCTCAACCTTACCGTGAATTGCGGCACGTAAAACCTACGAAGACACGAACGCCATCGGAATGGCGACGCTGAAGGGACCGTCCAGTTTCTCAGCATAGAAGGCGTTCATCGAATTGGACGCCGGCGTTTGGTTCAATAATAAGCGACTTTTTGCGTCGCCGCCAAAGTGCAAAGCGGTGCGAAGGGAAGCTCCTCTGATTTCTTTGCGGAAGTGAGCGCCCTTGCGAGCGGCCGTTGATCTTGCCGGCTGATACGCTCCACAATCATTGCGCACGTCGCGCCTATTTTGATACAAAGTGAAGTCATGCAAACACGTCCGAGAATCTTCGTCACTCATAGCATTCCGGCTTCGGCGCGGGAAGCGCTTGCGGCCGAGAGCGACCTCCAGGTGCGCGCTGAAGATACGGCCATCAAGCCTGAAGCGCTGGCCGCAGTTTGCGCCGACGAGAAAATCGAAGGCTTGCTGGTGATTGGCGGCCGGGTCACAGAGGAGGTGGTTCGACGAGGAAAGGATTTGCGCGTGGTTTCGTCAGCATCGGTGGGCTACGACCACATTGACGTGGCGGCATGCACGGCGCGCGGAATTCCGGTGGCCACGGCAGCGGGAACGTTGGAGGAGACCACAGCGGACCTGGCTTTTGCCCTGATTCTGGCCGCAGCACGGCGCATCGTGGAAGCGGATCGATTTGTGCGCGCGGGCGGCTGGAAACAATGGGAGTGGGAATTGCTCTGGGGCGCCGACGTTCACGGCAAGACGCTGGGGCTGGTCGGGTTCGGAAACATCGGCCAGGCGGTGGCGCGCCGCGCTGCGGGATTTTCCATGCGCATTCTTTACACTTCGCGCCATCGCAAGGCCGATGCGGAAGGACTGACGGGCGCGCACTGGGTCTCTTTGGACGAGTTGCTGCGCGAATCCGATTTCGTCAGCTTGCATGTGCCGCTCACTCGTGAAACCGAGCGCCTGATCGGATCGCGTGAGCTGAGCCTGATGAAACCGACGGCATTTCTGATCAATACTGCACGCGGACGCGTGGTGGATGAAGCGGCCCTGATCGCGGCGCTCAAGGAGCGGCGCTTGGCGGGCGCGGGGCTGGATGTATTTGAGCGCGAGCCGGCTGTCCCTGGCGAGCTCCTGGCGATGAACCACGTGGTCCTTCTTCCGCACGTCGGCAGCGCCACGACAGAGACGCGCACTCGCATGGCCCTGCGCGCCGCAGATAATCTTCTCGCCTTGCTCGACGGCCGCCGCGCCGCCAACGTCGTCAATCCCGAGGTTTTCAATCGCTGAAAAGCGCTCGAAGTCTTTTGAGGGAGATTTCTTCGAAACTGCGCACCACCACATCAGCCCGAGTTTCGGAGCGCAAGGCGTCGGCGGGAAAAGTGGAAGCGATGGCCACGCATTTCATGCCCGCGCGCTTTACCGCTTCGATGCCGGCAAATGAATCTTCAAAACCTACGCAACCTTCCGCGCTCACTCCCAACGCTTTGGCCGTGGCCAGATAGATTTCCGGATCGGGCTTTGGCGCTCCAACGTCGTCCCCGCTGACGCGGCGCTGGAAGTATCGCCGAAAGCCGAGCCGATCGATCACAAACTCGACGTTCGGCCGCATCGCGGAGCTGGCCACGGCCATCGGGACACCCGCAGCTTGGAGCTCGACGAGCAGAGAATCGAGTCCCGGCAGTGGCCGGGCGTGCGGCCCAAAAGCCTCTCGAAAGCGTTGTTCCAGCTCGCCGCTGAGCTGCTTGATTTCTTCTGGCGTGATCCCCGTTCCAAAGAAGAGATGGAACGCATGATCGTTGCGATGGCCCAGAATCTGTCGCGGCAACTCGTCAGGATTGAACGGAATGCCTCGCTTGCGGAGCAAATCCATCCACTTTTGAAGATGAAAAGGGTTGCTATCCACCAGCACGCCGTCCATGTCAAAAATGGCTGCGGCCGGAAGTTGAGAAGGTTTCATCGATGATCCATGACTGCTTTCACGCTACTTCGGAACGCTCAATCCATTGCTGCCTGGGCTATAATCTCACCGCATAAATACCAGCACAGGCA
>JASHON010000064.1 GCA_030041095.1 Terriglobia bacterium
CCCGAAAGTTGTTGGAACAATCCTCATATCAGTCGCGTGGGTGGTATGGACGGCGGCAACGGCCAGGCGCGCAGGTCGGTTGCTCCGTGCCGAGAACGCTCGCGGCAAGGTCGCACACTCCATTGGAAATGTGACCTATGTGCGCATTTGGTATCCAGGCATGCTGGGTGCGGTTCTGCTAGCGCTGCTCTGGAGGCATAATTGGGACGAGATTTTCTCTGCAGGCGGTGGCGTCGCCACCGCAGCGGCGTACGCCGCTGCGCGAGGGGCGTGGGCTCGGCGGTTCGACGAATCCACCGATTTCCGCGCCGTCCGCAGGGGCTTGGCGCGCAGCCTTACGTTCTTATACGGGTGCTGCCTCGTCGGCACGGTTGGGGCATGCCTGTGGCTCTATTACGGACAGCGGGCGCCAGGGCTGATCGTGGCTGCAGCGGGCGTGTTCGCATTCGTCTTGTTCAACGCGCTTATTTGGGCCCGCTGGCTATGGTGGAAGCGGAAACACCCGGATGCCGGCTAAGGCGTACCGTTTCGGGGCGAGGCGGGCTCTGTGAACGGTTGCCCCGGTAGCCGACGCCGGTGAGGCCTCATGGAACTTTGTGACCCGCCTCTTTTGCTGAAGGGACGTGCCCCAAGGCTTCGGCGAGGCAGGACGGATGGAAAAGATGCAGAAGGAGCGTGGCCCGTTTCCGATTACCGATCTCTTCTTGGTGGAGGTCGCGGTGGGCGCCTTCGTCTTCTGGTCGTCCCGACATGGCGTGCCACGCGAGACTGCGGTGGCCGTCGGCGTCTGGATCTGTTCTCTGGCGGCGGGGGTGTTTCTCGTCAAGTGGTGGACCGGCAGATCTTGGCGTCTGCGCATACGGGGCGGCCCGTTTCCCTGGCGAAAGTTCTGGGGAAGCAACCTGTACGGCGTGCTCTTTGTCGCTCTGCTCGCCATCGGCCGTTTCCCGGTGAGTGGGATTGAGCTCGTAGCCGGGCTGCTGTTTATAGGCGGAAATGGCGTCTTCGTGGCGGACTGGCTCCGGGCCAGTTCGTATGACAAAAGGAAGCACCCGGGCGCCCCGTGGACGGAAAAGGGCGGTGAACCACCCAGCCACGTCCCTCCTGGGACCCTGCCGAAATAGTCGTGTGCCTCCAAGACCGGAGGCTCCGCTCGGGCACGTGCCCTGGCAAGCACATGGTATGCGCAACGACGGCGGTATTTTCCACGAAAATACCTGTGTGCTCTTCCTCTCCCGCGGCCGAAGGAACGCCGCCGCTGGCACACCGCGCGACATGGCGGCCGGTGCCGGGCTTTGCCGGCCGCTGCCGGGACGCGCTCGACGGTAAGGAGGCGTTTTGGAGTGAGCTCCGGGCTAATGCAGCCGCTGATTGTAGTCGCGGCGTGGGTTCTCGGGCTGATTGTGATCTACGAGTGGGGCACACGCCCGAAGTCCTCGCTGCTCAGGCTGGACGGAGGGAGGCTCAGGGCTGATGGAGGGATAAGTGCGCTGGTCTTACTGTACACCGGGGTAGCGGGCTTGCTCCTCGGTCTCCTACGTCACCAGGGGCCCGGGCCGCTGCTCTACGGGCTCTGCGTAGGGGTAGTCGCAAGCCAAGCCGTTGTTCGCGGAATAGCGCGGAAACGGCGCACCGCGGCTACGCAGGCCGTGTCCGGACCAGCCTACCCGGCGGGGGGGCGAGCGAGAACGGTCCTCCTGCTGGGCGTTCTCTACGTGTCGTTCTGGATCGGTACAATCGGAGTTTGCCTCTGGCTGCGGTACGCCCTCCATGAGCCTGCGTGGGTGGTGGCAACAGCCGGAGGGGTAACGGTCGTGGCCGTCACCGCGTACGCGGGGATTCGCTGGGCGTCGTGGAAGAGGAGGCACCCGGGCTAAATTTCAAGACCGTGACCTTGCTGATCGGCAAAGGACTCGTTCCAGCCGGGCTCGCTAAACTTGTAAAGCCTCATTGGATTCGGCGGCGGCGCCGGCATCAGTTTTTCAGGATAGCAGCGAGTGGTACATTTGCGACTGTTCTACAAGTATTCGTATTTTCAATAACATACTGGGATACGAAATCTCGAAATCGAATAACTAGCTGGTTTTTCAATGTCTTGCTGGGATTGTTGGTAACTCTCGAATTACTGATGTTGATTCCAGACCACTTACTGGGTTTGTTGGTATCAAATTTCGTGAAGTTTTCTCCCCATTTACCGCCCCGTTGGCCATGGCACTAACTCTGGTCAATTAGTTTCAATAAGCCCCGCCCCACGGTTCTAACCTGCATTTTTCACCGCGTCGCGGGAAGGGCGGGGTTCAAACCCTGTCCTTCCACTTTGGCAGCGAAACCCGCAGGCCAGGGCTAAACAGGCTGCGGAAAAAGGCCAGTGTGTCATGCTGAGCGAAGCGAAGCATCTCTGCATTTCTTTGGAAACGAATGCCGGGATTCTTCGCTCCGCTCTGAATGACAGTCGTTGAGGGCGTTTTTCAGCATCCTGCAAAGCCCGCCAACTCAGTCGCCACCAGGGCACGGCTTTTCGCTTGGCCAAAGTGTACCGTTGCGCTCGGATTGCAACAGGGTTCACCCCTGGCACGTCCTGGTGGAGACGAAGAACGTACGCGACGAGCTCACGACATGGCTCGGGTTGGCATTACGCGTCGGCCTTGACATCAACAGGGGCTGAAGCCCTCTTTCCTTCAGCATCTTTGCGGCACGACTGAAGTCGTGCCCTGACACGAAGCGGCTTCGATCGATCCAAAAATATAGAAATTCGCGGGCGACGCGCAGCCTCGCCCTAATAAATTCAGTCATCAGCGCTTTCGGAAAGGCAAGGCTTTCCGCACGTCAGGCGGCAGAGCCGCGTCATACCAATGCGACACCACTGACCAAAGGTACAAACTCCAGGGCTCGGCTAAAGTCGTGCCCTGACACGAAGCGGCTTCGATCGATCCAAAAATATAGAAATTCGCGGGCGAGGCGCAGCCTCGCCACAAATAATTCGATCGGTGGTGATTTCGGAAAGGCAAGCCTTTCCGCACGTCAGGCGGCACGCATCATACCCATGCGAGACCGCCCCCAAGCGCAGGACGGCAACGTCCACAACCGGGGGCTCCCGGAATCGCGCTCCGGCGCCGCGTGTCATGC
>JASHON010000065.1 GCA_030041095.1 Terriglobia bacterium
CGACGCTGACGATCGGCTCAAACATCCTGGTTGCGCATGATACCGTCACCGTTTCAGGGATCAACCCTTCCGGGTATGATGGCATTTTCGCGCTGACTTCCAGGACCGCTTCCACCGTCACCTACGCCCTGCCGGAGGATCCTGGAGCTTATGCTTCAGGAGGCACGGTCACCTGGCCAAACGTTTTGCTGTTCAACTCGGCAATCTGTTATCCCAGTGAGCTTTGAGCGGTAGCCGCCGGGGCGGGTTTCAAACCCGCCCCTGGAGTTTCTACATTTGGAAGTGGAGGAGGATCTGTAGGACTTCAGCTATCTGGCAAAGGGAAAAGCTGCAGGGGCTAAAGCCCGGCCATCAGCGGACCCGAGTCGGCATGACTGAAGTCATGCCCTGATACAGGGGCGCCGAAGCGGCTGCTGGGGTGCCCGGGAAGCGGCGTGTGAAATGTAGAAACTCCAGGGCGCGAGGCACAGCCTCGCCCTAAATAATTCGATCACTGGCGCTCTCGGAAAGGCAAGCCTTTCCGCACGTCAGGCGGCAGAGCCGCACCATACCCATGCGACGCCGCTGCGCAACGGTAGAAGCTCCAGGGGGCGGGCTCGGGTCCGCTCCTGCAGCCATAACGCTAACTGCCGCATACCTCTGCGTCGTGTGGCCGGAACACGACCACCGCGGCCGTTGGATTCTCAAAGTAATCCCGCTGGACGACGTCGAAGCTGGTCCCGATCAGCTCCAGTATCGCCCCGCATTTGCCCGTCCACTCGAGAACCCGCACGATGAAGACGCCGCTCTCCTTCAAGAATGAGGCGTACCGGCGGAGCATCGCCTCGATTCTTGTGAATGGCACGTAATAGATTGAATCCCTGAGCAGAATCACGTCGAATTGCTGAGCCGGTGCAAAGGTGAGAATATCCGACTGCAGAAATCTGTTTTTCCGGACGCGGCCGTTCTGCTCTGTCCTCGCTCGGGCTTTTCCTACAGCCACGTCCGAAATATCAATTCCGACGTACCGGCTGTACGTGTCCGCGGCGATTTCGCTTGCGGTGCTGCCGGAGCCGCAACCCAAGTCCAGGATGCTCCCCTGGCGCGCGTATTTCTCAACGAATGAGTAAACGCAGTCGCCGGGCGTGCAATCCAGGCACTGCCACCGGCCTCGCGCGAACTCATGATTCCACAAATATCTCCTAACGCCGGGCGTGCCGTAGGCCTGAAGTTTCCCTCGCACCACCTGCCATGAACGCTGCGCGAGTTTCATGGGAGCACACCATCCAGAAACCGTTGAAGGGAGAACTTGAGGTTGGGCAGCAACTCCTGGGCGTATTTGGCGGGCGGCCACCCAAACGTTGTCCTGATCCAGGAATATTTCCAAGAAAGTTGCGGAGGGTGTAAGCTTCCGCCCACCTCACTTGCCGCTCGCTCCGCCTGCCTTACAATTTCGGGCCATTCCGGATAGAACCGCTTCATCCAGCATTGTAGAAACTGAACGCAAGCCGTCCGAACGCGCTCGCTATCTTCCAGCGAGCGCAGATAGGCGATATGGAGCTGGATGGAGCGCCACTGCGCTTCGATCTTTCGCTGCGACCGGCCAATATCGCTGGCTCTTCCCGATCCCGTCCTTCGGTAATACGCTCTCGCATCGGCAACGAACCGGATGCCTTCGCTCGCAATCAGCACGCGGCAAAAATACTCGCCATCATCATCCACGTACATCGTGGTGTCCCATGGACCGGCCGCTCGGGTCAATGCCCGGCTCACGAGCCACGTAGACGGCGGCATATACAGGTTTTGGCCCATCTTCCTCAACAGAAACTCGACCGGAGAAAGGTCACACCATAACGCCGTCGGAACGAACTGACCTCGCGAGGGGCGGTGAATGAAGGTGGCCCAGGGCCCCGACAACAATATTCGCTCGCTGAAGGCGCATTCCACTTCTTTCATCTGCCTGGCAATTTTCTCCGTCGCCAAAAGGTCATCGGCATCCAGCCACTGGATGAAGTCACCCTGGCTAAGCGAGAGCGCCTCATTTCTGGCTGCCGCAGCTCCTCGATGGTCCTGGGTAACCACCCGCACGGAGGCGCATTCGAATCTCCGTGCAATCTCGAGCGTTCGGTCCGTGGAACCGTCGTCAACGACGATGATCTCTTTCCGCGGCCACGTTTGAGCGGTCACCGACCGGAGCGTCTCTCGAATCCACCGCTCCGCATTAAAGGCAGGTATCAGAATAGAAACCAGCGGTTCTGGCATGCGGAACTTCACGAGATCTTTCGCATTGGCCTGCTCTCGGGGCACGAGATCAGCTTTGGGCCACCTTCTCCTCCGCGCTGAAGGAGCGGCGGGCCACGTGACTGGTTCGTCCAGCCATGCGCCGCAGCGGTGTGCGGCATTTGAGCCACTGCTTAAGCCCAAGCTGCGAGAGATAGAATGCCGATACCGCGCCATCGAGCGCATGCCGCCGGCGCCCCGCATCCGTGGCGAGAGGATAGCCCATTTCTTCAAGACAGTCTCCTACCAGAGACTCGAACCGCTCCAACTCTTCAGGCCGGTATTGCTTTCTCCACCGGCCCACAGGGCTGAAGGGCCCGGATGAGGCGGTGCTTCGAAATGACGAATCCGGTTGTCTGACGGACCCGTAGCCCACTCGCAAGATGCGGTCGTAGTTCAGGTCATGGCCGATGAACTTGGCAAGGCGGGAGAGCGTGGCCCGAGGTTTTTCCACCAAGTCCTCATAATGCAATTCGTAGTAGTCGGGTCCGATTCTTTCGCCGGCCGCGCGGCCCTTGCGGACCATCCATTTCCAGAAGACGCCAAACGGGACCACGCTGCGGCCTCCGCCGTAAAAATACGGATGAAGACGGCCAAAATTGGCCAGAGACAACGCTGCATCCCGCCCATCACGAATTATGTGTACGATGAGCGAATCGGGAATTGATTGCTTGATCTCACGAATGAAGAGCGCATGTTCCGGCGTCTTCTCGGCCCATCGCCGAACGCCCTGCTTGAGGCACAGCGCCTCCATCACGATTCGCAGAAAGTGGCCTGCGCTCCGGCACTCGTTCAGCAACCGTTCCTCGATTTCTGCGCGTTTCAGGCCGGATTGGGCAAACATTTCCGTCTGCAGCCAAAACTGCAGGAATTTTTGGCGGTTCCGAAAAGAGGTCAGATCGGGGAATCTTGCCGCCACCAGGCTGAACGTATCGGATTCCGAAGGCAGAATCGCAAAATCGCCAGACGATAAAATCATGTGGTAAAGCAACGTCGTTCCCGAGCGCGGGCAACCGACAATAAAAACAGGGCGTGCGCTCAGGTTTACCGCGTCTGCGTTGCCCACGTTCTCAATCTCCATCTCTCACTCCGTTGTCGAGTCAGGGTTCGCACGCGATGTAAGCTCCGGAGGCCGCTAACAAAAGGAGTGTCCACGGCCTGCCGGAAACTGCCATCCTGAATGCCCAGACTCCAGAGCCGGCTCAAGCTCGGACAGAGATTCACCGCGGTCATTCCACTCCACCGGCTCAGGCGCACGCTGGCTCGTTGAAATCGGGGCCGACGCGCTGATGATCGCCCACAGCAGCGAGACCCAGGTGAGCGTCTGCATCCGGAACTGTCCCTCGGTAAAGTTGTGGATCAGGGCGCTGGCAAAAAACGCGAGGTTGAGGCTGAAAATCTCCGGAGCTTGCCGGTAGGCAGCAATAATCTTCCGGTACCCGGCCGCCAAAAGCAAGGCGAGCATCGAGACGCCGATCCAACCCAGATTGACGTACACCTCGAGATAACCATCGTGGGCTTCCTGAATTCTTTTGCAGCCTGGAAAGCTCCAAAACGCTTCCAGACGGTTGCCCAAGAAAAAGCTCTCGTAGCCCGCGCCCACCAACCGATTGTCAGGTACGCTGAGAACGCCGTGCCAGATGAGAGTTCGTCCGTGCAGCGTGGGTGTCCGTCCCAGCAGCACCACGAGGCTCGGCGTGATGAACAGAATGAATGCTGTGGCACCGATCAGGCCGAACGTCAGCAGATGAACAAAGGACGGGTGGTAACGCACCCTGCGCTGGGTGGCCAGCCACATGATCGCGCCCGCGATGAAGAAACAGCCAATCGACGTCAGCGAATCGCACATCTTGAGAAGCAGGAGCGCCATGAGAATGACGGCGCCGAAAGCGCACAGCCGGTACCTTCGCCGCGGATTCTGCCGGTCCCGATAGGCTCGAGACCAGATCCACAGGAAGCCAAGCCCAACCACGAGACACAGCCCCCCCAACTCGTTCTTTCCCATCGTGACTCCGGCATAGCTCCACTTCCAGCTTGCCGTCATTACGCGCCCCAGCGCCGGATAGTATTTGCAGAGCAGAACGGAAAGAGGCATCAGAGTAAAACCGGCCATTACCAAAACCCGTTGGATGGCGCCCACAGGATCCGCCTCGGTCACCACGACGAGGACCATCACGATATCGGTAATGCCTTTGGTCCAGTGCTTGAACGTGATGAAGGAATAGTCGGACCAGAGAATGCTGAGCGCGGCGAAAGAGAAGTAGAGCAGGATGGGAACGTTCGCCTGCAGGAGCGATCCGACCTGGTCCATCCGGCAAAGCACGACGGCGAGTCCGGCTAACAAGAACGCGATGTAAACGAGCCGGTCGACCGGGCTGCCTTCGATGTAGACACTTGGCAGGGACCCTTTCGGAGCCATCCCCAGCCAGAAAGAAACCGGACGAGAGCCGATCACTAAAAAATAGAGGGTAGGAATCCACAACGCCTTGGACGTACGGATTTCCGGTTGGCGGCCGATTACAAACAAACCGCCGATACCAAGAAAGCATAGAACGGTGGCAACAAACGGGGGAAGGTGGAGCACACGAATGAGTGGCTACGCGTCGATCAACAGCCGGTGCACGAGTTCCAGGGTCAGCAGCTTATGAATCTCGGTTGTGTAGTTGCGCTTGCCTTGCACGTGGCTTCGCACCCTATTCCCGACTGAGCCCCGCTCGAGATACGGCCGGGAGAGAGCCCGCGGGTCAAGCAGCGTTTCCTGCAGGTATCCTCCCAGAGCGTCACGGTACCAGACTCGAAAGTGGTAAAACTTATGCCGGCCAAGGAAAAGCCGTTCGAAGCGAAGCGGGGAGACGAGGTGATCGATCCTCGCCGCCCATTGCGGCATGCCGTAATCGCATGCGTATTCCGCTTTGAACGTGAATTCCAGGTAAGCGCGCGCGAGCGCCGCAGACCAGCGTCCGTCGCCGCCGGCCAGCCCGCGATCCGTGGGTATCAAGCTGAGGCCGGAGTCTCCGTCGGAGATGAGGCGGAGGCAAATCTCGTTGCCTTCGAGAACGGAGCGTGGGGCGCGGAAGGCGGTTCGGACGACGTCGTTGTCAAGAAACGGTGACCGCATGGAAACCTGCGTCTGTTCCAGCCCGAATAGCCCGCGATGATGCCAAGGCGCTTGACGGAAGGCAGAAAAGGTCACGGGATGCGTTTGAACGGCTTGTTCGTACGTTGCTTTGGCCGCCCGAACTTGCGAAATAACCTCGGGCGCGAAAAGTCCGGCCGGGGGCTCGGAAGGCTTGAACGCACGAAGCGCCCGGAGGACTTCACCGCCATAGTTACCCGTGACTCTGACCGGGGCAATCTCCCGTGCCTGCTCGTTAACATAGAGGTCCGGTGTCCGGCTTACGTCCACGCATCCGTCGGACAGATAGACCGCCCGCTCCGCGTATCGTGGAAAACGCGAGAGAAACTCTTTGCCAACCGTGATCACCTGATGAGGCTGCTTGCTGGCCTGCGCCACCTGCCGCCCAATGGCAACGTCCAGGCACTCACGAAAGCTTCCTCCGAAGGTGTAGCAAGGAAGGGATTGCGGCGCCGGCTTGTGCCATGCCAGGATCATCCGCGTGTCGAGCCCGCCTGTCACGGACATTCCCACCCGCTCGCGTCCGTTGAAATAGCGCGGAAGGTTGCAGGAGAAGACGTCTCTCAACTCACGATAGTAGGCTTCCTTGCCCAGGGCCTGCTGCTCTTCCCATCGCTGCGGGTGAAAATACGTCTTCCTGGCTTCGAGGCCACCGTTGCGAAAGATCCACTGAGATCCCGGCGGGAGGGATTGTACGCCTTCGAAAAGCGTCCGGTCTTCGAGCACGCACCCACAAGCGATAAACTCACCCAGGCTCTTCGCGTCGATCCGACGCCGGTCACGGCAGGCGGCCAGGATGCATTTGGCTTCAGCGGCGAAATAGAAGGCATCCTTTGATTCCCAGACCACGAGCTTGTGCATGCCGTACCGGTCGTTGAAAAGCGCGGCTGTCCCCCTGCTCCGATCGGCGACCAGACCGTGGAAAATCCCGTTGAGGTTTGCCGGAAAATTGCGGTCTTCTTCATAAAGATGGACCAAATAACCAGGTCCCTTGGTATCCAGCGTGTGCCCGTGGGCTCTGAGGTGATGGGCGGCGCCGGGCTCGGGAAACTCTTCGCCGGAGAATATCAGGACGGCATCGCCGCGCTCATTGGAGAGCGGCATGCCGCAGGAAAAAGAGCCGGTTCGGGCGACCCAGCCGGCGTATACTCCCAGCGATTCATCAATCCACGTCCCGGCTTCGTAAAAGGGCTCGTGACGCATCGCGTCTACCATTCGGTCGAGTTGCGGCTCTACCCACTCGCGAGGCCGTCTCGTGATAATGCCCGTAATTCCCGGCATAAGCTTCGTGTAAGGTTAAGCGGCTATAGCCCGCCGCCCGGGGCCTCTCTTTTGGAGCCGGCGGGAGGAATTGAACGCTCCATCAGCCGATTACGAATCGGCTGCTCTGCCGTTGAGCTACACCGGCTCATCGCCTGTTCAAGGTCAAACATCTTCGCGCGCACAGCGAGACCGGCGCTGATTGCCCAGCTCGGGAGAACGCCGAGGAGACCGCGATGAAGCTTCAACCCGATGCACACCGCGCCCCAACGCGTCAGTGGAATGTAGTAGCGTGGCACGAACACCTCATTGAAGCCGTTCCGGGCTTTGTACTGCGCCAGCGAATCTCCGCGCTTGTTACCGTAATTGAACTTTCCGTACGTCAGGTACTCGATGCCTCTTCTTTCGCACAACTCGACGGCCGTGGCCACAAGCGCGTTGGAGGGGCGCTTGTCATAATGGGCGGATTTCGAAAGGAGTTGCAACACCGACGCCACCGTTCCGCAATACACCAGCTTCAGGAAGCCAATCAACTCGTCGCCAAGATACGCGCAAATCAGATCACTCCGGTCCAGAAACGACGAGTAGTCCTTTTTAACCTGGTCGAAAGTCTTTCCATAGTGAGCGAAGGCCTGGCCCTGGCGGAACTGGGAATCGTTGTTCACTTCCACGATCTCGCGAACCAAGCCTTCATCGAAGGCTCGGAGCTTGACCACAACGCCGCGCTTCTGCGATCTTCTGACGTTCTTTCGGGTTTCCTGAGGCAGCTTCTCCCACCAATCCTCGAACGAGACCAGCCGGACCGCGGCAACGCTATCCCATTCCACGTGGTACGAGTATTGGGGAACCGTGGCCGGTAACCTCTGCGTGAAAGTAAAGATGTCCGCTTGCAACTGTTTCGAGCGCTCCGCGCGGAGCCGGTTCACACACCCCTCGGGATCTTCCAGCTCCTTTTCCAGCCACTCTTCATCGTGGATTTCCGCCATCTTCAGGCCGTGTCCCGTGACAATGATGGCGCTGCCATTGACGTTGATCGAAGGAACTCTGATCCATCGTCCCTTAACGCTGATTTCGATGGTGCTGGTGGGCATTGCCTGTCTGCTCTCCCCGCGCGCATCAGCCGCGTCACCGCTCACGCTTGCGCCGACGGCGTCTCGTTGGAAGCTCTCAGTCTCTCCCGCGCCTCTCAACGATGCCACAACCTCGTCTCCAGTTCTTTACTGAGCTCCCACCCGCGCGGCAATCGGCGTCACCCTGGTCCGATGAGGTGCCGCAACTTCCGGCTCCGCCACGCTTCGGGTCCAAGCCGATCGTCGCTGCGCGGCAAGCTGCTCAAAGATCGAATCCATGATTCTTGCGGTCAGCACAATCTCCCGGTAGGGAATGGGCGGCGGCGTCTGCATTCGGATCGACCGGTAAAAGCTCTCGATCAGATATTTCATCCCGGACTTCATATGGAAATCGTTTCGCGCGAACAACGCCAGGTTGCCTCGTAGATTGGCAAGATACTGTGCGGCCGTTTGCACGGGCGGCACAAATTTTTCTGCGTAACTTTTGAGCCTCTCGCCCCGCAGCTTGATGAGCGTCTCTTGGTCCTGGTCGAGCACGAGTCCATTCTTCGGGCCGTACATGCGAAACTGATGAAGCTCCGGACGCATCTCCGAAGAAAAGGTGAAATACGCGGTCGGCCCATCCTCTGCGTGCACGATCACCCGCAACTCATCGATGATTTCTTTCTCGCCCATCCTCTTGAGAGATGGACTGACGAATCCGTACGCAACGACTTCAGGCGATTCGCCGGGCAAAAATTCTGCGATCCTTGCGATTCCATGA
>JASHON010000066.1 GCA_030041095.1 Terriglobia bacterium
CCGTCGGGTGATCCCAGAACAGGTAGATGGACAGATCCATCCGGTTCGGCGTGGGATCGAACCCGGTTTTATAGTCACTTCCGACGTGGCCTTCCACGCGCTCCCCAAAGGAATTATAAACATTACCCAAGCTTGCGTAATAATTGTACACCCGGCAAGCCATCGAGGATGGGCGCCCGGGGTGGTGTTACTCTTGACATAATATAGGCTACTTGTGTAGCATAAACTTGGCGGTGGTGTTTCGCTGCCGGCTGTCCGCGAGCGGCTGGGAGGGGACGATCCTTGCTGCCGACTGGGACTTTCAGGGCGGAAGCTTGGACCACGGCTTTCGCTAAGTCAGGCGCAGCCTGTTTGGGGGCTGACGATGAATGAGGAAGACGCCTTCACGCTGCCTGAGCTCATCGGGGGATGGGCGGTAGGATGTCTACTAGCGCCTGCCGCCGGACGCCTGTATCAGTTGCTCATGTCGCTTCGCGACACCCACGAAGCGATGAAAGCGTTTGGGGTAGGGGCGGGTTTCAAACCCGCCCCTACTCAATTTTCGAGACAGGGCCCGGCTTTAGCCGGGCCAAAACCGGGGAGTGGGACATTGGGCTTTAGCCTCTGGCTGCGGAAAAACTTGACGCCGCCACGAATGTAGCGCCGGCATCTTGCCGGCCTCCGCCGAACTGAAGCGACTTGCCGGCTGGAAACCGGCGCTACGTCAACTCTCGATAGACTCTTTCCGCACGAGATTTGATACCAACAAACCCAGTAAGTGGTCTGGAATCAACATCGGCAATTCGAGAGTTACCAACAATCCCAGTAAAGTGTTGAAAAACAAGCAAGTTATTCGATTTCGACATTTCGTAACCCAGTATGTTGTTGAAAATACGAATACTTGTAGAACAGTCGCAAATGCACCGCTCGCCGTAATGCTGAAAAGCTGGTGCCAACGCTAGCGCCACCGCCCAGCCCAAAACTGAGGCCTTACAAGTTTAGCGAGCCCGGCTGGAACAGGTCCTTTACCGATCAGCAGGGTCACGGTGTGCCGGAGGTTTAGACGCTCTCTATACCCGGCGCGGCCTCGCCGCCGGAGCGGCAGGGAGCGCTCCACGACCATTACAGAGAGGAACGGGCCGTCAAGCGGGCGTCGCGCCCTTTTTAGCCGGAGATCGCAGAGATAACGCTTTGGAGGCGCCCGGTCGCTGCTGCGAACAATTGCCGCAGCCGTCGTTGGGATGTGGCAAGCTGTTGCGAGAGGAGATCGGCGGTTAGGTTTGAATTGTTGAGTCCGGCTTCGATCAGGCTGAGAGCTTGCAGTACGCGCCAGACCATAGGGGTGCTGCCTCGGAGAGTCGCGGCCACGCTGTGCCGGCCGCTCGTCGACTTGTCCGGTTAGGCGACTACTCCTGTGCCCCGGTCGAGAACATGCCCCACACGAATGGCCTCGGAGTTCCGCCAAAAACTCGCGGATCGTTCTGAGAAAGTTTCTGATACAAGCTGTCGAACATCGAGGGATTCCCGCCCTGCCCCCACCGGCTAACGAGCGTCTGGAGCGACGCCCGGAGGCCGGTGACGCCCCGGTTCTGCAGGATTCTCTGAATGTCTCCCGCGCTTCGCGTTCGGGCCCGTACGTACCGCGCGAGGGGAGTGCGCTTGCTTACTCTGTGGCCGAGCTGGATCTGTTGGTCGAGTGTTTTCTGGAGTTCCAGGGTGACCAGCGGGAAATGGCTTCCCGATATTGTACCAGGACGCCGCAGCAACAGGAGCCGCGTCGGCGAGGCAGAGCACGGCGAGCCTCCTGCTTCTTGCGATGCAGGGCCGCCCCATCCTCGGGAAGGCGTGCATATTGCCCGCGCCCACAAGACTAGCTTGGCCTAGCCCAGCGCGTCTGCCGGCCCTGGATCTGCACCAGTAACGCATGGTCAAGGCCCTTGTAGTGGCCCTGCTCAACGCTGCGCCGGCAGGACTCGGTTCCGTAGTAGTCGGGATGATCCATTTTGATGTTGTCGCGTAGCTGTTGCGGAGCCAGACCTTCACGACAAGCCCGCAGGACCTGCCTCATTAGCTCAAAGAAGCTCACATGTATGCTCGGTCCAGGGGGGCGGACAAGGCCCACACGCGCCTGTGGCGAAGGCTACTGCCTTAACGGTACAGGCGGATTAACGCGCGCTGGTCCGAAAGGAGTCCGCCAGAAACCTGGAGCCAATAGTTGCCGCGAGGAACATCAAAGAGCACGTAGCCGCGGCTCGACACCCCGGGATTCACGGATTTCAATGGCCCAAACGATCCGTCCACGAAAAGCTGTTTGTCACTTTCATCGTACGTGCGACCCTCCGCATCTATCAGCTCGAGTGAAGGCAGGATGCTTGCGGACGTATCTCTATTCTCGATGGTCAAATCGACGACAAGGAACAGAGCGTCAGGGAGCTGCGGGTCGTCCTCCGAGCCGATCTGCTTTCGCCATCTCACACCGTTGCAGTGATAGCCCCAGTAGCCAACCCAAACGTCCTGACCGATCCTGTACCTGGGAACGGCGGCGGTTACTGGCCCGGCCGATGAAGCAGCCTCAGGAGGCTGCGAGTTAGTTAGTCCTCTGGCGACCACATACAGGAACAGACCAACAACGAGTATGACAACAAACAATCCGGCGACTCGCCACCCGTGTGTTTCCCCAAGCACCGCCCCGCAATTCGGACACGACGTGGCTTCGCTACTAACTAGTATATAGATTCGTTAAAATAGTTACACATTTAGCGCATCGAAGTTCTTCCACTGGTGGACGACCGGCTCTTGGTTAATTTCCGTAATGCCGAGCAGTATTCGATCTTTCAGTTCTTGGCGGCAGGTGACGCGAATATGTTTCAGAAATGTACGCGCCATCTTGCCAAAGAGCGTTTCCACCAGATTGAGCCAG
>JASHON010000067.1 GCA_030041095.1 Terriglobia bacterium
GCTGCACGCTCCCGTCTTCTATTCCACAGCCTTTTCGGCGCACGTTCAGCCGGAAAGACGCGCCTCCGCTCTCCGCATTGAACAGACGCTGGCGCAGGATCGCGTTCAATGGGTGAGCGCCTCGCAACCGCCGCCCTCGCCCGTGGAGGTGCAAGGAACACGCGACCTGTTTCTCGATCCTGTGGCTGTGGATGAAGATGGAGGATTCTGGGTGTGGGGCCGTTTCGACGATCTTCGCATTGCTGCAGAGAACGCCGTAGAGACCGCTGAACAACTTATTTCATTTCTGGATCGCGCTTGAGGCCCGCATGACGGCGTGGCATTCCCGGCGATTGGGCGCTGGCATCGCTTTACTGATTGCGGTGATGGCGTCATCGTGCGGGTATCACGAGGTCGGCAAAAATCCGGCGCTTCCGCCCGACGTCAAAACGATCGCCATTCCTACCTTTAAGAACAACACGCCGATTTTCAAAGTGGACCAGGATATGACCGCGGCGATTATCACGAATCTCCTTGAGAGGACTCGATACCGGGTGGTAAGCCGCCGATCCGGCGCGGATGCGGTGCTCGAAGGAACGGTAAAAGAGATGCGCGAAAGCGCCGTCACGTTCAATCCTCAAACGGGCAGCGCCACCACGCTCCAGGTGGAAATTGTGGTCGGGGTGCGACTGGTGGATCTGCACACGAAGAAGGTCCTATTCTCCAATCCTTCCTATCTCTTTCGCGAGCAATTCCAGGTGAGCCCGACACCCCAAAACCTGATTCAAGAAGATCCCGCCGCCATTGAGCGGCTCTCACGCGCATTCGCCAACGCTCTGGTGACGGATATCCTGAGCAGTTTTTAGGAGGCACCGCAGGCGGTCCCGGCCGGACGGCGCGGGTGAGGAAGCTTCCTGCGCCTATGACGGCGGGAATCCGTCGCCAAGGCCGCAGGCATAGAGCAGGTGAAAGAGCGTCATCGCCTGGCCGCGAGGATAGGAGCGGCCGTCGCGCAGGATGAGGTAATCGCCGGTAGAGTAGCGGAATCCGCCGTTTGGCCGCTGGCGCTCCAGGACGCGGTCGTAGCATCGATCGCTTAATTCCGTAGAGCTGACCAGACCCATGCGGTGCGCCTCGTAGAGCGCGGCGCCCAGCGCTGCCGTGTAGTAATCTGTTTCAGGACCGCCGCGCGCGGTGCGCGCGCAGTCGTTCGCGCAGGCGCCGGAATTGCGGACGCCCCCCGCAAGGAACCGGGCCAGCCTGGCGAGAACGGTTCGGCTCCAGGTACCGGGCGCGGCTCGCTCAGCCCAGGCCATATAAAGGAACTGAAACGCGTTGTATTGAAAACACAAATAGTGTGGACGGGCGTTTTCGTAGGGTCCTTCGACAATGTAGGGTATTTCGCCGCTTGGCATTTGCACGCCCTCGACGAAGCGGACCATGGAGGGAACATGAGCCAGGAATTCATCGTTTCCGGTTGCCCGCCACAGTCGAAGGAGAAACCACACGGCGGTAACCGAGTTGTTCGAGATTTTGCCGCGGGGACGGTCGAAATAGTTAATTGCTTCGCCATGGCCGTGGGGCTGAAACCCGATGTGATCCATGACGAAGCCGCTGGCGCGAACTGCCCCGTCAAGCAGCTCCGCGTTGGCTTCGCGAGCGCAGGCGGCCAGCAGAGTGGCTGCTCCCCACATGGACTCCAGCGTAGCGACCAGGTGTTTACGCTCAGGAAGCGGGTATCTCCAGGTTCCCTGGCTGCTCTGCTCCCGCAGAACGGCTCGCGCCGAGTCGAGCGCAATCCCAGCATAGTGGGCCTCTCCCGTGGCATCCGCAAGCATCCAATTCGCCAACGCCCAATAGCCTTGAGTCTGCATAAAAACATAATCGTCATGCCAGGGAAGAGAGGGCGCTGCAGCCTTGAGGAATCTCCAGGCGCGCAGGTTGAAGCGGACGCCCGCGTCCGGGCCACGAAGTAAGCCCTTGCGGAGATGCTGGTTGGCGAGCACGGTGTGGAGGCGCTTAGCGGCTTTCAGAAGCTCAGCGGGCGAAGGCATGGGTGCGATGACCGGCGGCTGCGTCTCAGCTTTTGGGCGTGGCTGCACCCGGCGCCACACTTGGGCCGGGATGAATGCCGCGGAGGCTGACGAGGCGCGAAAAAGGAGTGTGATACTTCATCCAGAGCTTGAGGCGGATCAACCGCGGGTAAACCCAGGACGCGATCCGCGCGCTGGGGCTGCCCGATGCAGCGCCCTTGGATGTGAGCGCGTATCCGCAGGCTTTGAGGGTCTTGCCGATGAGTCCCTCGATCACCCTCACTTCGTGCTGCGAAAGGCGTCTTTTCCAGCGTCCGACCGGCGCGAAGCTGCCGTCTTCCAGCTCGTTTGCAAACACCGTGTTCGGCTTCTCGAGCGTTCCGGCGGCAGACCCGCGGGAATCCAGGCTGGAGCCGACAAAGTTTCCCACCTCACTCAGGACCTGGGGGCGACGCCCGACCAGGTCTTCGAAATGAACCTCATAGTAATCTTTCGGAAATGCCTGGCCGGATTTTCTGGCGCGCTCGACGGCAAGGGACCAGAAGAGAGCGGAGGTTACGAGCGTTGTGTGAGTCCCTTTCGACGAATCTCCGCCATCGGCTGCGTCAGGGCGTTTCCTGGGCCCGGACCGCGGCCATGGCGACGTGGCCGGAGGTCGCTGGCCGAGGGAGGCCATTCGCGAAAGCGCGAGGGCCACATCGCGGCCGTCCCGGATGACGTGGACGAACAGAGCGTCGGGGATCTCACGCTTGATCCGGACCATGTGAAAGACGTTGTCCGGCCCCCAGACGGCCCAGCGCCGCGCGCCCTGGCGCCGGGCGATTTCTCCCATGACGATACGCAGGAAATCTCCCGCACTCCGGCAGTCGCGGGCGATCATGGCCTCGAGGCGGTCCCGCTCGAGACCCGATCTCAGGAAGGCTTCGCTACCGAGCCAGGTGTCCGCGAGCCTTTCCCTGGCGGCGCGGCGCGCGGGGTCGCCGAATCGAGGAAGCAACATTTCGTAGACGTAGAGCGGCGCCTCGGGCGCAGCGAAGCCGCCTTGAGAGACAAGCGTATCGTACATCAGATTGGTGCCGGAGCGGTGACAGCCCAGCACGAACACCGGCGAATTGCCTCTGTCCGTCACAAGCCTTCCTCGGTGTGCCCGGGCGGGACATGGGCGCGCGGGACCGTGCCCTGGAGGCGTGTGGCATCCGGAAGCGACGGTTCGTTGGCCTGGGACTCCGGGCCAGTCCTGCCCAGCACGCGCGCATAAACTTTGAGTATCCTGCGCGCCGTATTTTCCATAGAGGAGTTCCGGACGGCATCCCGTCCGCCCGCCCTGGCGCCGGTGCGGAGGACCTCGGTGATCCCGGCCGCAATTGCCCGAGCGTCCCTTTCCACCACGCGACAGGACGCTGCCCCGCGGACGAGCTCCGCCGCGTCTCCTACGTTCACGGTAACGACGGGCAGGTTACACGCCATTGCCTCCTTGAGGGCCACCGGCGAGCCTTCGATGAGCGAGGCCATCACCAGCGCATCTGCGGCGTTCATGTAAAGGGGCATCTCGGTGTGCGGCCTGCCCCGTACGCACAGGATTTCCAGCCCGGAAACGCTCTCGCTCGCCTGCTGGACGGCCTTCTCAACCAGGTCAAAGCGTTTGCGTTGTTCTGATGGATTGTACGGGAAGAGAACGTATTTCTTCGCGGAACTAAGCCCAAGAGCCTCGCGGGCCTTGGACTGTGGCATGGGCTGGAAGAGGTTCAAATCAACGCCGCAGGGTATGATTTCGACGCTGCCCAGGCGGAGTTTCGCTTTCATCTCCGCGCTGGGGACGATGACTGCTGCCGCGCGCCGGGCAAGCCAGAAGCTTGAAAGCTGGAACATTCGCCCCACCGCGGTGATTCTGCCGTTTCTTTTCGGACGTCCGAGCACATCGTCACCGTGAAAAGTGACGACCAGGGGAATGCTGCGTTGCAGCCGGGCAACGCATCCCGAGAGGCCGAAATGGGCGTGAACGAGGTCATAGGCGCCGCGGTGAAGCATCCTGCGGAGTTCCCAAACGCTGCGGGCATAGTTGAGCTGGGACCTGCGGCCGTTGATGAAGAGTACGGCATAGTTAACACCCAGAGGCCGTAAAGACTCCATCTGGTCCCGAACGAAGCTGCCATAACTGGGGTCTTCGTCGCTGGGCCACATGTTTGTGACCACCAGGACCCGGAAACGGCGGAAGGGCTCGGCAGGGGATGAAGGCTCAGACAGGGGCCCCGGCTGGAATGTATCGCGCGTCGGCATAGGTCAGGTTCCGGCCGGGCCGGAGGTAGCCCGGCGGGGCTGCGGCAAGGCGAAGCTGCCCAGGGTCAATAGAGAAAACAGAACCGTGAAGGCTATTTGGCCTTTCTCATGATGAATGCCTGCGTAGGGTTGAGCCCAATCATGCCTAGCCGCTTGCGCAGCGGGATGAGGCGAAAACGGAGAAAGCCGAACATCGTCCAGCACGGTGAGGGTGCCTCGGCCACCGGAACCAGACCTGGGTGGTGGAACAGCTTGGCCCACACCCGATGGCCATAGGAGCGAAACTCCGAAAAGTGCGAGGCGAAGGTTCCGTGGATTGGCGGACGAACGCAGCGGCCGAGGACCCGCAAGGCGCCCGGCTGCGGCGTTCCGCCGGAGCGGAATTTTCCCGGCTGCCTCCTCTCCCTCGCGAGCCGGCGTGTTGCGCCCCACTTCTCCGCAACCCTGATCGGATAGCCAACGGGATTGAGAAGGAGGCTTTGCAGCTTCCAGAAGCGCGTGGGCACGATGTGCACCATGTATCCGCCCGGACGCAACGCCCGCGCTAGTTCATCCATGGCGCGGGTCCGGTCTTGAAGGTGCTCGATGACGCTGCTGGAGAATATGAGATCGAATGTACGGTCAGGGAAAGGCAGCGCCTCTGCCGCCGCGTAGGCGAAGCGGTTTTCCTCATTGTCAGGCGCGTGCTCTGGATCCACAGAGAACACGCGCGCGAACCGCTCTCGCAGGACACCGGTTGCGAAGCCGTCGCCGCAGCCAAGGTCGAGCACCGTTGAATCCTTTCCGAGCGGCACATGTTGCATGGCGCCCTCGACCTCCATCCTGCGCCGCTGGTGCAGCCACCGGATCCACGATAAGCTTTCGGCGACGGCCGGTCGAGAGTTTCGGCTTTCGCTTCGAATCCCCATGCAGGCCCCGCCTCGCCGGCGGAGTTACAATCCGCCTGACAGGCAGCTTCCTGCAATGATAGCACCGGCGTGCGAGTCCGAGGCCCATGAGGGCCGGGGTAATTGTCCTCTGTGGTTTATCAAGGAAAAGATTTACCACAGAGAGCACAGAGGGCACAGAGGGTTTGGTTCGGGGTTCCTGGTCCGTTGGCCTTTCATCTGCGTGTTCTCTGTGTCCTCTGTGGTTCATCAAGGAAAAGATTTACCACAGAGGGCACAGAGGTCCGTCGTTGCAAGAGGCCGTTTTGACCTTTCATCTCTGTGTTCTCTGTGTCCTCTGTGGTTCATCAAGGAAAAGATTTACCACAGAGAGCACAGAGGGCACAGAGGGCTTTGTTCGGGGTTCCTGGTCCGTTGTCCTTTCATCTCTGTGTTCTCTGTGTCCTCTGTGGTTTATCAAGAAAAAGATTTACCACAGAGAGCACAGAGGGCACAGAGGGTTTTGTTCGGGGTTCTTGGTCCGTTGTCTTTTCATCTCTGTGTTCTCTGTGTCCTCTGTGGTTTATCAAGGAAAAGACTTACCACAGACTACCGGCGAATCCAACCAAGGAGAATCCCATGAAACGCGTGCTAATCGGTCTCGCGGCGGTCACTGTGGCGGCTGTCGCCTTCTTTGTTCTCTCCACGGCCAAGCACGTGCCTACGGTCCGCGCGGCGAGCTGCTCCGCGTCGACCCTCGACGCGACCTACGGGGGCTACGGCTGGGGATCGATAAGCGGCACCGCCAACAACAGCGTTGGCCTGTATACATTCAACGGGTCCGGAGGCTACACCTTCTCCACTTGGGGTTCAGACGGGGGGACGGTCACCTCGGGCAGCTCCAGCGGCGACTACGTTGTCAACTCCACCTGCGAGGGCGATCTGTACGACCCCACCACTGGCACGGTCTACGCCCGGTTCGTCATCGTGTCGTCGGGCGCAGAGGTGGACACCGTGAGCCAGCAGAGCGGTGACAACATTAGCGGCGTCTTCAAGGAGCTCTTCTAGACGACGGAGGTCCTCAGGCGGGTGGAGCGTCTGGCTCCGCCCGCCGGGCCCTCCGCGCATTCTGGCCAGCCGGGTCCTTCGCTCCGACGGCAAAGAAGGCCGGCGAGAGGAGGCGCGAGTGTGGGCGCCACGGTGAGAGCCTGAATCCGAAGGATATGGCGCCGTTCGCCAGCCGCGCGGCGTTTGTGGCTGCGAATTGCAGCGGCGCAGGCAACCGCCTCACGCCGGTCCAGTCCTTCCCTCGTTCAATATGGAACAGAAACGACCCGAGATAGCCCGAGCGAATGTCCGTCAGTGAAAGGTCGCGCAGCATCCCATGCAACTCACCCGGGCCGAACACGTTGTGCTTGGCGAACCGCGGCGGCGCCAGCCGCCTGCAGACCCTTCCCTGAAGTCCCAGGAAATTGGGGACGATCAGGACGAGCATTCCACCAGGGCGGACGAGGTCGAGATGAGCCTCGATGGCCTTCCGCGTGTCCTCGAAATGCTCGATGAGGCCCGAGGAGTAAACGAGGTCGAAGGAGCCGGGGGCCAGCGATGACTGAAACATGTCCTCGCGCACAACAGCCCCCCCCACGCCGGTGAGGCCGAAGTTTGCGCGAAGAAGCCGGCAGCCGGTGGGCGAGTAGTCACTCCCAAAAACGCGATAGCGGAATCTCTTCGCCAGGTAGGGGAGCACGCGCGATCCCCCGGCGCCGACTTCCAGCACGCGGGCCGGTCCTGGTCCTGCGGCGTGGCGCAACAACTGCACAGTCTCATAGTCAAAGTCCCGGTAAAGCCACAGCCGCTCCGGGCGCTCTCCGCTCCAATATTCAGTGTCCCAAAATTCGACGTCCGTGAGCCGGTCCATACGTTTGGCAACAGCGTAGATCGCGCCTTCCGGTCTGCGGCTTCCTGCAATGATAGCACCGGCGCCTGTGTCCTCTGTGGTTTATCAAGGAAAAGATTTACCACAGAGAGCACAGAGGGCACAGAGGGTTTTGTTTGGTCCTCTTGGTTCGTTGTCGTTTCATCTCTGTGTTCTCTGTGTCCTCTGTGGTTTATCAAGGAAAAGACTCACCACAGAGAGCACAGAGGGCACAGAGGGTTTTGTTCGGGGTTCTTGGTCCGTTGTCTTTTCATCTCCGTGTTCTCTGTGTCCTCTGTGGTTTATCAAGGAAAAGATTTACCACAGAGAGCACAGAGGGCAGAGAGGGTTTTGTTCGGGGTTTTTGGTCGGTTGTCCCTATCATCTCCGTGTTCTCTGTGTCCTCTGTGGTTCATCGAGGAAAAGACTCACCACAGAGGGCACAGAGGGCACAGAGGATTTTGTTCGGGGTTCTTGGTCCGTTGTCTTTTCATCTCTGTGTTCTCTGTGTCCTCTGTGGTTTATCGAGGAAAAGATTTACCACAGAGAGCACAGAAGGCACAGAGGGCTTTGTTCGGGGTTCTTGGTGCGTTGTCTTTTCATCTCTGTGTTCTCTGTGTCCTCTGTGGTTTATCAAGGAAAAGATTTACCACAGAGAGCACAGAGGGCACAGAGGGTTTTGTTCGGGGTTTTTGGTCGGTTGTCCTTATCGTCTCTGTGTTCTCTGTGTCCTCTGTGGTTTATCAAGGAAAAGATTTACTACAGAGAGCACAGAGGGCACAGAGGGTTTGGTCCCGTGTTCTCGGTTCGCTGTCCTTTAATCTTTGTGTTCTCTGTGGTTCATCTCTGTGTTCTCTGTGTCCTCTGTGGTTTATCAAGGAAAAGGCTCACCACAGAGGGCACAGAGACCCGTGGTTGCAAGAGGCCGTCTTGGCCTTGTCAGGGCGAAGGGGGCGAAAATCACAAACGGCGCTACCGGATGACGTGAATTGGAATCTTAAGCTTCAATGTTTTCCACGATCTATCGGCCGTATATACGGGCGCGCCCAGGGCCAGCCCAAGAGCCAGGCACGCCCGGTCGCCCAACGACAGCCCGAGCCCTATTCATTTCGCGCCGCCTCGCGCCGCTCGGCAATGAGCTCGTCTACGAGAGAGACGCCCGCCTTCACGTGCTGGCGCACGAGGCGCTGGGCCCGCTCGATGCGCTGTTTCATGGTGGTGATCCGCAGTTCGTCGTCCTCCATTCGCAAGACGATTTCATCGCCCGCTCGAACGCCCAGCGCTTCGCGGAACGCCGCGGGGATCACGACGCGCCCATTGTCGCTCATTCGCACTTTCGTCTCAGGTGGCATTGTCATCTCACCACAAATCCGACATTACTACGCCATTATGCCATAAGGACCGCAAGCTGGCACGGAGTGTCCCTGTTTCCGGCGCCGTCAGATATTGCCGCAGACCTCAGAAACGGAGCCCTGCGCTACCGCTCAATGCGTTCGGCGGCGAAGGGCGCGGAGATGACGAACAAGAACACCATCAAGACTGGAGTCGAGCCGAAATTGAACTCAAAAAAGCCTTCCACGAGCAGAGCAAGCCAGGCCGCGAACGCGCCGTGTGCTACCCAGCGCAAGCCTCGAAGACGCCGTTCCAGGCGCAGAACACCCCAGCCGAGCGCGCCCATCAGCCAAAGCCAGGCCGCGAGGCAGGGAAGGCCACGCTCGGCGGCAAACTGAATGTAGTCATTGTGCAAATGATTGTGGTAGCCAATCATCGGCGTGACGCCGCGCGGAAGATAGAGGCTGTAAACTCCAGGAATATTGTCCGGACCCACGCCGACCCACGGATGCCTCCGAATCATTTGCCATCCGGCGCGCCACATCTCAAAGCGCTCGGCGATGGATCGATCGTGAGGATGAACGAGCACGGACTCTTCGCGATGCCGCAGCAGCCGCGGCCCGGCGACAAGTGGCAGCAGCACAAGCACCGGGAGAATCAGCAGCCAGCGCGCCCGCCAACGGGCTACCAAATAGATGAGCGCTGCAAAACAGCCCAGCCAGACGCTTCGCGTGAAATTGAGCAAAATGGATGCCGCGAGCAATGCCATGAGCGCCCACGCGATCCCTTTCCGACTTCCGAGAGCCGTTTTTCGATTGCCAGGCAAGGGGGAATCGCCGGCATCAGCCAACGATGACTTGCGCCCGGCGCCGCCAATTTCGCGCTGCGCCCGAGCGGCTCTCCAAAGCAACAGGCATGCGAGCAACATGCAGAATTCCAGCATTTGCTGCCCGCCAAAATTCATCCAGTGACCCATGAATCCGTCGATGCGAGTGCGCGTCATATACGCGTAAATCCTGTGCGGATGCTCGATGCGAACGCGATGATACTGCCCGGCGAACTGAACCATCCCCACCACGCCCGCCACCGCTGCTTCGACGAACGTCCCTGCCAGCAGGAAGATGAGGTGCCGCGCGGTCACGATGAGATTGACGGCCAGCAGAAAAATGAGGAATAGGGCCAGCTTTCTGATTGCGAAGCCGCTGGCTGCAGGCGTGGCGGCGAAAAGCATCGATATGAGAGTCCAGACGCAGAAAAGCGCCAGCGGAAGCTTGATGGGCGGAAAGCCGATCGAAGGCTTCTTGCGGAGAAGATGAACGAAATAGAGCAGGGAAGCGATCGCCAGAAACGATTGCGTCGCGGCGAGAGAGATGAGAAGGGTGAGCGCGCAGCCACTGAAGAAGAGGGACGCCCAGCAGGCCCAGGCGTCGCGCGGTAGCGCGGCACGGATGGAAGACCTGAGATGATTCGTAGCGGCCACGTCAGAAGAGC
>JASHON010000068.1 GCA_030041095.1 Terriglobia bacterium
TGCGCTCGCCATCCAGCAGCAAGCCTCGCACATAAACCTCCGCCCAGTGGCGCCGCTCACTTCGCCCCATGGGCTCGGTGAGGTCTTCGAGAAACTTTCGCAAGCGAGCATCCAGAGCTTTCAAGGTCTCGGGTGTCATGCCCCGACTGTAACAGACACCCGAAGGAACGTCAATCATACTTAACCTAGTACTACTAAGTTCGCCACAGCAGTTTGATCGCAAGCCAGACGATGACGACCAAAACGGCGGTGAAGAGGCCGCCCGTCACAAATTCCTCATAGGGGGTGTGACAAAGACCACGCCAAAGCGAGAGACTTCTGGCTCTCCGGCCCGCAACTTCGCGGCCGAGAGCCACCTCGGCTTCTGGCTGCGCTCCTCGCTTTATTTTATCATGCGTAGACTGCACACCGGCCTCTCATATGAACTGACGGCAGCTTGACTTTGAGGGTTTCCGTTAAAGTGTTAAGAATTGTAAAGATTGAGATTCTTTGACACCCCCTTGGGTTTGGAACGTCTTTAGAGATGGAACTTTCACCCGAAAACGCCAGGAAAGCAGGGATTAGTAAGACGATTACTTCTGATAAACCATTATCCCAGCGTCCGAGCCGTCCGGTGCTGCTGATCGACGACGATGTTGAGCTTTGCCAGCTTATTTCTGAGTACCTCGCTCAGGAAGCGTTTGCCGTAGAGGCCGTTTACAGCGGCGAGGAAGGCGTGAAACGGGCGGTCGCGGGGCAATATGCAATCGTCGTTCTCGACGTGATGCTTCCCGGAACTGGCGGATTCGAAGTGCTGCGCGAGCTTCGCACGAGATCGCGCATTCCAGTGTTGATGCTGACGGCTCGCGGAGACGAGCAGGACCGCATTCGGGGACTCGAAATGGGCGCGGACGATTACCTACCGAAGCCTTTCAATCCAAAAGAGCTGTCCGTCCGTCTGGAAGCGATCCTGAGACGTTCAGCGAATCCTCCCGTCGAACCCCTGCCGGTGGTGGCTGGCAGAACGGTCATCGAGGACATTGAAATCAACCCCGGAGCGAGGATCGTGCATTGCGCCGGCCGGGAGATGAACCTTACGCCCGTTGAGTTCGACCTCCTCGCCCTTCTTGCTCAGTCTGCCGGCGTCGTGATCTCGCGCGAAGAGTTGGTGAGGTCAGTGCTTGGCCGTGACTTTTCCCCGTTTGACCGCAGCATCGACGTTCACGTCAGTAATCTCCGCAAGAAATTGGGTTCTCGAAGGGATGGGTCCGAACGTATCAAAGGGATACGCGGAACAGGTTATCTGTACGTGTTCCCGGGAGACTCGGGCGGAAGCGAGAGATAGATGCATCGCCTGTTTTGGAAGATCTTTTTGTGGTTCTGGCTCGGGATGGTGGTTGTCAGCGCGACCCTGCTGATTTCGACTGCGCTGACGCGCTCGCGCTCCAGGGAGGACGAAGAATGGCGGGAACGATACACTCTGCCTCTTGACCTGCGTGCGCAACGAACGGCAGAATTCCTGGGCCGCGGTGACGCCTCATCCGCACAGAGATATCTCAACGCCCTCGAGCAAAGGGATTCTATAAAAAATTACGTCTTTAATGAAGGAGGAAGCGAAGTCCTGGGATCGCAGGCCCCTCGCCAGGTACTTCGGGTGGAAGCCTCGGTCATCCGACGGCCGGCAGGTGAGTCCTTTTTCTTTTCCGCCCGAAGACTTGCTGCAGAGCGGATGGTTGCCCCAAGCGGGCGAAGTTACGTCCTGATTATGGCTTTCCCTCCCCCCGCCGTCTTGCCCGCACCGCTCCTCGACTTTATGTTTGAGGATATCGGCCGGGACGGAATTCTACGTCTGATTGCGGTGCTATTGGTGGCGGGACTCTTCTGTTTTTGGCTGGCGCGGCATATCACGAATCCGATTGAAAAGCTCCAGGCAGCCACGCACGAAGTCGCTCAAGAGCATCTCGATGCTCGCGTCGATGAAGCGGTGACGGCGCGGCGGGACGAGCTCGCCGAGCTCGGCCGCCGCTTCAACCAGATGGCCGAGCGCATCGGCGACCTGGTTGCTACTCAAAAAAGATTGCTAGCCGACATCTCCCATGAGCTTCGGTCGCCGCTGGCCCGCTCCAACGTTGCCTTGGCGTTGGCGCGCCAACACGCAGCTCCGGAAACTTCCGAACATCTGGAACGCATCGAGCGCGAAATGGACCGGCTGAATCAACTGATCGGCCAGATCCTGGCTCTGGCACGAATGGACAGCGCGGTCGACTTGGAACGCAAGGAAGTCTTCGACCTCGCCGTGATGCTCCAGGAGATCGCTGCCGATGGTGACTACGAAGCGCGAGGCTGTCACGCCGCCGTGAAGCTGGCGGCGCCTTCGGAGTGCTTCATTGAGGGCGCGCCGGAAATGCTTCGCAGCGCCATTGAGAACGTGGTTCGCAACGCGATTCACCATACGTCCGAAGGCACGACGGTGGAAATTATTCTCAACGGCAGGCGCGCCAACGAAGGGTTGCGCGCCGACATCTCAGTCCGCGATTATGGCCCAGGAGTTCCTGAGGACGGCATCGGCCGCATCTTCGAGCCTTTTTATCGGCTGCCCGACGATGCGCGGGGTGTTTCCAACGGCTCGGGGCTTGGCCTCGCCATTACGGACCGTGCCGTTCGGCTGCATGGAGGGCGCGTCACCGCCGCCAATGCGAGCGGCGGCGGCTTATTGGTTACGATCGAGCTTCCACGCGCCGGCAACCACACAAAGGCGTGAGCGCCCGGCGCGATCCAATCGTTGGAAGGTTGAGGGTGGAAGAAATCGACGCCGCGGCGGGAGAATCTTTCAGCGGCGCCCAGCGAGCCGTGAGAGTGAAGTCAAGGAACGGGGACAGGCGTTCAGATCGCTAACACACTTCGAAGCACGTGCGGCCGGATTTGCAGTCCGTCACGTGGACTAATTGCCCGTCAGGACCGATGCAGGTTTGCGTATGCGCACACCAGTAGATGCCACTGCCGGAATCTCTCAGGTCAAATGGCTCACCCATGTCCACGAATTTCTCTTTGCAACAAAGATGAAGACAGTAATCCACCGCAGCGCGGGTGGAAGCAGTTTGTTCAGCCATCATGCGCCTCCTCAAGCAGCTTCTAGTATCGCGCGTTTTACCGCGACACGAGTGAGCTGAACCTTGTAGCGGTTCATGCTGAGCGGCGTGGCATGGGTCACTGCGGCTTCACCCGCAGCCTCCGCCGTTTCTTCGTTAAGGGTTTTTCCCACGAGCGCGGACTCCGCCTCATGAGACGGCCACGGAACGGGGGCAACCTGGCCGAGTATGACGCGAGCGCTGCGAATGGACCGTCCGCGCAATTCGAGCGTCACGGCAGCGAGGACGAGCGGATAATCCGAGGCCTCCTTTTGCCGTACTTCGTAGACGGCCGAGCGAATTCCCTCGCGGTGTGGCACGATGATTTCCGTTAAAATCTCGTTCGGCCGCAAAGTGTGCTCGCGCTCGCCCGGCTGGGCGGGAGTGGTGAAGAGCCGGTCGAGATCGATCACGCGGAGACCACGCGGGCCGTAGAGCGCCGCACGGGCGCCGAGGGCAATCAGGGCGGGAGCGATGGTTGAAGGACTCACCCAACTGGCCGAACCGGAATTCCCGAAAATGGCGGCGTAACGATTATCACCGTTGGCGATCATCGCCTGACCATCTTTTTCCGGCAGCAAGCCATAACCCAATCGAAAATACCAATCGCGGGGCCGCTGAAGCATCCCGCCTCCGATCGAGCCCATGTTTCGCAACTGCTCGCTCCGGATCCGCTCGATTGCCTGGATCAGTACCGGGAAATGCCGCCGGACGCTTTCGTTTTCTGTAAGCTCGCGGTAGGTGGTCATCGCTCCCACGCGCAACTCTTTACCTGGAACGAGGTGGATTCCGCGAAGGTCTGCGATGCGCTTCAAGCTCACCACCCGCTTGGGCGTGCACACGTAATCCTTCATCAAACCGAGGAGGTCCGTCCCGCCCGCCAGCGCTTCTGTCTCGCCCCAGCGCGGCGAGAGCAACCTGACGGCCTCACTCCTGGAAGTAGGGCTTGCGTATTCGAAGGGCTGCATTCAGGCCATCTCTCCTTTCTGCTCCAACGCTGCCAGCACGCGCTCGGGAGTGAGGGGCAGCGACGGCACGCGCACGCCGATGGCGTTGGCCACGGCATTCGAAATCGCCGCTCCGGGCGAGATCACAGGGGGCTCACCCAGCCCGATCACGCCTCGCTCGTCGTAACCGGGTCCGGTCATCATGTGGACGACGAGCTCGCCAACGTCGCCGATCCCTGCAAACTTGTAATACTCCATGTTGGGATTCAGCATGCGCCCCGTCAGAGGATCCATCACTTTTTCCTCGAAAAGGCTGTATCCCACGCCCATGATCAGCGCGCCGTATACCTGGCTTTCCGCAGTCTTCATATCGATGATCAGGCCGCAGTCCTGTGCGGCCACCATGCGATTGATCTTCACCACGCCGGTTTCCGTATCCACCGTCACGTCGGCAATCTGCGCGCCACCCACGCCACTCGAGCCCAGCATGCACTCGCCGGGATTCTTTCCAACCGCCTGCACTTTTCGGGCGCCCAGCTTGCGGCATGCTTGTTTCCAGGTAAGGCTCTTGGAGGCATCGCCCTGCACCTGGATTCTGCCACCGACGGCTTCCAATTGGCCTGCCGAAACACCCAAGCCTGGAGCGACGGCGGCGAAGAGTTGGTCACGAGCGTCAACCGCTGCGCGCCGCGTGGATGGGGAAACCCCTCCGACGGTGGTGCTGCCGCCCGAAGAGCCATCGTAAGGATAGCGGCTGTCGCCTATCTTCACCTTCACCGCGTCAACCGGGAGGCCCAGCGTCTCCGCCGCTACAATCGCAATAACCGTACGCGTTCCGGTACCCAAATCCTGGCTTCCCAACTCGCACGTTACGGAGCCGTCCGCCTCAATTGTCACCTGGCAGTTGCTCACGTGCCCTCGCCCACCCCACGTGTGGATGCTCAGCCCGAGCCCGCGCTTCAGATGCCCAGGTGTCTTGTCTCCTCTCGGGTGCCAATACTTGCTCCATTCCGCGAGCTCCGCCGCTTTCTGCAACTCTTCTCGATAAACTTTGCCCAAGTTCTCGGGGGCCAGGTCTGCATTCTTCATGAAGAATTGGAGCGGGTCCATCTTCAGCTTGTCCGCCAAGTCGTCGAGGGCAGACATCGTGAGCAGGCACGCCTGGGGATGGTTCGGAGCGCGCCAGGCCCGCGCCGGCCCAATATTCGTCATCACGAAAGTGTGGTTTCGCACACGATTGGGAATGTTCGTCAATACATAAGGAATAGGAAGCACACCGCTCGGCGAGGGCCCGCCCGTTCCCCAGCAGTCGGATTCCCATGCCGTGAGCGTTCCATCTTTCTGAGCAGCGGCGCGAATTCGCGCAAAACCCGAGGGGCGGCAGCCCGCCACCTCCATTTCCTCCGCCCTCTGGAGCAGGTATTTCACAGGCCGGCCCGTCTGCTTCGCCAACTGAGCTCCCGCGCTTCCCCAGAGGTCCATCGAAAATTTGCTGCCAAACCCGCCGCCCATGTAATGGGAAATCACTTCAACGTTGTTTGCGGGAATATTCATGGCTTCCGCGAACACGGAAGGCAAGGTTGAAACCGATTGCGTGGAAGAATAGCAGCGCAGATTCTGCGGCCCCGTCCATTGCAACACGTGGCCGTGCGGCTCGAGGCAGCAATGAACGATGACGGGAATTCCGTAATAGCCTTCGTGCACCACCGCGTCGGAATCCGCGAAGGCCTTATCCGGATCGCCCACTTTTTCCTGAGTCGCAATCCGGGTGCGCCCGGCCGTCTTCGCGTGGTTCAGGTCCGCCTCATTCACCAGAAAAGGAAGCTCCTGATATTCAACCTTGATTTTGCGAGTGGCGTCCTCAGCGGCTTCCTCGGTCTCCGCCGCCACAGCAGCCACCTGGTCACCGGCCCACTGCACCTCGTCACCTGCGCGCTTCATCAGTTGAATGCCCTTAACACGCGGCATCTTTTCCGCTTCCGAAGTGTCGATGGAGGCGATCTTTGCGTGAGCATACGGCGAGCCGAGGCTCCGCACGAAAAGCATTCCCGGCAGATTGATATCGAGCGTGTACTTGGCGCGCCCGCTCGACTTCGCGGGCCCGTCAATGCGGGAGATCCTCTTGCCAATCAAATGCCGCTCGTTCGCGGCCGGCCAACTATATTTGCAACTAGCCATGGATCGCGCCTCCATTCCCCTCCGCCGTCATCGCCTGCGCCGCTTGCAACACCGCTTCGCGGATTCCGGCATACGTTCCGCATCGGCAGATATTCCCACCCAGCCCTTTTTCGACGTCTTCCAACGTGGGGTTGGGGTGGCTCTTCAGGAAGGCAATGCAGGCCATCACGAATCCAGAAGTGCAAAAGCCGCACTGCTGCGCGTCATGCGCGACGAATGCGGCGGACATCGGATGCAGCTTCCCGCCGTGGGAAAAATGCTCGATGGTGGTAATGGCGTGCCCTTGCGCTTCAATCGCCAAGACGGTGCAACTGTAAACCGGCTGGCCATCGATGAACATGGTGCAGGCTCCGCACTCACCCCGATCGCAAACGCGCTTTGCCCCTGTGATGTCGAGGCGGTCGCGAAGCGCGTCCAGCAGCGTCACTCGCGGTTCAAGGTTCAGCCGCTTCGTCTCGCCGTTCACGTGCAACACCACCGGCGTTTCACCCGGGCCAACAACCTCGTCCGACGGGGCGGCGAGCGCTTTGCCTTCGCCCACCAGAATGCTCCCGGAAACCGCGACGCTGGTTCCTCTTAAGAAATCGCGCCGGCTTACACCCGCTCTTTCCTGCTCGCCTTGCCGCACACTATGTCGTTTCTTTTTCATCGGAACTCCTCCGAGCCGGCCCATGTCGTAGACGCACGAAGATTACTGCATGTATTCTTTGGCAAGGTCTAACATAACACCGTTCGTTTGGAGGATAAAGGGACAAGCAAAACCCTACGTAACGCTCCAGTCTCGGGCTCAGAGGTCGCTTCCTGCCTCCTGCCTTTAACCTGAAATATACCAATTCGCCGTCATCTCCATTCTGCTCTATAACGCCTTTATTCAATAACTTACTGGGATATGAGATAGCGAATTCCAATAACTCCTTTATTTTCAAAAACTCCCCAGGTTTGTTGGTATCTGGCCTCATCGCTGTGCTTTGTTTTCAGCAATTTACTGGGTTTGTTGGTCATGGTTTCTGCGCCGCCGCTATGCCCGGTGGGTTGCAAACATTTCTCTACATGGCCACTTTCAGTTTCCGTTTTTCTCAATATCTTAAGCTCCAGATTGACTCGACTTTCTCCCTGTTTACAACCATGGATTCCGACCGTGGTCCGCGAGCGAGGCTCAGCCTCACCCTAAGTGACTTCGGCCACGGGCGCTCTCGGAAAGGCAAGGCTTTCCCTCGAGTTTCTACATTTCACATACCGTGTCCCGGGCGCGCCGGGAGCCACTTCGTACACCGGTATCAGGGCATGACTTCAGTCATGCCGACTCAGGTCCGGTGATGGCCGGGCTTTAGCCCGTGCGGCTTTTCGCTTTGCCAAGTAGCTGAAGCCGTACGGATATTCCTCCGGCAGCAGATCCATCATCAGCGTAGTGTTGTGCTCCGCCTGCAACGGGGCTTGGGCTGGCATTACGGGTGGGACGTGACGTCAGCAGGGGCTAAAGCCCTCCTTCCTTCAGCATCTTTGCGGCATGACTGAAGTCATGCCCTGATACGGGGGCACCGGGAACGGCGTGTGAAATGTAGAAAACACAGCGGCGAGGTGCAGCCTCACCCTACTAAATTCAGTCATCGGCACTTTCGGAAAGGCAAGCCTTTCCGCACGTCAGGCGGTGGAGCCGCATCAGTGCCCTGGCCGCCTCGCTAAATGCATAAACGCAAGGGAGAGCCTCGCCCCTGGTTGCACCGACCAGCGGCCAAAGCCGCTGGAGTTTGCGACGCACTGCGGCATGACTGAAGTCATGCCCTGATACACGGGTAGCGAGCCGGCCGCCGGAGCGCGCGGGGAACGGCGTGTGAAATGTAGAAACTCCAGGGAACGGCAAGGCTTTTCTCGTCTCTGGCCGGACGCCTGGCGGCCAGGGCGCGCTCTACCCGAACTAAATAGTATAGCTATGTAGGCTATTATTGTCAAGAGGGCGTTGCTTCGATGGTTTTTGCAGGAAGGGCGGTGTCGCAACGCGGCACGGGCAACTGCTAGAATTAAGAACTACACAAGATATAAGAACAAGGAGCGTGAAGATGCAACTTGGAATGATCGGGCTGGGACGAATGGGAGCGAATATGGTACGGCGGCTGGAGCGTGGCGGCCACGAATGCGTCGTCTTTGATATGAATGCTGAGAGCGTCCACAAGGCCGCGGCCGATGGCGCCACCGGAGCGCGCTCACTCGACGACTTCGTCACAAAGCTCAAGCCGCCGCGCGCGGCGTGGCTGATGGTCCCGGCGGGCGCCGTGGATGCGACTCTGAGCGACCTCGCCAGGCGCCTTGCGAAGGACGACGTGGTGATTGACGGCGGCAACTCGTATTATATCGATGACATTCGCCGGGCAAAGGAGCTTGCCGCCCGCGGCATCCACTACCTGGACGTTGGCACGAGCGGCGGCGTCTGGGGGCTCGAGCGAGGATACTGCATGATGATTGGCGGAGAAGCGCCCATCGTCCAGCGGCTGGATCCCATCTTCAAAACACTCGCGCCCGGACGCGGCTCGCTCGAGCGCACGCCGGGCCGGGAGAACGCCGGCGGCACGGCCGAGGAAGGCTATCTGCATTGCGGCCCTTCGGGCGCCGGGCATTTCGTGAAGATGGTCCACAATGGAATCGAGTATGGAATTATGGCTGCGTATGCGGAGGGTTTCAACATTCTGAAGCATGCAAACGCCGGCAAGACCAGGCAAGCGGACGACGCGGAAACCACGCCGCTCCGTCACCCCGAGCGCTACCTCTACGACCTTAATCTGGCGGATGTGGCGGAAGTGTGGCGGCGCGGGAGCGTGATTGCTTCATGGCTCCTGGACCTGAACGCCCGCGCACTGTTCAAGCAGCCGGACCTGGCAAATTTTTCCGGCCGGGTTTCCGATTCCGGCGAAGGACGCTGGACCATCCTCGCGGCCGTCGAAGAAGGAGCGCCCGCTCCAGTGCTCAGCACAGCCCTTTACGAACGGTTCACCTCGAGAGGTGAAGCGGATTTTGCCAACCAGCTCCTCTCCGCCATGCGTTATGAATTCGGCGGACATCTGGAGAAGAAAGCGTCGGAAGGCCATTCATAGCGGAGTTGAATTCAATGCCAAAAAAATCTCCCAGCCGGACGAATCCCAAAGTACTCGCCGTAGACGTGGGAGGGACGCACGTGAAAGTGCTGGCAACGGGGCAGAAGCAGCGGCGCGAAATTCCCTCGGGCCTCGGCATGACGGCGAGCCGCATGATCCGAGACGTGAAGCGCGCCACGAAGGATTGGGAATACGACGTGGTCTCAATCGGGTATCCGGGCCCCGTGGTGCATGGCCGCCCGTTGCGGGAGCCCTACAACCTGGGCGGCGGCTGGGTGGGTTTCGATTACACGAAGGCGTTTGGCCGGCCGGTCCGCGTGCTTAACGACGCTGCGATGCAGGCGCTCGGCAGCTACCGCGGCAAGAAGATGCTTTTCCTGGGCCTCGGCACCGGCCTCGGATCGGCAATGATTGTGAATGGGCTGCTCGAGCCGATGGAGCTTGCCCACCTTCCTTACAGGAAGAGAACCTACGAGGATTACATCGGCTTGCGCGGGCTGAATCAATACGGAAGAAAGAAATGGCAGCGGCACGTGTTCCGCATTGTTGAACAACTCAAGACCGCGTTGGAGCCCGACTACGTGGTTCTGGGCGGTGGCAATGCCAAGAAGCTCAAGGCTGATAAATTGCCCCAAGGCGCCGTCCTGGGCGACAATGCTAACGCTTTTGCCGGAGGCTTCCGGCTTTGGAAAACGAGTCCGTCCCGAAAGGTGTTTTCATGAATGATGCGGTGGCAATGACCGAAGTCCAAAGAAAGACTTGTCCTGCGGCTCTGGCGCCTTCAGACGCGTTTGTCTTCTTCGGCGCGAGCGGCGATTTGGCGCACAAAATGATCTTTCCCGCCTTGCACGCCATGGCGCGGCATGGAAACCTGAACATTCCAGTGATTGGGGTGGCCAAATCAGGATGGACGCTTGACCAGCTTCGCGCCCGCGCCAAAGACAGCATCGTTCAACACGGCGGTGGAACCGATCGGGACGCGTTCCCAAAGCTGATCAGCCTGCTGAATTATATCGACGGCGACTACCAGGACCCCGCTACGTTCAAGAAATTGCGTGAAATGCTCGGCGCGGCCGCCCGTCCCACCCATTACCTGGCAATCCCGCCGGTTCTGTTCCCAACCGTCATCAAACAACTGGGCGAATCCGGCTGCGCGACAAACGCTCGCGTCATCGTTGAAAAACCGTTCGGGCACGATCTGAAATCCGCGATCAAACTCAACGCCGTTCTTCACGAATACTTCCCCGAATCGGCCATCTTTCGCATCGATCACTATCTGGGCAAAGAAGCCGTGGAGAACCTGCTCTTTTTCCGCTTCGGCAACACCTTTCTCGAGCCCATCTGGAACCGGCATTTCGTTGAAAGCGTGGAAATCACCATGGCGGAAAGCTTTGGCATCGCGGGCCGCGGAGCTTTTTATGATGCAACGGGCGCCATTCGCGACGTAGTGCAAAACCACCTGCTGCAGGTGGTGGCATTCCTGGCCATGGAGCCGCCGAACAGCCTGTATTACGAGTCTCTGCGGGACGAGAAGGTGAAAGTGTTTCGCGCCATTCCGCCGCTCGACCCGGCGCGCTTGGTTCGCGGGCAGTTTAACGGTTACACGCGCGAGCCTGGCGTTGCGCCCAACTCGCGAGTTGAGACCTTTGCGGCGCTGAAACTTGAAATCGATTCGTGGCGATGGGCCGGAGTTCCGTTTCTGATCCGGGCAGGGAAACGTCTGCCTCTGGATGCGACCGAAGTTTTCGTGAAGCTGAAAAAGCCTCCGTTAAGCAAGCTAGATTCAGAAAGCAATTATTTCCGCTTCCGGTTGGGCCCGGAACTTTGCATGGGGCTGGGAGTACGTGTGAAGCGGCCTGGGCCGGGCATGAAACCGTCACCGGCGGAGCTCTTGGCCGTGAGAACCGATCGCTGCGACGAGGAGGACGCCTATGAACGGCTGCTGGGCGATGCGCTCCGCGGCGAGCCGGGCCTTTTTGTTCGCCAAGATGCCGTCGAAGCGGCCTGGTCGATTGTGGACCCCGTTCTGGGTACGGACAGCCCCCTATTCAGTTACGAACCGGGAACGTGGGGCCCGGAGGAAGCCGGGAAGCTTGCAGACGATATCGGGGGCTGGCACACACCTCAAGCGGCAGCCTGCGCCGTCACCAGCATGTAGCCGCTCTGGCGGGTGGATGAAAGCCTCTTCGGATGCTTTCCATCTGAGCGTCGCGAAGAATCACCGGATTTGTTTGCAAAGAAATACCGGGATGCTTCGCGCCGCATGACCGATTGGCTTATTTCATGAACCTGTTAGACGCTCAAGTTCTTCCGAGCCCACAGCGCTGAGCGGAGCGCGAGCGCTTGCGCCGGACGGCGCGTCATCAGGCCGTCGACTCCGCCAATCATCTTTTGTCGCATGGCCTGCGCGTCATCCACTCCCCACACGATCACACGAAGAC
>JASHON010000069.1 GCA_030041095.1 Terriglobia bacterium
CAACTCGCTTTCAGCTATCATGCTTGTTTTCATAACGTTGCTGGGATAGCGCACGGCTGTTGCTTATAACTAATTTATTTTCAGTAACTTGCTGGGTTTGTTGGTATCTCCTCTTACCACAATTGTTTATTTTCAACAACTTACTGGGTTTGTTGGTCATCGTTTTTTTGTGTCCACATCTTTGCGATGAGTCACAAGCCCGGAGGTTCACGCCCCCTTCGGTCGTTTCGCCCGCTGGTTGCGCTGCTTCAAGACCGCTCACGGTTTCCACCCTGCATGGAGATCGGAAGGCGGGCTGAGCAGGCTGCGGAAAAACTCTTTCGGGAGTTGACGTAGCGCCGGCTTCCAGCCGGCGACTCCCTTCAGTTCAACGGAGGCCGGCAAGATGCCGGCGCACCGTTCGTGGCGGCGTCGAGTTTTTCCGCAGCCTGTGAGGCCTGTCGCCTCGAGTGGCGCGAGAGGCATCGGCCTTTCACGGGCCCCTGGCAGGCGGATTCAAAGCACGGGAGCCTGGGGGCCCGGCAAGGCTAGTTTACAGTGGTAGCCTATCCTTGTCAAGGAGGCGAATTTCCCGCGCCAGGGTGATTTTGTTCTGAGCTTCAAGTTGCCCAAAGCATGCTTGGCGCCTGTTGCAAACGGGCGGCGCTGTCATCCTGAGGAGCCAGGGCGACGAAGGATCACTGCATTTGCTTGATTTTTCCAATGCCGAGATGCTTCGCTCTGCTCAGCATGACATGACCCGAAGTGTTTTTTCAGCCCCTGGTCAGAACAAATTTATCGTGGGCAGCCGGATGATTTTATTCTGCGCTTCAGGTGCCATACAGATTATGTGGTTATAACTTTTCCGCCGTGTAGACAGGCAACGATACCCAGCTCGCCCGTCGCGCGATTCGACCATTCTTTTTGTCCGACCGCCTCGTAAGAGCCGTTACGCGGTTCCAATCCTGCTCCGCCATCATTAACTGCTCCAACGGGCCGTTTCAACGGCGGGGCTGGCGCGACCGTTCCGCAACCTCATTTGCTTTTCCCATTTGACATTTAGTCGGCAGAGGCGTATAGGTAGGACATCGATGCATAATGATTGGCGGAGAGAGAGCGGAACTTCTCAAGGGAACGCTGGATATGCTGATTTTCAGAAGCAGGGACAAATGACAAGCAGTCAGCTTTCAGTCGTCAGAGGTCAGCAAACTTGGAGACCGAGTTGTCTGTTGCTGTGGGCTGGTTCCGAAAGCTGATAGCCGAGGGCTTATGGCTGACGACTGATAGCTGATTGCTGATCGCTGAAAGCTGAGGTCTAAAGTGACGAGTGACAAGCGGTCAGTTTTCAGTCGTCAGAGGTCAGCAAACTCCGAGACCGGGCTGTCTGTTGCTGTGGGCTGATTCCGAAAGCTGGTAACCGAGGGCTTATGGCTGACGACTGATAGCTGATTGCTGATCGCTGAAAGCTGAGGACCGGTTTATGCGCTGGTATCAACGGCTGTTTCGGAGAGCGCGGACTGAGAAACAGCTCGACTCGGAACTGCGATTTCATCTGGAGCGGCAGATCGCCGATTACGTTGCCGCTGGCATGATGCCGGAAGAAGCGAGACGCCGCGCGCGGCTGGAATTTGGAGGGCTCGATCAAGTGAAAGAAGAATGCCGGGATGTAGGCGCTGCACGGTTCGTTGAAACTCTTATCCAGGACTTGCGCTACGGTCTCCGCCAGCTTCGCCGGAACCCGGGGTTTACAGCGGTTGCTGTCATCACACTTGCCCTGGGCATCGGCGCAACCGCTGCAATTTTTTCCGTTGCCGATGCAGTTCTGATCCGGCCGCTTCCTTTCGCTAATCCTTCTCGCTTGGCTGTTCTGTTTCAGACTCCTGGGCACTACGGCGGCGTTATGGGATGGGCTGTTACTGGCCCGGATTTCCTCGATTGGCGACGTCAAAGCCACAGCTTTACCGGGCTTGCCGCCGTTTTACGGGACACAGCGAATATCAGCCGTTCGGGCGGTCAGCCCGAATTTGCACGTGGGGAGAAAGTGACACCGGACTATTTTGACGTCCTCGGCGTGCACGCTTCTTTGGGCCGGACATTCGGGAAAGGCGAAAATCAGGCCGGCCAAGAACGCGTGATTGTCCTGAGCTATTCCCTGTGGCAGCAGATTTTTGGCGGCAATGCGAACGCCCTGGGCCAAAAGGTCTACGTCAACGCTTGGCCTTTTGTGGTAGTCGGAGTAATGCCGGCGAGTTACCGTGATCCGCGATCCTGGTCTAACCCCGAGTCGGACTATTGGATACCGCTGTCCGTCAGCCAACTCGAAAAGGGCCGCGGATCGCATATGTACGCCGTATTTGGCCGTCTCGCTGTGGGGGTCTCGTTCGGCGCTGCACGGGACGAGATGAACAGGATCGCGGCGCAAGATGCGAGGCTTTTCCCAAATACGAACGCCAACATGGGCGCTCGTGTATCATCGCTGAAAAGGGTAAGCCTTCAAACCTTTGAAGCGGGCGCGTTTCAGTCTGTCCGGCCTGCAATCTTGATGCTTCAGATCGCTGCCGCACTGCTTCTGCTGGTGGCCTGCATCAACGGCGCGAACCTCGTTCTTTCCAGGTTTGTCAGTCGGCAAAGGGAACTGGGCCTTCGCACGGCGATCGGGGCCACTCGGGGCCGCCTGGCGATGCAGCTCTTAACCGAGAACATGGTCCTGGCAGTGATCGGCGGAGGTTTCGGCCTGCTGCTCGCGATATGGTGCAGGAACCTGCTCGTCGCCCTGGCTCCGGTTGGCTATTTGCCTCCGACCGCTGACGTTCGTCTGAACCCGGAAGTTTTGCTTTTTACGTTCGCAGTTGCCGTAGTCGCCGGAATTCTGTTAGCACTAATTCCCGTCTGGCGTGCATATCATCTTCACCCGAATGAGCTCCTGAAAGAGAGTGCAGCGAGCGCCGGGAGTTCACCGTCCAGAGCCGGTCTTCGCAAGGCCCTGCTCGTCACCGAGCTCGCGACCTGTTGCGTGCTTCTGATCGGGAGCGGCCTCATGCTTCGGAGTCTTCAATCTCTGCTTGAGGTCGATCCGGGATTTAATCCGCGCAACTTCTTTAGTGCGGGTCTGAATGTGCCACCGCGGAGGTATTCGAAACCGCGCCAGATTCTCGATTTCTTCTCTGCGGTCGAGGCGCGTGTTACCGATTTGCCTGGCGTCGAGGCTGCCGGGCTCACTTCAGCACCGCCCTTCAGTGTCAACGAAACAACTGCAATCACTGCGGAAGGCCACGCGCCGCAAACCATGACGACAGGCGGCCCAATGCCACAGATCTGCATCGTGACTCCTGAATTCTTTCGGGCCGCCGGAATTCCCCTTCTTCGCGGCCGTGATTTCTCGCCAGCGGACGCAAACAGCGATCGGCGGGCGATCCTGGTCAACCGGGCGTTCGCGCAGTATTTTTGGCGGGGTCAAAGCCCTATCGGAAGGCACGTGAACTTTGAAGAAAGCCCGCCAGTATGGCGAGAAATAGTCGGAGTGGTCGGCGACGTGCGCCAGCAGGGGCTCGCGGCGCGAGCGCTCCCTGAGATTTATTTGCCGCTGGACAAAGAAACGGCGGAGGGCCAGACCAGATTATATCTGGCCGTGCGCAGCCGGCTGGCAGGCACGGTGCTCAGGAGCGACATCGAGCGCCCAGTGTGGGACGTCGACAGTACGATTCCACTCACGCACATCCAGACCGGGGACGAGATTTTGGGCGGATGGGTAGGTTATTTGCGCTACAGGACGCTCCTTCTCAGCAGCTTCGGCCTAATGACCCTGCTCATCTCGGCCATAGGTGTTTACGGGGTGATCTCATTCTGGGTTGCTCAACGAACTCACGAAATAGGGATTCGCATGGCGCTTGGCGCACGGCAATTAGATGTGCTGAAACACGTTGTCGGGGAAGGATTCAGGTTGACGCTGATCGGGCTCGGGATTGGAATTGCCCTGGCATTGGCGCTTGCGCGCTTTTTGAGCAGCCAGCTCTACGGCGTGAAGCCCTCGGACCCGGAGACGTTCATCGCCGTTGCACTGATTCTGATCGGTGTCGCGCTGCTGGCTTGCTACATCCCTGCCCGTCGTGCGGCAAGAGTCGATCCCATGGTGGTGCTGAGGCATGAGTGAGGCAGGGACGAGAGACGAGAGACGAGTGACAAGTGACGAGTGACAAGCAGTCAGCTTTCAGTTGTCAGAGGTCAGCAAACTTCGAAACCGAGTTGTCTGTTGCTGTGGGCTGGCTCCGGAGGCTGATAGCCGAGGGCTTATGGCTGACAACTGATGGCTGAAAGCTGAGGTCTAGAGAGACGAGTGACGAGTGGCAAGCAGTCAGCTTTCAGCCTTCAGAGGTCAGCAAACTCCGAAACCGGGTTGTCTGTTGCTGTGGGCTGGTTCCGAAAGCTGATAGCCGAGGGCTTATGGCTGACAACTGATCGCTGATCGCTGAAAGCTGAGGGCTGTTCATGCGCTGGTATCAGCGACTATTTCGGAGAGCACGAACCGAAAAGCAACTCGATGCCGAACTTCAGTTTCATCTGGAGCAGCAGATCGCCGATTACGTCGCCTCTGGGATGACGCCGGAAGAAGCGCGCCGTCGCGCGAGGCTGCAATTTGGAGGGCTTGACCAGGTGAAAGAAGAGTGCCGGGATGTGGGTGCTACACGCTTCATCGAGACCTTGATGCAAGACTTGCGCTACGGCCTGCGGCAACTCCGCCGCAATCCGGGCTTTACCGCCGTCGCGGTCATTACCCTGGCCCTTGGCATCGGCGCGAACACTGCTATTTTCAGTGTGGTGGACGGGGCGCTGTTCGCCCGCTTGCCTTACAGGCGAGCGAACCGGTTGGTCATCCTGCGCGAGAGCTTTCCGAGGCAAGGATACTCGGGCATCCTGGTCTCGGCGCCTGACGTCGTCGCGTATCAACGCCAGAACACCATCTTTAAGAACATCGCTGCATTCGATGACGTGGAATTTGACCTGTCGGGACGTGGCCAGCCGGAAAGAATCACTGCTGCGAGGGTTTCGCCCAGCCTTTTCCCACTGCTTGGAGCTAAGCCTCTGCTCGGAAGAACGTTCGCCGAACAGGAAAATCGTCCCGGAATACTGGTCGCGGTTTTGAGCTATGGGTTATGGAAGCGGCAGTTCGCGGCCAATCCTCGAGTCATCGGGCAAACGGTTACGTTGAACATGCAGCCATACACGATCGTGGGCGTGATGCCGCGGCGTTTCCAGTTCCCATTACCCGGACTGCTCGGCGAACCCTCCGCAGATCTGTGGGTGCCCATCGCATTCACGCCGGCTGAACTCGGCGACGTGGGAAATAACTACATTTACGGAGTGATCGGCCGCCTGAAGGCGGGCGCAACGCTTGCTCAGGCAAATGCCGACGCCAACGTCATTGCCCAGCACATCTGGAAACAAGCGCTTTCGGGCTTGCCCGCCGCACAATTGGGGGCTCTGGTAACGCCACTGCGTGAGACTTGGGTAGGGAACGTACACACATTGCTTGTGGTGCTTCTAGGGGCAGTCGGCCTCGTCATGCTGATCGCTTGCGTCAACGTTGCCAATCTTTTGCTCGCGCGGGCCAGCCGGCGACACAAGGAGATTGCCGTCCGCGCTGCCATGGGCGCCGGCCGCTTCCGACTGTTCCGCCAGCTCGTTTCCGAAACCTCACTGCTCGCACTCTTAGGCGGTGTCGTGGCACTGCCTCTGGCTGTGTGGGGAGCGGAATTATTGGTAAGGCTGGCGCCCGGAGAGGTTGTTCGAAGCCAGACGGTCAGCCTTAACATTCCGATCCTGGTATTCACGTTCGCACTTGCTGGGCTGACCGGCTTAGTCTTCGGGACTGTGCCGGCTCTGTTTGCGTCGAATATCAATCTGGATGAAGCCCTCAAAGAGGGATCGAGAGGGATGACGGCCAACCGACCGCACGAACGGCTGCGGGCCGTACTGGTCGTTTCCGAGATTGCCCTGGCCCTGATGCTGCTCAGCGGAGCGGGCCTTCTGATGAAAAGCTTTCTGCGCCTGCGTCACACAAATCCGGGATTCAACCCGGAGCATGTGATCACCGCGTCGATTGACCTGCCCGAGGCCGGGTACGACACCCCATCGGACGTGAAGACGTTCTACAGTCAACTGCTCACAAAACTTCGTCACATGCCCGGAGTCCGCGCCGCCGGGATCGGGTCCGAATTGCCCATGTCCTTGACCACGGACCGCACGATGACGCTTGAGGGCTACCCAATACTGCCAAACGGAAAGTGGCCTCGCTCCACGACCACGTGGGTGATGGGCGATTATTTCCGAGCATTGGGGACTCCGCTGCTCAGGGGACGGCTGTTTACGGAAGGCGATCGCCTGGGCTCGCGTCCCGTTGTGATCATCAGCAAAGACATTGCCCGGCGATATTGGTTCGGCCAGGACCCTATTGGAAAACGGCTCCATTTCGGCATCCCTGATACTCACGGGAACCCTTGGCTGACCGTAATCGGTGTCGTTGGTGAGGTGAAACACGGCCCGCTTGATGCCGCGTCGATTCCCGCCACTTACGTTCCGTTTTCGCAGGCGGCTGATTCAAGGGTCGTAAGCATGCTTCGCTCCGAGGGGATTGCGGTGCGGACTTGGAAGAATCCTGGCAGCATCGCCTCGACGCTCCGCCGGCAGGTCGGGTCCCTTGATCGAGAACTGGCGGTTGCCGATGTTCAAACCATGACCGAGATACTGGATAAGTCAGTGGCGCCCCACCGTTTCGATCTGTTTCTCCTCGGCACATTCGCGTTACTGGCATTACTGCTGGCCGCGGTCGGAATTCACGGTGTCATCTCATACTCCGTCAGCCAGCGCACGCATGAGATGGGGGTTCGCATGGCGCTCGGAGCCCAACGAGGCGACGTACTGCGGCTCGTAGTTGCGCAAGGGTTGAAGTTGACGGCTCTCGGCGCCGGCCTGGGAATCGCCGGCGCGCTGGCGCTGACTCGTTTCTTGTCGAGTTTGCTCTACGGCGTTAAGCCCAACGACCCGCTAACGTTCGTCGCCGTGTCCATTGTGTTGAGCGGCATAGCGCTCATCGCCTGCTACATCCCCGCCCGCCGCGCCGCACAGGTGGACCCCATGACTGCGTTGAGGTATGAGTGAGCTATACTCCAATTCACGCACGACGGCGGGCGGAATGAGGGTGCGAGTGTAAAACTCGCCCAATAAATGCAGATAGCCGGTTTGATGCAAGTACTGAATTGGCGAAGTATCGCAGACAGCCTCACGCCTTGTTGAGATCGTGGCTCAACTCCTCTTCCGTGAGGTCGAACGTGGCGACTCCGTAATCGGATAAGTGGCTGAGGAAGAATGGCTTCGGCACGCCGGCCAGTTGCGCGGCAGCCCCAGACGAAAGCTGGCGCATCTCATACAGCTTCACGGAGGCGGCAAACCGAATCCTGGAGGTAAGATCATCCGGAGTCGCCTTGAGGGCGAGGCGGATCTCGTCCGGTATGGTAAAAGTGATCTGGCTCATGGGTCACCTACGCTCCGATTCTACCGCACCGGGCAGACCGCGTAAATCCGTACCCATACCGCGCACGCTACAGGTCGCCGAGAGCGCCTTGAGCCCTGAAAGAACGCCCCACGGTTTCAGTCCCACGCGTAGCGTTCGCCGGATCCGACTTCATAACGCTTCAAAAATTTTCTGTACTCGTCCTAAGCCTGATGGCGCGGATCTCCGTGGTTGAGTTTCGCGGTTTGCCGCGGCGCCGGCCGAAAGGCCGCAGACTGCGCAAGCGGCAGTCCGCGCTACACGACGGCCCCTGCTTTTGCCATCCGCTCGCGCGCCCTGCAGGGCTTGCGTAGTGAAGTTCCCGCTCGTCTCGCTGCGCCGAAGACGCGCCAAAAAGGCATTGAAAAGAATGTGAGCCGGTGCTAACCTTTGGCCAGTAGCATAGTCTAACTATGCCAAGAAGGCCATTCGATGCATCGAGATGAGAGACAAGAGACGAGGGACGAGTGACAAGAGATGAGCAAGTATCTCAATTGCCTCATTGATTCATTGATTCATTGCCGGAGACGAGAGACCACAGGCGAGAGACAAGAGACCGGAGACGAGAGACGAGCAAGCAGTGAGCCATCGGCAGAAGGCGGAGGGTTCACGCCCGGCCGGTTGGACGGCTAAAGCGGGTAGCCACCGTCAGTGCTTTTCTGACTGTGGGCTTTTGCTTGGAGTGCGGCAGCGAAGCTTGCGGAGCTGCCGCCTTAACTGGGAATACCGATTTTCGATTGACGATTGCAGCACTCGCGCCGTCATTTTTCCGTAATCGGAATTCGTCAATCCGCAGTAGCGAAAAACCGTAGACCCGTACACAGCGCGGGTCTGCGCTACGAAGTGAGAGCCGAGATGGAGAATAAAGTGGCAGAGCTTGGCCGAAGGCTTCTGGCGCTGTTTCATCGTGGCAGATTCGACGCCGATTTGGAAGAAGAGATGCGGCTGCATCAGGAATTGCGCGAGCAGGAACAAGTGGATCGCGGTGTTTCGCCCGAGGAAGCTCATTACGCCGCGCAACGGCGTTTCGGTAACAAGCTTGTGTTGAGAGAGGAGAGCCGTGAGATGTGGGGCTGGAATTGGCTCGAAACGCTTTTTCAGGATATTCGCTACGGCCTGCGGCAACTACGCCGCAACCCCGGATTCACTCTGGTTGTACTCCTCACACTGACATTGGGCATCGGCGCGACAACCACAGTTTTCACGCTGGTGTACTCGACGCTGCTGCGCAGCCTCCCTTTTCCGCACGCAGACCACATTGTCGCCATTCATGACACGCGCATTGAGGGCCGCTCCACTGGCGGCCTTGTGACAGGTCCGCGATTTTTCGACATTCAGACGCGCAGCCGCAGTTTTCAGAGCCTGGCGTACTTTTATTTCGATGAAAGCACGCTCGTTGCGGGAAGGAAACTGCCTCTATCAGTACAAGCAGCCGGCGCAAACGCTGGGTTCTGGGATGTCTTCGGCACCGCGCCGCTGGTCGGGCGAACGTTCACTGCGGCGGATGACATGCCGAACGCGCCGCAGACGGTGGTGCTGAGCTATCCAGCCTGGCAGAGAATCTTCGGCGGCGATCGCGGCGTCATCGGGCAGCAGGTGACGCTCGGCCAGCGTGCCGCAACCGTTATCGGCGTTATGCCTCGAGATTTCTCCTCGCCCGGCGGAGTCGATCTGTGGCACCCGGCGCAGTTTGTACCCGGCACCTGGGGCAGCTATCGCGGCGAGGGACTGCGCTTCATTAACGTCTTCGGGCGCCTGCGACCAGGAGCCACCGTGGAGGGGGCACGCAGTGACCTCAACCGCATTGGCGAACAGTTGCAACGTGAGTATCCTCGGAGTGACGGCCCATGGCTGTTCACCTGCGAAACACTGCGAGAGGCTCGCTACGGCAATCTGCGGCCCGCGCTGTTGGTACTGCTAATGGCGTCTGCGCTGCTGCTGTTGATGGCCTGCATCAATGTGGCGAATCTGCTGCTGTCACGCGCGACAGCTCGCCATCGGGAGGTGGCGCTGCGCCGGGCACTGGGCGCGTCGAGCCGACGTGTAGCGGTGCAGTTCCTCATCGAGAGCGCGGTGCTGGCTCTGGCAGGGGGCTGCGCCGGTATCGCATCCGCGTTTGCCCTGAGTAGAACCCTGCCAGCCACTTTGCCGGGAACTCTGGGGTGCCCAGGCGCCGTGCACATGGACTGGATTGTGACCGGCGTTGCTCTGCTCATTTCGCTGGGGACCGGAGTTGCCTTTGGCCTGGTGCCTGTGCTCGAGATCCGGAGAGTGCAACTTCAGTCCGCCCTCAAACAGGGCGAAACGCGGATGGGAGGGTCTTCGGGCAGTTGGCTACGCAGTGTACTGGTCGGCGCGCAGGTGGGACTATCGCTGGTGCTGCTGGTCGGTGCTTCCTTGCTCGCGAAGTCGCTGTGGAACCTCGTGAAGCAGCCGCTCGGGTTCGAGCCGGAACACCTGCTGACCTTCTCACTCGTCCTTCCGTGGAACACCAAGCCGGTACAGGTACGCAATTTCTATGATGATGTTCAGCGGCGGATCGAAGGTCTTCCTGGAGTCACTGCAGCGGGTCAGATTGATGCGCCGCCGACCGTCGACTGGCATCTCCGCAATAATCTCGACGCAGACTGGCTACCGCAGATCGCAGGCCATCCAGCCGTCAACGCGGAATACCGCAACATTGCCGGAAATCTCCTGGCAGCCATGGGCACGCCGCTGCTGGCAGGAAGGAGTTTTACGGCAGAGGATCAGAGGTCGAAGCTGCCGCCGGTGCTAGTCAATCAGGCTCTGGTAAGAGAATTCATGGCGAAGGGCAATCCTATCGGGCATCACCTGCTGAGTAACGGAGAGGCACACGAGATCGTCGGGGTCGTTGCTGATGTACGCGGTACGGCAGGATCTCTCGCGACGGCACCGGGGCCCGTAGTCTATTGGCCCGCGAACGCTAATGGTGGCACTCATCGCTACTTCCTTGTGCGAACGAAGATCCCGTCCGATCAACTGGTCGAGGCCATTCGGCAGCAGGTGTATCAGGTGGACCCGGGCGAATCCATCGGAAAGGTCGCCACCATGGATGAACTGCTCGGCGAGGCAGTCGCGGAACCGCGCCTCAACGCGGCCGTCGTGGCTTCGTTTGCCGGGATCGCTCTGCTGCTCGCCTGCGTTGGGATATACGGTGTGGTGTCCTACATGGTCAAACAACGGACGCACGAGATTGGAGTCAGGATGGCGCTCGGGGCGCAAAAAAGCGATGTACTTGGAATGATGATGCGCCACGGTCTCAAACTGACGCTGGCCGGCGTGGGCATCGGTATCGGCGGCGCGCTCGTAATAACACGCTTTATGTCGAGCTTACTTTACGGCGTCAAGCCTACGGATCCGGTGACCTTCATCACAGTGTCGTTGATTCTTGCAGGTGCGGCGCTCCTGGCATGTTACATTCCCGCCCGTCGCGCGGCGAAAGTGGACCCGATGGTGGCTCTGAGATACGAATAACTGCCGGTGCAAGGTGGTGCGGTTTTTCTCGACTGGCTGGAAATAGTGGCGCCACCGTCCCGGCGGCATTTGCCGGCAGGATGCCGGCGCTACCCAAACTGTCCCTGAAACGCTGCAGTTGCGCAGTCGCACAAGGTGAGAACCGAGATGAAGAATAAGCTAGCAGAGATTGGCCGAAGGCTTCTGGCGCTGTTTCATCGTGGCAGATTCGATGCTGAGCTGGAAGAAGAGATGCGGCTGCATCAGGAATTGCGCCAGCAGGAACAGATTGAGCTCGGCGTTTCGCCCGAGGAAGCGCATTACGCCGCGCAACGGCGTTTCGGTAACAAGCTTGTGCTCAGAGAAGAGAGCCGTGAGATGTGGGGCTGGGATTGGCTCGAAACGCTTCTTCAGGATATTCGCTACGGCCTGCGGCAACTACGCCGTTCGCCGCTGCTGGCACTGGCGGTGGTGCTGTCGCTGGCGTTGGGGATTGGAGCTAACACGGCGGTCTTCAGCCTCATGGATGCGGTGATGCTGAAGAATCTGCCCGTGAGGAGACCCGATCAACTCGTCCTTTTGCGGTGGGCGACCTGGCAACGCCAACCCCCGCCCGACGAGGTTCTAAGCTCGCTGCACGGGAATATGTCGCAAACCCAAACCGGAGGGATGGCGAGTACGTCCTTTTCTTATCCTGCGTTTCGGGATTTTCACGATTGCGAAGAGGTCTTCTCCGCCGTCTTCGCCTTTCAGAGCGCTGACAAAGTGAATTTCAACGTCGGCGGACGTGCGAGCCTGGCGAACGGTGAGATGGTGACCGGCGGTTATTTTTCCGGGTTGGGAGTCTCGCCGGTTCAGGGCCGCGCGATTAATGACAGCGACGAAAAGGCTGGTGCGCCACCCGTAGCGGTGATCAGTTATGGCCTTTGGAGAAGCCACTTTGGCGGCTCGCCGTCGGCAATCGGAGCGGCAGTAACCCTAAACCGAGTTCCGTTCACAATTATCGGGATCGCGCCACCGGAGTTTTTCGGGGTCGAGCCGGGAAGCAAGCTCGATATCTGGGTTCCGATTTCGACGCAACCGCTCATCCTTCCGCAATGGGACCGCCCAGGTGAATCGTGGTTCACCGAGCGCAGCCGGTGGTGGGTGACGGTTATGGGAAGGCTCAAGCCGGGATTGACCGACAAGCAGGCGCTCGCGGCCATCAGCGTGCGTTTTGACCAGAGCATGACGGCGGGCCTGAATCCTCCGCCCAAGAGGCAAATTCTTCCCCGAATCGAAGTAACGTCGGCCAGCCAAGGACTCAACGATCTGCGTCAACGTTTCTCAAAACCTCTCTGGATATTGATGACGCTCGTGGTGTTGGTGCTTTTGATCGCATGCGCGAACGTTGCGAATCTGCTTCTTGCGCGGGCCACCACGCGACGCCGGGAAATTGCCATGCGCCTGGCTCTCGGCGCGGGACGGCGGCGGGTGGTCCGTCAACTGCTCACGGAGAGCGTGTTGCTAGCATTGATGGGGGGACTGGGAGGGCTGCTCCTTGCATTCTGGGGCATACATATCCTGCTTGCACTGATCGCGAGCGGACGCAATCCGGTCTGGCTTGTGATTCGCCCTGACACGGCGGTGCTGAGTTTCACGGCCGCAGTTTCATTATGCTGCGGGGTTGTGTTTGGCCTTGCTCCCGCCCTGCGCGGCACGCGGATGGACCTAACGCCCACCCTGAAGGAAAGCCCTGGATCTGCCGCTGGAGATCGCAGCGGAAAATCGACGCTCGGTCGCGCGCTGGTGGTCGCCCAAGTGGCGGGGTGCATATTGCTCTTGGCAGGGGCGGGACTGTTCGTCCGGACCTTAGAGAACTTGGAGAATCAGGAAATGGGATTCGACCAGCATCACCTTCTCCTCTTTAGTCTAAATCCCGGTCAGGCCGGCTATCAGGGGAATCAGTTGGCCAGCTTCGATCAGCAACTCCTCTCGCGCATCGAAACGCTTCCCGGCGTCCGATCAGCCAGCTATTCAAGCGACGGCCTCATTGCGGCGGGTATGTCCGTCCATGAAATCTCGCTCCAGGGATATACACGCAAACAAGGCCGAAACGAGGAAAGCGCCTGGACGAATTGGGTGGGGCAGGATTTTTTCAAGACCACAGGAATCAAACTTCTGCTCGGACGCCCGATTGAGGCGCAAGATACAGAGAATTCGCCAAAAGTTGCGGTTGTGAACGCGGCCCTTGCGCGCCAGATATTTGGCAAAAACAGTCCCATGGGGCGACAGTTCACTTTCGGAAGGGCGACAAGCGCTGCCGACATCTATTCCATTGTTGGCGTCGTTCAAAACGCAAAATACCAGGAACTGCGCGCGCCTGCGCCGCCCACCGTTTACGCGCCTTACCGTCAGCGGCCACCCAGCAGTTGGTCATCCGTGTACTTCGAGGTTAGGACAGGGCGTGATCCGCTGGCGATGGTTCCGACTCTTCGCCAGATCGTGAGCTCGATGAACAAGGATGTTCCATTGTCAGACGTGAGAACCGAGCGCGAAAAAATCAATGAAGCGCTCATGCAAGAGCGGCTATTCGCCCGCTTATCCAGTTTCTTCGGCGGCCTGGCGCTTCTCCTGGCTTGCGTGGGACTTTACGGCGTCATGAGTTACATCGTGGCTCGACGAACCGGCGAAATCGGCGTTCGCGTTGCGCTAGGCGCGCAGCGGGTAGACATTCTCTGGATGGTATTGCGAGAAACGGCGCTGCTTGTCGTCATGGGGGTCGCCATCGGCTTGCCGGCTACGCTTGCTTCCGCGCGGTGGGTCTCAAGCTTTCTCTTCGGACTGAAGCCTTACGATGCGATCACGCTGGCGGCAGCAATGGGCGTGATGAGCATGGTGGCGCTTTTCTCAGCCTATTGGCCAGCGCGGCGCGCGGCCAAGGTAGATCCGATGGAGGCGCTCCGATACGAATAATTGGCGTGGCAAGCCGAGCAGCGTTTCTCGACTGGCTGGAAATAGTGGCGCCACCGTCCCGGCGGCATTTGCCGGCAGGATGCCGGCGCTACGCAAACTGTCCCTGAAACGCTGCAGTTGCGCAGCCGCACAAGGTGAGAACTGGGATGAAAAATAAGCTGGCAGAGCTTGGCAGAAGGTTCCTGGCGCTGTTTCACCGCTGGCGACTCGACGCCGACCTGGACGAAGAGATGCGGCTGCATCAGGAATTGCGCGAGCAGGAACACGTCGAGCGCGGAGTTTCGCCTGAGGAAGCGCACTACGCCGCGCAACGGCGCTTCGGCAACAAGCTGATGTTGAGAGAGGAGGGTCGCGACATGTGGGGATGGAATTGGCTCGAAACATTTCTTCAGGACATTCGCTACGGCCTGCGCCAATTGCGCCGCAATCCAGGGTTCACGTTTGTCGCCGTCCTCACCCTTGCCCTGGGCATCGGCGCCAACAGCGCGATCTTCAGTCTGGTGAACGGGGTACTTCTTGAGCCGTTGCAGTTCAACCATCCTAGCCGCCTTGTAACTGCTACAGACTCTTTTCCCCAAGGCGCTGTTGTGGCTATGCGTTCCAAGTTGCGTTCGATGGAAGTGGCCGGATACTGGAACGGACAGGAGTTGAACCTCACTGGCATGGGCGAGCCTGTCCGACTGCACGGCACCGCTGTCACTGCCAACTTTTTTTCGGTCCTCGGCGTCCGTCCGGAGCTGGGGCGGGTGTTTCTGCCTGGTGAAGATCAGCCAGGCAATGATGATGTTGTAATGCTGAGCCACGCGCTTTGGATAGAGAAGTTCGGCGCCGATCCCAACGTGGTCGGGCGTCAAGTAACGTTGGAGGGAGAGAATCGCGAGATTGTGGGGGTGATGTCGGCCGGATTCCAGCTCGGAGCATCCCAGGCCCAGTTTTGGATACCACTCCATCTCGATCCTCGATCGGTCGGAGCTTATTGGGGCGGCGGCTTCATGCCCGTCGTTGGCAGGCTGCGTGGCGGCGCCACGCTCGCGCAAGCACGCGCGGAGTTCCGGGCCTACATCCCTCGCATGCGAAATATGTTCCCCTGGAGAATGCCGGACGCGCTTTGGGCCTCCGCAACCCTGGCGCCCCTGCAAGAGGGCCTTGTAGGCGGAGTGAGCGATAAGCTGCTTCTTCTGCTGGGAGCAACGGCGCTGATCCTGCTGATCGCCTGCGTCAACGTGGCGAACCTCCTCCTGGCGCGGGCGGCGACCCGGCAGAGGGAGATGGCGATGCGCTCAGCGCTTGGTGCTGGACGAGGGAGGTTGTGCCGGCAACTCCTGACGGAGAGCGTGACACTGGCGATGAGCGGCGGCGCGTTGGGAGTTCTGTTTGCCGTGGGCGGACTATGGGGCCTGAAGGCGATTCTACCGGCTAACACGCCGCGTCTGGGAACGGTCGCCATCGACTGGCGCGTGCTGGCGTTTACAGCGGCCATCGCGATTCTAACCGGACTCGTTTTTGGCATCTCGCCCGCGCTTCAGGCTTCACGGATTGAGGCTACGTCGTCACTCCGAGGGGGAAGCCGATATTCGACGGCGGCAACTCGCCGGCTGCGGAGCCTGCTGACAGTCGTTGAAGTCGGTCTGGCCTTCGTCCTTGTGACTGGCGCAGGCTTGACGGCGAAGAGTTTGTGGGAGTTGCTGCATGTAAATCCGGGCTTTCAAACGGAATCCATCCTCGCGGCCAGGCTTTCGCCGAACGAGTCCTACTGCCCCGATTTCGCCAGATGCCGTAGTTTCTACGCTAGCGTACTTCGGCAAGCGACAGCATTACCGGGTATCGAAGGCGCGGCTGCAGTCAATGTGCTTCCGTTGAGTGGAAGAATCCAGGGATTCGCCGCCGATCTCGAGGGTCATCCGCGGCTTCCAAGCCAGCCCGCGCCCGTAATCTTTGACACGATCGTCACGCCGGATTACTTCCGGGTAATGGGAATTCCGTTGCTGCGCGGCCGCGAACTCACGGCTGCGGACATGGCGCCGGATGCTCCGCCCGTTGCGATCATTACTCGCCAGACCGCCGAGAAGTTCTGGCCAGGCGAGAGTCCGATCGGAAAGCATATAACGAGAACTTGGCGCACTCATTGGATTACTGTGGTCGGAGAGGTCGGCGATGTGAACGAAGCCAGCCTGGCCTCGGAGCTTCCTGTTTTCGCTGACGGCGCGATCTACGAACCCTATGGAGGCGGCACTGGCTCCGGCGCGCCGAGTCCAACGGAGATGACGGTGGTCTTACGGACGAAGGGCGACCCGCAGGGCGTGGCGCAAGAACTGCGAAAAGCGGTTGTGAGTTTGAACCCGGACGTTCCCGTAACAGAGGTGCGCACTCTGCGCAGAGTGGTGGCCGGATCCGCGACCAGTCCCCGTTCGACCGCTTTGCTCTTTGCGGTTTTCGCAGTCATTGCCTTGATGCTAGGGACCGTCGGAGTGTACGGCGTTATTTCGTATTCGGTTGTTGAACGGACGCAGGAGATTGGGGTTCGCATGGCGCTTGGAGCGCAGAAAAGGAGCATCCTCAAAATGGTCATCGCGGAAGGAGCCAGACTTACCGCAGCCGGCGTAGCGATGGGTATCGCCAGCGCGCTCGTGTTGACCCGATTCCTGTCAAGCCTGCTCTACGGCGTGAAACCTTCCGACCCGATCACGTTCATCGGCGTTTCGCTGCTGCTGGTGGGAGTCGCGCTTTTCGCGTGTTACATCCCCGCTCGCCGCGCGGCCAATGTGGACCCGATGGTGGCTCTGAGATACGAATAACTGCCGGTGCAGAGTGGTGCGGTTCTTCTCGACTGGCTGGAAATAGTAGCGCCGCCGTCCCGGCGGCATTTGCCGGCAAGATGCCGGCGCTACGCAAAATGTCGCTGACACGCCGCAGTTGCGCAGTCGCACAAGGTGAGAATCGAGATGAAGAATAAACTGGCCGAGTTTGCCAGAAGACTCCTGGCGCTGTTTCATCGTGAGCAGGAGGCTGTTGCTTGAGACCAGGCGCGCCTGGGCCACTTCGAGCGCGTAGCCCATCTGCTGGCTTCGCTCAATCATCCGAACATTGCCGATGGGACCTGAACCACCTGTTGGGGAAATCCTTCAGGCATTCTTCATGGCCAGCGAACAGCCGTGCGACAACTCCGGTGAACCGGCAGTCAACTTGCGTTCAGCGTGTGGGTCGCCAGATTTATCGTCACGTCGTCGTCCGGAGTTTTGGTGGTTCCTCCGTCCGACGCCGGGTGGAACTCGATCGTCATGGTCTGAGCGTTGACCGTGATTCGCAGGTAGCCGTAGCCGGTATCGTCATAGCTCTCAAGCGTCAGCGTGCTGTCAATCGTATAGGGCGTTCGATATGCCGCTCGCATCTTCGAGAGCGGCGAGTGTCCGCCGCAGCCAGCGACTACGTAGGGAATCTGGAAGTTGTTCACGACGCGCGTATAACGCTGGTAATTGTGAGCGTGGCCGGACAGCACGGCATGAG
>JASHON010000070.1 GCA_030041095.1 Terriglobia bacterium
TTCGCACTTAGCCAGATCCTCATCGTTCTTGTAAACCCGGCCCTTGAAGTATCTGGCGACCTCGTAGCGACGAATCTCCTCGCCAACATTGACCGTCCGAAAGAGCTGTATTCCCCAGTAGCCCCAATTGAACAATGAGCCTACAGCATGGGCACAATAGGCAAAACGTGCTCTCATTGGCTGGTACCTCGAATCGCTTAGGGTGTGGGGCCACCAAAACCCCGGCGTTGCCGCGCCGAGCCAGACGTAGCGATGGCCGTCCTCAGCTCGCCTCAATATCTGGCTGACTGGGAGTTCCACGATACGAGAAACCCGAGCCTCAAAGTCCGGATAGAGTTGGGTTGTGAGAGGCTCAGCCTTGATGTGGTCGATGAAAAACCGCCTGATGCTCCAGTCCGCCAGAATAATCCCATCGCGCATCCAGGGACTCTCCTGCAGGTTCTGATAGTCCATCAGGAAGTACTGCTTGGCGTTCGTGTGCTCTTTGTGCTCATTTTTATACTCATCTAACCAGCTCTCGCCAGAGCTGCCGGTTGGCTCGGACGCTCTCGGCCCGTTTGCAGGTTCTTTTTCCATTGTCTTTTCTCCTCAACCGGATGCGCCGGACATGATAACTTCCAGCCGCACCCTTAAAGTGGGCATGAGGAGCCGGAAAATAAAAAAACCGCCTAAAACATCAGGCGGTTTATCTCCGGGGAGACTCGCATTCGGAATTTTCGTTCCGCGCATCGAGCGTTTTCTCCGCTCAAGGCACCGGTGCGTCTCCCAGCCCGGTTGCCGGATTCAGCCCGCAGGCTGAACCACTCCTGATGCTCACTATCAATATCCGCAAAGCAGCCGATAAAGTCAAGTTAAACTTTGCTAATGATTGCTGGCGCGGAAAACCACGCGATTTACGGCGCGTCCGCTACCTTCGCCCGCTCCAGGCAAGCCGTCTGCTCGGCACGCTCTTCCCGCGCCACTCGCCGCAAGATACGGCGGATTTTGACTGAGCGCGTCCTGTCCGCACAACCGTCAAGGTCCGCGGCCCGCTTTACGTGTTTGACAGCCTCGTTGTCCCAAAACTGGGTGGCGCCCGCATTGCCAAGACGCTTTGCCATTGGCTACTGCTCGCGCCGCCCCTGATTAGGTCCAGCTTGGTCAGCGATGAGGCTGTTCCAGCTAACGGCAACTGCACTTTCTTGTGCGGACACTGTGCTGCCAGTGCAGGCCATTGAAGGTGAATGCCAGGTCCTGCTTTAAAGCTTCTGGCGGACGGCAAATTGTGCAAAATCGGGGCACCTTAAGATTCAAGAACGAGGGCCCAGGCCGCGAGCGGGACCGGCCGTCGCTACGCACCCAAATGCTTGAACTTTCGTGCGGCATTTGCTTCTTAAATCGCTCGTAAGCCGGCGCGTTGGCTTCCGCCCCGTGGTGCGGCGCGGTGATGACCATGCCGTCGTGCCAGGAAATAGGGTGTGAAAACTTCAGATCGGAATCTGCTGTAAAAAGAATGCCCGGACCATTATCCTGCGGCGCCAGAAAGACCAGGCTTTGCTTATTGACGACTGTCAAAGCCAAATACATCAGGGCAGACCACTTCCGCGGCCGCACCTGCAGAACCTGACGTGCGTTTACGGGGACCAGCTTTCCTTGCATTCCTCCCGATGCCCCTGATCCTGAAAACTCGAACCAGCGAATAGGGCACCCCCGGTCATACGCCAGTTTGGTAATTTGCCGGATTCTCTTCCCAGCCCCGACCGCTTCCAGAAATAATCGCCACTTCCGCTCATCGAACGTAAGCGGTCCCGGAACCCATCTCGGGTACCAGGGAAGAAGACAAGGCCAATCCCACTCCGGGACAAATTCCTCGACGTCTCCTCCAAGGGCCCCTTCAACTAACCCTTCTGTCGCGTTCGTTTCCGGTCGATCTTCCAGTGCGCCTGCTTCGTCGAAATCGGTGGCGACCTGCTCTAAAGATTCGACTTCCCCACGGAGGGTCGCTATGTTTCCGATAAGCTCGTCAGTGAAACCCCTCGGTGAATAGAACAAATCCTCCAGGCGATCGCGCCACGACCCGGGCAACCATACCTCGTTGCAGCTCAGGCCCTCTTGGAGAAAACCGATAACGCCATTGGCATGGTCGGAGTCATTGTGCGTGCAAACGATTACGTCCACACGGTCGCACCCTGTGGCTCTCCTAAACTCAGAGGGGAAACCAACAACCGAGCGCCCTCCATCAATGAGGGCAGTAAATCCTTCCTCGGTTTCCAAGAAAAAGGCGTCTCCCTGACCAACCCCAATTCCGACAAAGCGCTTAGCCATTGTTTCGCCTCCCACTTGAAATGTGAAAGCGGCCGGCCATCGCCTAAAAACTTATATTGGGGCCATGGACGAGCCAGTTGTAGGGCTCGAATCCTTTCGCTTCAAGCGCTTTCGCAAGCCGTTCGAATTCCTGCTCGGCCGCGGCCCGAGTCACGAACGACTGATCCTCCTCTGGATTGCCCGGCGGCCTCCCGGCTGAACCGTGAAACATTTTCGCTCGAAACTTGCCGCCCTCCCGCTCCTCAAGCACGATCTCGTAAAATTCGTCGCCCTTTTGGACCAGTTTGCTCGTATTGTAAAACGTCTGCGTACGCTCCTTCTTCATCGCTGTGTCCTTACCCCGCGCCGACGCGGCATCGACAGGGCGCAACACTTGCCCGTTCAGAAACCCACCACAGTCGCTCTCGGAGCCTTCGAGCAGGATTTGGAAGTCCCCCCTCTGCGGGCCCGCTTGGCTTGAGGACCCTGACTATCCGCCAAGCTCCGTGTGGCGCCAGGTTCTTTGCTAGGTTGGTGGGTATGCCTTTTCCCGATTGGGTATCCGGGTTTGGACTGGATTTTCGTTGTGTCCTCCGTACCGGCGCGGGATCTGCGAGGCGACGCCGCTGGGCGGCGTGCTGTGGCTCTCCGCTTCGCTCCCGGAATCGGCCTGGTATCGACTAGGGCCTAATAGATTCGTATGCTGCTTGCAGCCTTTGAAATTCCTTGGTAGCAACCACCACCGACATATGATTTCTTGCGGCATAGTCAGGGTGACACCTTTTGGCCGCCTTCCAGTAAGCCTCCTTGATGCTCTGTGGGGAAGCATCTCGGCTGACTCCGAGAAGCCGCTCTGCGTCTGTCTGCGGAACCCTGCCGACCGTAACGCGGCGACCGAGGCTGTCAGGCTCAGTGTACCTCTGCCTGAATTCCTGGTAGACGATACGTTGGGCGTACCGGTCCAACAAATATGTCAGCACCAAGGGCACAAGGAGTAAGAAAGCACCGAATAACCTCCCGCCGATCGATTCGCCAAGGTCAGCCGCGTCTATTGCCCAGGATATCAAGCACTCCACCAGGAACGCGGAAAAGAACAGTTTCCCTTGGTTCCGGAATACGAAGTGCCCGAAGTGCTTGTAGCTCCTCATCGTGGGCATACTCCTTGATGATCAGCCCGCGCCTGCCGTGCCAGCACGTCACGCCGCGCTTGACGAATAGCAGGCGACTCGAATGCGGCGGCGCGGCTGCTAAAGCAGTCCAGGAAAATCCCTACTCACCTGCTTTTGCAAAAAGTCATCGCAATCTCGTTCTGAACCTTCGAACAGGATCTCGAAGTCTCCCTCAGTAGGCCCGCCTGGCTTGAGAATTCGAACTATCTGCCAAGCTCCGTTTGGCGTCAGGTTTTTTGCCAGGTTAGTGGCGATTCCCTTAGCGGAGATGGTAATCGGGTATCCAGGTTGAGACTGAATCTTCATTGCGGCCTCCGCAGTGTAGCTAAGACGGTAACACAAATACCCAAGCGCTCCAGGAGCTCTTTGGCCTCTGATCCGCTCATCGATTTCTCAGTCGTTCGCCCGCCGTGCAACCGGTCGGCTCCGCCTTTCGCTGGCGGCTGCGACGTCTTCCGCAGTAATGCTTTTGCAAGTTCCTTGATGGCGCCCCAGTTTTTGGAGACCATCTCACCGGCCTTCCCTTGCAGTTTGGCATTAGCGTTAGATTGGGCGGTGTGGTTGGCTGGATGCATTTCTTCGAGAAGTTCGCAGATGGTTTTCCTGTCTGAAGCAGCCGCCTCCTCAGGGCAATCCGGGAAAAATTTGGCCTGCGAGATCGCTCCTGCGTGCAACGCGATGATGGTTCGCTCCCGCTCAAGTTGATCTGATCCCGATTTGGCACGGTCGCCCGGTAATCTGTGGCAGTAATGTGAGACACCGGATCCGTCTGAATCCACGCGGATGCCAGCTTCCTGCAACGACAAGCGCTGGAGTGCCGCTACGACCACATGGCCGGCTTCGTGATACGCAGCGCTCTTCACGTACCGAGCGCGACACTCATGCCATTGCATACCGCTCATTCGACCCCGCCGCCGTCCAGAATCTTCGCCTTTTCAAGGCATTCTATCGCCTTTTCGCGCTCCTCGCGCGCCGCCTGCAGCCACCGCTTGCGGCTTTCCGCCGTGTGCGCCTTATCCGCGCGCGCGGCAAACCCCGCAAACCTTTTCATGTGTTTGGCCGCTTCATTGTCGCAATAACGGGCAGCGACTACATCGCCAGGACGCTTTGCCATTTGCTCTCTCCTGGGGCCCTTTTTCTGGGCAGCCCTGGTATATAGATTCGTTAGAATAGTTACACATTTAGCGCATCGAAGTTCTTCCACTGGTGGACGACCGGCTCTTGGTTAATTTCCGTAATGCCGAGCAGTATTCGATCTTTCAGTTCTTGGCGGCAGGTGACGCGAATATGTTTCAGAAATGTGCGCGCCATCTTGCCAAAGAGCGTTTCCACCAGATTGAGCCAGGAACCATGCTTGGGAGTATGCACGTACACAAACCGATTGGGCCGGGTGGCCAACCAGGCCATCGTTTCTTTGGAGATATGAGACGAATGGTTGTCGAGCACCAAGCGGATCACGCAGCCGGATGGATAATGTGCGTCCAGCGCCTTGAGGAGCAG
>JASHON010000071.1 GCA_030041095.1 Terriglobia bacterium
GCGCGAGATTGCTGTAGGCGATGGCGTCCAGCTCGAATAAGCGGAGCCGGAAGGGGTCATTGCAAGCAGGATTCTTCGATTAGCACAGCATATACGGCAAGCGGACCGTGAACTCCGCGAATGCTGACCTGTTCAATGTCAGCCGTTCTGCTAGTACCTGTCACGAAAACGACGGATCGGCCGCTCCCGTGAGGCGCCAGTCCGGCGGATTCCCGAACGCCTTCCAAAACCTCCTCCAGCGTTTCCACCACCTGGCTGCGGAAATAAAGAGCGATGTGGATGGGTGGTGCAACAGAAGCGAGTTGGGAGCCCTCCGAGCGGCTGGTGAGGACGAGGCTGCCGGATTCGGCCAAGACATAATCAGCCCCCGTGAATCCAGCGACGCAAGAAAAGCACAAAGACCGGAACTCAGCAATCTCCTCAGCGGGGCGTGTGCCCTCACTCGGCCAAATATGAACTGAATACCCCAGCCCCCGCAGGCGTTCAGGCAAATTCAGCCGAAGAATCAGAGGGTTGCGGGAAAGTACGAGGGAGGGAGTGCCGGCCGGCGGGCAAACCTCCGTCACAATTCGGTCCAATTCCTCCAGTGAACCCGCGCGGCGGGGTAGTCCACCCACCTTCTTAAGTTCCTCCTCGAACTTGTCGATGAGACTGTTGCCTGGCACAGGGAGTAGTGGCCGCTTCGAAGGCTGCTCCGCAATTTCGGAGCGCGAGTCCGCGGCTGAGCGCTCGCGCTTGAGGGCGCCTTGAATTCGCCTGAGCATTTCGGCCCGGTTAGCCACAACGGATGCGCCTGCTTTCGACACGGAAGTCGTATTTTGACGGCCAAGGGCAGCCGCAGCGCTGCTCCGAGAACATAAGTGCCTCAAAACAATAGAATTGCAATTTTACGAAAAGATTGCTAGCATGGCGCAACCTAACCCTCCTGCCGATCATCACATGTTGACGTACGGGATGATTTAAGGAAGGAACGCCCAAAAGGAAAAACGACAAATGCCAACCACCCAGAAAACCAGAAGAGACCCATACAAGGCCTTGCTGCTCAGGAAGCGGAGCGAATTGTTGGCCGAGGTCAGGCGTTGGCCGGAGGCCCTGGCCGCGGATATCAAAAGCCCTGATGAGGTGGAGTTTGCCACCCGATCGGCCGAACAGGACTTAACTGCACGGACTGCCAACCTTCGCAGCAATACTCTTAAAGAAATTGACCGCGCGCTCGAGCGCGTCGCCGGCGGAAAGTATGGCGTCTGCGAAAGCTGTGGCGAAGATATCTCTCCTGCCCGCCTGGCGGCAATTCCCTGGGCGAGATTTTGCGTCCCGTGCCAGGAATCGATGTCTAGAAATTGATCCGTCCCAGAGCGGTCGGGGCAGAGATGCGCACGCGCCCGGCTCGGCTCCAACTGTTGCTGCGCGACGTGTGAAGCCGGAAAGTCAGCACTGCAGGTGAGTGCGCGTGATCTTGAATCCGTCGCCAGGGCCCAGCACGGTCAGCCCGATCCGCAGAGGGTCGAACAATTCCTGTGCAACGGTTCTGACGTCTTCGGCAGTTACGGCATCCACACGCCGGGCGATTTCATCCATCGTCACGTAACGGCCAAAGTACATTTCCTGCCTCGCAAGGTTCGACATCCGGCTCATCGTGGATTCCAGGCCGAGGAGCGTGCTTCCTTTCAGAAAGTCTTTGGCATGCTGAAGCTCTTCCTTAGACAGCAAGTTCGTCTTCATCAAGTGCAGTTCTTCGATGATGAGCTTGATGACCTCCGGAACATTCTGGTTGGCCGTACCCGCATAGACGGTGGTGTAGCCGGCATCGCGAAACGAGCTTAAGCCGGAAAAAACCGCGTAAGCCAGCCCTCGCTGTTCCCTGATATTCTGGAACAAATGTGAGCTCATTCCCCCGCCGATCACGGTGTTCAGGATGTAGCACGCAAACCGCTTCTCATCCGCGTAGGCGTATGCCGGCGTTCCCAGGCAGAGATGAGCCTGCTCCAGGTTCTTCTTATGGCGAAAGCGAATAATGGGGTGAGTGGCTGGGGCCGCATCCTTAAGGGCTGGGGTTCCTGGCGGCTCACCGCCAAACGCTTGATCGACCAAGCCCACAATACGGTCGTGCTCGAGATGGCCCGCGGCCGTCACGATGATATTCCGGGGCGTGTAGTGACAATGGAAATACCGCTGAAGCTGAGGACGCTCGAAGCTCCTCACGGTCTGCCGCGTCCCCAGGATGGGCCGGCCTAACGCGTGGCCGCGCCAATAGTTCTGAGTAAAGGTTTCGTGGACAAGGTCGTCGGGAGTGTCCTCCACCATTTTGATTTCTTCCTGAACAACCTTACTTTCCTTGGCGATATGCTCGGGCTTCAGCAGCGGGTTCTTCACCAGATCCGCCAGAACGTCGAAGCCGCGCTCAACATGCTCATCGAGGACTTTGATCGAGAAGCTGGTACATTCTTTGGCCGTGAACGCATCCAAATGCCCTCCGATCGAATCCGCCGACCGGGCAATTTCCTCCGCCGTGCGATTCTCCGTTCCCTTGAAAACCATGTGCTCGAGGAAATGAGTGATTCCGTTCTCTTCCTCGCTCTCTTGGCGAGAGCCGGTGCGCAGCCAAATGCCCATCGAGACAGAACGTACTGCAGCCATAGCCTCGGTCAGCACAATCAGGCCGTTATCCAGCACCTGCTTCTGCACGTTGGCCCTGCCGTTTACCCGATCGTCGGTCATAATTGGTTCGAGCCGCCCCTCTTCACACCCTACTCTATTCTGGCACAAAACGACTGGGCGGGCCATCGTCGAAAGCCGCGTGGCGGCATCCTCCACTCGCGAAAGCCATCAAGACATGTGTTTACAGTTGGTTAGCGCCAAGCCGAAGACGAGAAGCAGCCCCGTCGGATAACGCTTGGCCACCCTGCGAATGGTGCGCCGGCGTCTTGCCGGCCCCCGTTGAATTGAAGGGAGTTGCCGGCTGGAAGCCGGCGCTACGGCAACTCCCGAAAGACTTTTTCCGCAGCCTGTGGAGCCGCGCGGGGAAATGCGGAGCGAGCGGGAAGACGCAAACCGCATAGCGTGCGCCAATTCTTCCAGAGGCGACGGCTGCGCTACCGCACGGCGGAGCGAGTTCTTCACTCATGGAGACGTGAAATATAATAATATTCGGTCTGCGGCGGACGCATTGAAATCCTTTTCTGGCGGCCCTCTCGGACTTCAATCCGGAACCGCAATTCAGGGCGGAGCGCCGGACGAAAGCCTCTTGGAGCCCGCTCTCTCTTTCCCCACAAGGAGACTCGCACCATGGCACGATGTTTCAGGGAACTCTCCGAGCGTGAAATCCTGGCTCTGGCAATCACGTTGGAAGAAGAAGACGGCCGCATCTACGGCGATTTTGCCGAAGGACTTCGGGAAACGTACCCAGCCACGGCAAAAATGTTTGACGAGATGCAAGCGGAAGAGAATGGCCATCGCAACGGCCTGATTGAGACCTACCGCCGCCGCTTTGGTGACCATATCCCGTTGATCCGGCGGCATGACGTGAAAGGCTTTGTGACCCGGCGGCCCATCTGGCAGGTTCGGCCGCTGGGAATGGATGCCGTAAGGAAATACGCCGCTGTCATGGAGTTGGAAACTCGGCGCTTCTACGAGAGAGCCATCGGCCGGGTGTCGGACGCGTCTACGCGGAAGCTCCTCGGTGACCTCGCAGAAGCGGAGCGTCGCCATCATGCTCTTGCCGCCGCGCTCGAAGAGAAGTACCTCACGCCGGATGCTCGTGGCGCTGAAGACTTGGCCCGGCGCCGCCAGTTTGTGCTGCAAGTGGTGCAGCCAGGCCTGGAGGGGCTGATGGATGGCTCCGTCTCCACGCTCGCGCCGATCTTTGCCGCGGCATTCGCCACACATCGAAGCTGGGATGCGTTTCTCGTGGGTTTGGCCGCGGCCATTGGGGCGGGCATTTCTATGGGCTTTGCCGAGGCGCTCTCGGACGACGGCTCGCTAACGGGCCGTGGCTATCCTTGGGTTCGTGGCATCATCTGCGGCCTCATGACGACGGCGGGAGGCATCGGCCACACTCTTCCGTTTCTGATTCCGGCCTTCAACCTCGCCTTCACGGTTGCCGTTGCCGTCGTGGCCGTCGAGCTCGCGGTGATCAGCTTCATCCGCAATCGCTATATGGATACCCCTTTCCTCTCGGCCGCTTTCCAGGTGGTGGTAGGCGGAGCGCTGGTCTTCATCGCCGGTATCTTGATCGGCAGCACGTAACGCCGCGGGAGCGGTTGGAGTCACTTTTGCATTCAATAAGGAATGGCCGCTCCTCGTAAGCCGGGCGAACGGGTTTAAGGTGAGGGCCCGGGCGCTTTCAACCGGCGCTCAATCGACTGGATCTCCTGGGAAGAAATGACGACCTGTCCGGCGAGCATGATGCCCAGACGGCCGGAGCCTTCATCGACAAACTCCACCCGGTTGACGCTTGCAACGTCCTGGACTGCTGGCGGCAGTGTGAGCTCGCGATCTGTTCCCTTGTCGAGCGCGGAAAGCAGCGATTGATTGATCTTCGCACGCAATCGCGCTCCAAGCGACCCCGTACGGAGCAGTTGGCCCAGCGAGCCATTCGCCTGAATGCGCTCAACTTGAGGCACAAGGCGAAGGGACCGGCCGTTTTCAACAACGGGAGTAAACTTCATTTGAATGATTCCGTCGCCTGAGACCAGCTTCTCAGCCTTCCGCTTTCCGAAAATCTTGACGCATGCGTAACGCGCGTAATGCAGTTCAACCAGAGCGCGAAGCGAAGGATCGGCCGGGGTGATTTCGGCGTGCTCGATGGCAATCCGGTCACCGCAGGGCTCACTCTTATCCAATTGAGATTGCAGAAACGCTGTGACATGGCCCTGCAGATCAGATAAATCCGCATTCACTCTTAGCGTGAGAAGATATTCTCGTTCATTCTGCGCTTTGATCGAAACTTCTCCTGATGCTACCAGCCTGATGGTCTGATTCTCGATCTTCAACGGAATGGTTCGAGGTGGGATGGTGAAGGTGAAATCGAGCTTTTCCGCGCGAACTGACAGAGGCTGAGCGAAAATCATGACCAGAACAACGGCGGAAGTGCAGATGAAGGTTTGCCCCATCCGACGCAGATTCTGCGCCAGGTGAACTCTGGCCGGAACGCGTGTTCCGTAACAGCAACGCGAATCGGCGCCCCTCCGTTCTGTTCCACACAGCGTCACGAATGCGGCTCTACTCCGGGAAACGTCCTTCCCTCTCCATTTAACACAATGCCGAACCCCGTGGAAGTAAATTCCCCGCAAATTCGGGCATTCACGGCTCTACGGGCTGCGGAAAGAGTCTTTTGGGGAGTTGACGTAGCGCCGGCTTCCAGCCGGCAACTCCCTTCAATTTAACGGAGGCCGGCAAGATGCCGGCGCACCATTCGCGGCGGCCCCGAGTTTTTCCGCAGCCTGTCCAGGCCCAAGCCTGTCTGCTCCGAAAATCTCGTGGTGCCGGCGTCTCGCAGATTATGGCTGGAGGGATGGCAGCCCTATTGTTTTCATGACGGATGTGCGTCAGCGTGCGGCTATGATGCCCGTGCTCCCTGGGGCGCGCTACCAGTAGAGGTGCATCCCTAACATAAAGAAGCGTGAGCTGCCGATCGTGTGTTGAATGATCCCGAGGCTGCCGTAGGGCGGGATCTGCGGCGGTCCCTCGTAGTAAGGGAAAAAGTCAACGTCGTTATTCGGAGTATCAAAATCGGGCTGATTGAAGATGTTAAACGCATCGGCTTCGAAGCTTAACTGAATCCGCTCGGTCACAGGAAACTGCTTCGCCAACATCACGTCGAATCGAGTTTGGAACGGGCCGCGAAACGTGTTTCGCCCCGTAGTTCCAAAAAGAGATTCGTAATCGTCGCAACCCGTTGCATCGCAAGGAGGCACGCCGTCTTGGCCGGGCTTAAGAAACTGCGGAAGAAAATCGCTGGAATTGAGCACCGGCTTGCCAGCGTTCACGCCGGTCGTGCCCTGCAGCTCCGCCTGATAAGTTGTCACGCCCGGCTTGAGCGGCACGATGGGGTTTCCGATTTCATCGTAAGTGCCGTAATACAAGCCTGCCACGGAGCCGGAGTAATCATAGACGCTATAGGGCTGGCCGCTCTGCGCCACGGCTTGGCCGCCAATCGTCCAGCCATTGATCAATTCTCCTGCCGCTTTCGTCTTGGTCAAGCCGGGAATCGTGTAGCTGTAGTTGATGAGGAAGACGTGAGTCTGGTCGAAATCCGCTGACGCATAATTCGCCTGCGGAACCTGGGGGTTGTTGCCGGTGACGAACAAGCCAAGGCCGCTCTGCTCGTCGAGAACGTGCGACCAGGTATACGACGCAGTGAATTGCAGCCCGTCGGACATCCGCTTGTTTGCCTCGAGTTGCAGCGCATCGTAATTCGAGATGCCCTCCGCATTGTACGTTACCGAATTCATGTCATAGCCGATATACGGAACGCGAACCTCTGCATTGCCGGCGTAATACGGCGGAGGACACAGTGGCTCAGTGTCCAGCGGCGTCGCGCCGCTGTAGGAAGCGTTACAAGCGCTGAGCGGGCTCAAACCCCCGTAAGAATAAATCTGTCCATTCACAGGATGCTGAGGTGTGGCAATGAGCGCCTGATTGAACGGAACTGGAACCACTTCATGCTGTCCGTGGTTGCCCATGTAGCCCACCTCAAACATCCAGGTGTTGGTCGGCTGGTATTGGACGTCGAAAGTCCAATCCTCCGTATAAGGCAACTTGTTGTTGATATTGTAGCCGCCGAACAGGAACGGACCGAAAAGGTTGCCTGTCGGCCAGTTTCCGGATTCTGTTTCAGACAGGTTGGGTAAGTACGAAAGGAATCCGGCAGAACTCACGTTGGGCGGCGTAGGCCTGGTCGTGCCGAACGGCGCAGAGAAGCTTGCTCCCTCTTTGGCAGCAACCGGCTCGACGAATGGCGGCGCCAGGGTTACGCCGAAGGGACCATTGAAACCGCTGCCGGCGCTCGGGGAGAAGTAGCTGAAGAGCTCGCCGCGGTCGTAATAGATGCCATAGCCCGCACGCAGTGTCAGTTTTGATGTCGGCGCCCAATCAATGCCCACTCGCGGCGCGAAGCCCCATTGGCGTTGGTTCATCAGAGAACTGCTGGCTCCTGGCGTGGCCGCATTCGGATTGTTCCCGGCGATCTCCAAGCCGGAGCCAGTGATCGTGTCGGTGCCGGCGTCATAAGAATAGAGCGCAGGATCAAATCCGGTCAGCCGCCCATATTTTTCCGAGAGCGGCCCGTCGAAATCCCAGCGCAGGCCAACCGTCGCTGTGATATTACTGCGCAGCTTGATGTCGTCGTTACCATAGGCTCCCAGGGTATTCGAGCGATAATAGCGGCTTGCCGAGCCGGCAAACGCATCGCCGTCGTGCACGTCGCCTTCCACAAAACTGACAAAATCTGTAAATTCGATGTCATCCGTATTCGTGTTGTTGTTGATGACGTTGAGTTGAGTACGGTCCCATTGCCCTCCGAACTCGATCGTGTGCCGACCTTTTACCTTCGTCAGCGAAGATCCGTATTCCCCGTCATTCTGGAACATGCCAGCGTTGCCAAAACTGGTGCTGGGGCCGAATTCAAGCCCGTTCCCAATGGTCAGATCCGACGTGCCAATCTCGAGTTGAGGGAAGGTCGTCGAACCCAGCAGGTCCATTCCCATCGAACTCGGGCTGAATTCCTGCGCATTCTGCGCGTAAGCCCGCAGCCGCGTGAACCCAACGTGCTGCTCCCAGGTCATCGTCGGCGACAGGATCGCGGTGTTGCTGATCGATCCGACGTCGCTGCCCGCCAAGAGCTGTTGAGAGAAGCCAAGCAGAGAGCCAACGGCGCCAAACGGGCTCGTGGTCGGATTGTCCTGAATGTAATACTTGCCTGACAGCCGGTCCCTATCGTTCACCTGATAATCTATGTCGGCGATGCCCTGATCGACAGGGGCGGTCGCGTCCGGACCTTGGACGACGGCGTCGTAGCCCAGTGTTGTCGCGACCGTCGGATTGGTAATCTGCGCGCTCGGAATCAGGAATTGCCCGTTGGGAAGCTTGGCGTTCAACAATTTCAGCGCCACCGGACTGACCTGGCTGGCAGTGATGGGTGTCGTGAGGTCGAATGACGAACTGGTCGCAGCGGCGATGGCAGCGGCGCTCCGGTCGTTCGTGAGGCCGAGCGGCACAGTGACGTCCTGGGTCGATACGGACGCATCGGCGACACGAATTCCTTGATAAGAAACGAAGTAAAAGAGCTTGTTCTTCTTGATCGGTCCGCCGAGCGTGGCGCCAAACATGTTGCGATTCAAGAACGGAACCTTGGTGGTAATCGCCGGCGAGGCATTATAGAAAAACGGCGCGGCCTCCATCGCGCTGTTATCCCATTGTTCCCATGCTGACCCATGAAGTTGATTGGTCCCGGACTTCGTCAGCACGCTGATCTGCGCGCCACTGCTGTTGCCCTGTGAGGCGTCATACATGGCGGAATTCACGGTGATTTCCTGAATCGCGTCCACGGGCGGGGTTGGAAGAGCTTGGCCAATCGCGCCATAGACGGAGGTATCGGTCTGAATCCCGCCACCGGCGCCAAAATTCTCGCCGGTGTTCAGCACAAAGCGGTTCTCACCCACCTGGCTGGTGGAGTTTCCGTTGAACAGGTTGTTGGTGCTCACGCCGTTCAACGCGAAACTATTGCTCGTATCCCGATTTCCGTCGGCGAAGATCGCCTGGTTGCCGAGTCCGGTGTTGGCGCCGGCGCCGCCCAAGAAATCGGCGTGAACGCCCGGACTCAGAATCGCCAGTTGCGTAAAGCTTCCGGTGCCGAGCGGCGTGGTTTGAATCGTGGCCCGGTCCACCACATAGCCGGTGGTGACGTTGGTCTGGTTCATGAGCGGCGTTGCCCTCACGGTAACGGTGCTCGTGACGACGCCGGGCTCAAGCGTAGCATCCAAAGTGGTCGTCCGGCCGCTTTGCACGATGACACCCGTGGTCGTCTCAGTACTGAAGCGGGGCATGCTAAAACTCACGTTATAGATGCCGTTCGGCAATCCAAACGCACTGTAGCTGCCGGAACTGTTGGTGACGGCGGTCACCGCGTAGCCGGTGCTGATATTTTTGATTTTGACCTTCGCTTTCGCAAGCACACCACCGCTCGAGTCTTTGACCGTCCCCGTCATGGACCCCGCTGTTTGCTGCGCTCCCGCTGGCGACAAGGAGAAGAGAATCCCGATTGTGCACAGAAGGGCTGCTGTCCTAATCGCCTTTTTATGCCCCATAAATCCCTGCCTCAATGCTGGATTTGCCTGCGGCGATGCCGCGCTGCGCTACCGGCGTTCGCTTGTTGTCTTCGAGAATTGGCGAATGAAAGGTCGTACCGGCTAGTCAGAATGACAGTTGTTTTTTATGGGCAGGTTAAGATTGTTGCAGATGTCTGTTAAAGCCGGCTTAACGGGATGCGGAAAAACTCGACGCCGCCGCGAATGGTGCGCCGGCATCTTGCCGGCCTCCGTCGAATTGAAGGGAGTTGCCGGCTGGAAGCCGGCGCTACGGCAACTCCCGAAAGAGTCTTTCCGCAGCCTGTTTAGCCGTGGGAAAAGGCCAGTCTGTCATGCTGAGCGAAGCGAAGCATCTCTGCATTTCTTCGGAAACGGTTGCGGGCGCTTTTCAGCATCGTACCCGCAATGCAGGCCACCACATCACTTCCCCGCCTCAGCGCCGGCCAGGACAAGGTCCTCATACGCCTTCTTCAGCAACGGCGGCGTCGCAAAAGTGGTGACAGCAGCCATAAACA
>JASHON010000072.1 GCA_030041095.1 Terriglobia bacterium
CTGGCTCAATCTGGTGGAAACGCTCTTTGGCAAGATGGCGCGTACATTTCTGAAACATATTCGCGTCACCTGCCGCCAAGAACTGAAAGATCGAATACTGCTCGGCATTACGGAAATTAACCAAGAGCCGGTCGTCCACCAGTGGAAGAACTTCGATGCGCTAAATGTGTAACTATTTTAACGAATCTATATACTAGATGGCCGCACTCCTTGCAGGGAAGCAATGCCACTGGAGCAACCTCCTTGCCCGCTTATGCGAGCACACGCAGCCGCTCACGCCGATTTCCGTGACTGTCGAACAACTCTAGTTTCGCCGCGTTGTTCCTGACGTCAAGCCTCACACGGGGCCTCTTGTTCTTATCGTAGAAAGCTAGGCTGGGGCCGTCAACCCTAAGGGTAAGCTTAATTCGGGTCACGCCTGACCGATCTCGGAAGGTGAGCACAGGGGCAGTGTTAATCACCGCCAAACGCCCCCGTTCTTTTCCCCGCTCGTCAGTTATTACCAGCGACTGCGTCCTTAACGTCTTCATTTACCCCTCCACAAGGCTCAGTCCGTGCACACTTGCCGGTCTCAGGCGGGCCGTCGTCAGCCGCACTATCCGTCCGGACGTGACCCTTATTGCGGCGGCGCCAGCTATTCTTAAGCCAAGCGGACCCGCTCGACGCGAAGCCGGCACGCCGGGGCCACGCCTCTTTTCGACGTCGAGCGAGCTCTACCAAGCCTACATCGACCTTCGGGGAGAAAACTCAATCACACGTATACGCCTGCCCATCCTAATTAAGAACCCCCAAAGGCGCATTGCGAGTCGAAACGTGGGCAAGCGCAGACTAACCCCTACGTATCATCAGGCAAGCCAGCCGGAAAATCAAGCGTTCACAGCGGGCTGCAAACCGTCGCCCGCCGATGTGCCGCTTCGGCGTTCGAACGAGAACATCATGCTATTTACTACAGCCGGCGTTTCTTGTCTCCTATCCCGAGGGATCGCTATACTTCGGCCGCGAATAGCTGCACTCTGAATGAATTTACTAACCAGTCAGCGCACCAAGCCAACTATATCCTTTTGCCGGCGGAAAGGCCGCGGTTAGCGGCGGTCCGTTCATCGAGTCGAAGGAAGTGATTGGAGGTTACTGGATGATTCAGGTAAAGTCGAAAGCTGAGGCAGTTGAGTGGATCGCGCGATGGCCGGCTCCGGAAATTGAAGTAATCGAGATTCGGCAGGCGCAGGAGCTCGCGGATTTTCCCGCCGAAGTGCAAGAGACGCTCGAGAAACGTTCCGAGCTCTTATCGCAACCCGGCGAACGAAGTGAAGGCTAAGATGAACCGAAGAGCGTTTTTCAAAGCGTCCGGCGCGGCACCATTCTTGCCAGCGTGGTTGCGAGCGCGGCCTGCGCGTCCCCTCTTCAGGCGTCGCCGACCAAGCGATGCCGCCTGGCCATCGAAAGCGGATTGGGCACGCCTCAATCGCGCGGTGGGCGGGCACTTGGTCTCCGTCGACTTTCCGTTCTCCGGATATCGAACTGATCCGGAAAGCGCCGGCTGCAAGCGCCTGTTCCAGGACGTGCGAAATCCTTATTACATCCGCGACCATCCGGGCCTCACCCAAACATTAGGGTGGGTGGATGCGTGGGCTAGCCAGCCGAGCGTTTATGCAGTGGCGGCAAGAGACGCCGGGGACGTGGCCGCAGCCGTGAAGTTTGCGGCGCGGTACGACCTGCGCCTCGTCGTTAAGGGGGGCGGTCATAGCTATCAAGGCACATCGAATGCCCCGGACTCGCTGCTCGTCTGGACACGTCCGATGACCGGCATCACGATGCACTCCGCATTCGTTCCGCAAGGATGTGAAGGCATTCACCCGCCAGAAGCAGCGGTGACTCTGGGCGCAGGAACGGTCTGGATGGACGCCTATGAAGCCGTGACGACGCAAGGCGGCCGATTCGTTCAGGGCGGCGGCTGCATGACGGTTGGCGTGCCGGGGCTCATCCAGAGCGGAGGCTTTGGAAGCTTTTCAAAGCATTTTGGAACGGCCGCAGCTAATATGCTGGAAGCGGAAGTTGTCACTGCCGATGGCGAGGTACGCATCGCCAATGCGCGCATGCATCCGGACTTGTTTTGGGCGCTGAAGGGCGGAGGAGGCGGCACGTTCGGAGTGGTGAGCAAGGTGACGGTGCGCACGCCGGCGCTTCCTGAGTTGTTCGGCGCGGCCATCTTCTCAATCAAAGCTTCTTCCAACCCGGCCTATCAGCGCCTGGTGCGCGAATTCGTCAGCGAATATCGCGCTCATCTTTTCAATGATCACTGGGGCGAGACGGTCACCATCAGGCCGGACAACCTGTTCCGGGTGACGATGGTTTCTCAGGGGCTGGATCGGCAGGAGATCAGAAGTGCGTGGAAGCCGCTTCTGGATTGGGTCGCGCGCTCACCGCACGCCTATACGCTCGAAGGCGAGCCGATGCTCGGAAGCCTGCCGGCGCGCGATTGGTGGAATGTTGACATTCAAAAGGAAGCTTTCGTGCACGACTCGCGCCCGGGGGCAGCTCCAACGAACGTTTGGTGGAAGGGCGACGGCGATCAATCGGGCATGTATCTTTACGGTTACGAATCGTTGTGGCTGCCCGCGGCTCTGCTCGACGATGCCTCGCAGGAACAGCTTGCGCAAGCGCTGTTTCAGGCCTCGCGGCATTGGGGATTCTCGCTGCACTTCAATAAGGGGCTTGCGGGCGCGCCAGCGGCAACAATTTCCGCGGCGCGCGATACGGCCACAAACCCTGCCGTGTTGACGTCCTTTGCGCTGGCGATCAGCGCGGACGGCCAGGGGCCGGCCTATCCAGGAATTCGAGGCCATGAGCCAAACGTTGCGGTTGGCCGCAGGGCTGCGAGCCGCGTGGCCCTGTGCATCAACGAGCTTCGCACCGTGGCGCCACGTCCGGGAGCTTACGTCAGTGAGAGCAATTACTTTGAGAACCGATGGCAGGAAGCGTACTGGGGCGGCAACTATCCTCGCCTGGCTGCCATCAAGAAGAAGTATGACCCTGCCGGCTTGTTCTTTGTCCATAATGGCGTCGGATCGGAAGAGTGGAGCGCGGACGGATTCATCCGGCAATGAAGGAGCGCGCGCATGACAACGGCGAGGGGTGCAATGGCGACGCAAGCGGAGAAGGGAAGGATGTTCCGATCGCTCCATGAGCGGGCCGGAGCTTTCATTATTCCCAATCCCTGGGATGCCGGCACGGCGCGCGCGCTGGCGCAGCTTGGATTTGAAGCGCTGGCCACAACGAGCATGGGCTACGCCTTCTCCAACGGACAGCGGGATAACACGGTTGGCCGCGAGGCGACGCTGGTTTATGCGTCAGCCATCGCTTCCGCCACTCATCTTCCGGTAAGCGCGGATCTCGAGAACGGCTTTGGCGACGAGCCTGAAACCGCCGGCGAAACCATAAGGCTTGCCGCTACGGCAGGCGTTGTGGGCGGCTCAATCGAAGATGCCACCGGGCGTGCGGACAATCCCATTTACGACTTGCAACTTGCCGTTGAGCGAGTGAGGGCGGCAGCCGAGGCTGCGCATGCGCTTCCGTTTCCGTTCACTCTGACGGCGCGCGCGGAGAACTACCTGCATGGCCGGCCTGATGTGGCGGACACCATCAGGCGGCTGCAAGCTTACCAAGAGGCGGGAGCTGATGTTCTCTACGCTCCGGGCCTTGCCACCCGGGAGAACATCGCCGCCGTCGTCAGCTCGGTGGATCGCCCGGTGAACGTGCTGATGGGGCTTTCCGGCGTTCAGTTGAGTCTGGCAGAGCTCGCGGCGATCGGAGTGAAGCGCATCAGCGTGGGTAGCTCTCTCTGCCGGGCCGCTCTCGGCGCGTTTCTTCGCGCCGCCCGCGAGATGAAGGACCAGGGCACCTTCACTTTTGCGGCAGAGGCGGTGAGCTCGAAGGAGATGACCGGCATCTTCAGCGAGTGGGTGGGGTAGACGAAAGGCGCCCGCGAATGACGAAGCCAGTTCTGATGACCGTTGACGATGATCCGGAAGTGCTGCGCGCTGTGGAGCGAGACTTGCGGCGTCGCTATGCGGAGCGGTACCGCGTGCTTCGGGCGGATTCCGGTGCGGCTGCGCTCGCCGCCTTGCGCGCGCTCAAAAAGCGGAACGACGCTGTCAGCTTGCTCCTGGTGGATCAACGCATGCCTCAGATGACCGGGGTCGAATTCATCAGCCAGGCAATGGAGCTTTATCCCGAATCGCGCCGCGTGCTTCTGACGGCCTATGCTGATACCGACGCGGCGATCCAGGCCATCAATCATGCCAAAATCCACCACTACCTGCTCAAGCCGTGGGATCCGCCTGAAGAACACCTTTATCCGCAGCTCGACGATTTACTGGACGATTGGCAAGCTTGCTTTCGCCCGCCATTCGAAGGAGTACGTGTATTCGGCCATCGCTGGACGGCGCGCTCTCACGAGATTCGTGACTTCCTGGCGCGAAACCAGGTGCCGTATCGCTGGGTCGATGTGGAGCTTCCCGGCAACGAGGCGGAGCTTCGCCAGCTCTCGGAATCCTCGTCCGACCCGCTGAGGCTGCCTTTTGTGTTGTTTCCGGGGGGAGAAGCTCTTGCGGATCCATCGCCCAGCGAAATGGCGGCCAAGCTGGGCTTGAGAACGCGAGCCGGAACCGCTTTCTACGATCTGCTGATCGTGGGGGGCGGACCGGCCGGATTGGCTGCCGGGGTGTATGGCGCTTCAGAGGGTTTGCCCACGGTCATGGTGGAGCGCGAAGCGCCTGGTGGCCAGGCCGGCATGAGCTCTCGCATCGAGAATTATCTGGGTTTTCCATCAGGCTTGAGCGGCGCTGATTTGGCGCGGCGGGCAGTGGCGCAGGCGAGGCGGTTTGGAGTGGAGATTCTCGCTCCGCAGGAGGTTGTCCGGCTTTCTGTGGATGATGCGTCCAAGGTGGTTTCGCTCGCCGACGGAACAGAGATAGCATGCAAGGCGATGGTGATTGCCACGGGCGTCTCCTATCGCAAACTCGATGTGCCCGGTATGGACCGCTTGCACGGGGCAGGCATCTATTATGGAGCGGCCATGACGGAGGGCGACTCATGCCGGGAGGAAAACGTCTACGTCGTGGGCGGAGCCAACTCAGCGGGGCAGGCGGCGATGTACTTTTCGCGGTTTGCGCGTCAGGTGGTGATGCTGGTCCGGGGCGACTCGCTTTCTTCTACCATGTCGAAGTACCTCATCGACCAGATTCAGGCCACCGGTAACATTCAAGTGGAACCACACAGCCAGGTGGTGGAAGTCCATGGGGAAGGCCGCCTCGAATCCCTCTCCGTGCTTTGCGCCGACAGCGGCGAAATCCACCAGGTTCCGGCCACTTCCCTTTTCATCTTCATTGGCGCGGCGCCAAGGACGGACTGGCTGGCGGGCGTCGTGGAGCGCGACAGCCGCGGTTTCATTCTGTCCGGGACCGATCTTCTAAAGGAGGGGAAGCGTCCAGTCGGATGGCGGCTGGATCGCGATCCGTGGCTGCTGGAAACGAGCGCGCCGGGCGTCTTCGTAGCCGGCGACGTCCGGTATGGCTCCGTCAAGCGGGTGGCATCGAGCGTGGGTGAAGGCGCGATTGCCGTGCAATTCATCCATCAGTATTTGAGTGCGGTTTGACCATGCCAGCACAATCTCAAAGGGAACCCAAGCCTGTCGTCGTCGCTGAATTGCGCCAGATTTCCGTATTTGCTGACCTGGCTGAGGACCAGCTCGCCTGGCTGGCGGAGCGTTTCGAAGAAGCCGAGATTCCGGCAGGCGCCGTGTATGCGCGCCCGGGTGACCCGCTCGATCATCTTATGGTGATCCTTGAAGGCGAGTTCCAAATGCAACGCAACGATGCTCCTGACCGGCCTCCTTTTGTGGCGCGCGCGGGACAGGTGACCGGTGTTCTCCCCTATTCGCGCCTCACTCATTACCGGGGAACGGGACGTGCCGTCCTCCCCACGCGAGTCCTGCGGTTGCACAAGGATCACTTTCCGGAAATGCTTCGCCGCATGCCGGAGCTCGGGAAGCGGCTCGTGGCGCTCATGTCCGACCGCATTCGCGAGGCAACGCGCCTGGAAACGCAGCATGAGAAGCTAATGGCTCTCGGTAAGCTCTCCGCAGGCCTCGCGCATGAGTTAAACAACCCTGCTTCCGCCGCCCGGCGCGCTGCGAGCAGTTTGCTGGAAGCCATCGATGCGGTGCGGGACGCCAGTCTCAGGCTTTTGCAACAGCCGCTCACCAACATGCAAAGGGAAGCCATCGCCCGGTTCGAGGCGGAGGCGGCGCACCGGGCGCCCAATACTTCA
>JASHON010000073.1 GCA_030041095.1 Terriglobia bacterium
GGCGTCATTACCCCTCCGCTAACAACCCACATCGTGCCGCCGCGGCACAATACACCGGTTCCTGAAGACAGCACGCTGCTATTGGTGGTTACGGGAGTGGCTGCGCTCGCCTATTACTGGCGACGCCGGCGCATCTCGCGGCTAGCCTCCAATGCCAGTTCGTGACGTGGCGAGTTCCGACAGTTTGCTTGTTTTGCTCCGAAACTGAGTGGGCCTCAATGCGGCCACGCCTTCATGCCGTTTCTCTGCGGGCCCCACGGGAGTATTCGGGGCCAGAACGCCTCATGATTCCTCATATTCTTTCCCGAAGAGATTCAGAGATCTCTCGCTTCACTCAGCAAGGCAGACAGGCTTCTTCCGCAGCCCGTTAGAGCGCACGTCACTTGATTAATCCCACCTTTAGAGATATGGTTAGAGGCGCAGATCACAGTGACGATAGGTTGATCTGAGCGGACCCACGCACAACATTTTCGCTTGGAAAGTGTTTAAGTCAAGAGGAGTTGACTGCTCCTGAATGGAGGTACTCATATGCGGAACTTCCGCACGTTATTGATATTGCTTCTAATTGCCCTGGCATTCCCGCTCTCCTCGCGGCCTTCCATGGCTCAAGTCAGCATCGGTTTTTCAATCAGGGTCGGGCCACCGGCTTTGCCGGTTTACGCTCAGCCCATGTGTCCAGGGCCTGGTTATTTATGGACTCCCGGATACTGGGCTTGGGGACCCGAGGGATATTATTGGGTTCCGGGTACCTGGGTGCTTGCGCCCCAACCGGGATTCCTATGGACGCCGGGGTATTGGGGCTGGAACGCAGGGATTTACCTATGGCATCCGGGATACTGGGGCCCGCATGTTGGCTTCTACGGTGGGGTTAATTATGGATTCGGGTACACAGGTGTTGGCTACTCCGGCGGATATTGGCGCCACGGAGCCTTCTTTTACAACCGCAGCGTCAACCGCATCAGCATGGCGAATATCCACAATGTGTACAACCGAGCTGTCATCAACCACGCAACCTTCAATCGGGCCAGCTACAACGGAGGGCCGGGGGGCATAGCGATGCGGCCGACGGCCGCCCAAATGTCCTACCAGCGCGAGCGCCACTTCGCTCCAACGCAAGCCCAGCAACAGCAGGCGCGCATCGCTCAGAACACGCCAGCCCTACGGGCTTCCGTCAACCGCGGTCGCCCGGCGATTGCAGCGACGGCCAGAGCCGGTGCTTTCAGTGGTGGCAGCGTGGTCGGGGCTCGAAGCGCAGGAGCTCCCTATCGGCCCGCGGCCAATGAGAGGAGCTTCGGCTCACGCGGCCAGCAAGGAAGCAGAACTCGCCAGGGAAACTTCCGCAGCTTTTCCCCAAACAACGGGCAACGGAACGCCAATTCGCCGAATTCCCGGAACATGCGGAGCTTCTCCCAGCCCGCTCGAAACCAGAATTACAACCGGTCTCAGAATACGCGTGGCGGTCAGCAGCGCGGCCGGCAGGCAAACAATCGCCAACAAGCGAATCGGCAGAAAGGTCAGCAACGCGGAAAGACACAAGGCCGAAAGCAAAAACAAGAGAAGCAGTCGCATGGCCAGGGGAAAGATCGGAACCGGTAGACCGGCTTTGGCCTAGCGTGGCGTAGCGTCGGGAAGGCCGCCGTCTACAGGAAGCGTGGCGCCGGTGGTGGGCGTCTGGCGGCTGGCAAAGAAGAGGACGGCACGCGCTACGTGGCGTGCGGTCACTCTGGCTTTCAGGAGATTGCGCTTGCGATAATATTCCTCGAGTTCAGCTTCACTCAGGCCGCGCGCCCTCATTCGGTCCGGACCCACTTCGGACCACAAGCCGGACTTGCGGCCCGCATGCGAAAAGACGGCGTCTGGCGCTACCATGTTCACGCGGACGCCAATTTCGGCCATTTCGAGACTGGCGATTCGGGCAAGCTGGTGTGCGGCTGCCTTGGTGGCGCTATAGGCGCCAAATCGCGCGCCAGGCGCAAAGACGTTTTTAGTGGAAATCACAACCACGTCGCCCCCCGTGCCTTGCTTCCTGAAGAGCCGGGCGGCTTCCGCCATCACCGAAAGCGATCCCTCCACATTGACCTTCTCCAGCTTTCTGAAACTCTCAAGCTGCATTTCCTCGAGTGGAGAAACCCAGGCCGCGCCCGCATTGACAATAACCAGATCGACGCCGCCCCATTGACGGCTGACTGCTTCGAATCCTCGCGCGACGGATTCCGGCTCCGTGACGTCAATAGCTACTCCTGCCGCTCGATGGTAACCCGCCTGTTGCAGCTCACGCACCAATCCTTCGAGACGCTCTCCCGGCAAGTCCGTCACAGCGACGTGACAACCCTCGTCAAGAAGGGCTTCGGAAATCGCCGAGCCAATGGCTCCCGCTGCGCCCGTCACGAGTGCCACGCTGGATGCTAAAGGCGAACGCGGCGCGCGGTGGAGCTTGGCGTGTTGCAAGCTTCGATATTCCATATCGAAAAGTTGGGCTTCGGTCAGGCCGGCATAAACACCCATGGCCGCCACCTGAGCCTTGACCCGAAGAGTATGTTCCGTCACGTCACGCACGATTTTCGCTTCGTCGACGTTCTTTCCGGCGCAGACGGCGCCCAGCCCCGGCAGAAGCAGAACGCGCGGCTTCGGGTCAAACCGCGTGACGCCTTCTGGCATCCGGCTCGCATTTCGCTCGATGTATGCTTCGTAGCTCTCGGCGAAGCCAGCCACAGCGCGCTCCACCTGCTGGCGGAATCTCTCGAGGTTGTCGTATTCCGGGTCTTCCACCCAGCACGGCAGCGCCTTGGTCCGAATGAGATGGTCGGAGGTGAGCGGCGGCGTGAGCGCAATCGCTTTGCCTCGGGAGGCGTCTACAACGTCGAGCGCCTCGCTCGTCAAAAGCGGCTGAAGAATCACTCGATGATAGGGCCAGTCTGGCTCTCCCGAAGGAACCGCCAATATCCCCCGTAACACCGGAGCCACGCGCGTCCACCGAGCGTCGGCAAGGGCGGGCAGCGTCTGCACGGAAATAACTAGCGGACGCCCGGCGTGGGTGGCCGCATATTCCTCCGCCTTGTTCACCAGCTCAATGGTGGCTTCATACGATTGCCGCGCCGTTTTGCCCCACGTCAGCAAGCCATGCCGCATCCAGACCATGCCCCGGCAGCCCGGATGGCTTTCGTAAGCCGCAGCCGCGGCAACTGCAAGATCGAATCCCGGCTCAACATAATCCAAAACAACAACGTCGTTCCCAAGAGCCGCCTCGACGCGGCTCCTGCCGTCCTCCTGATTCGTTAACGCGAGAACTGCATCCGCGTGAGTATGGTCAATGAAAGTTTCGGGGAGCAAAGCGTGCGCCAGCGTCTCGATGGAAGGCGCAGCCGAACCCGGATCGATGAGGTTAGCTCGCAGCGCCTTAGTCATCACCGGATCCGAAAGATGGCGAAGATGGCGCAACTTGAGAAGCGGTTTGAGCTGCAGCGCGGAATGGCCCTCCGGGCCGATATCAGCGAGAGAATATCCCGATGCTTTCACATAGATGGCGTCCACGCCCTCGCCGAGGAAATTGGTGCAGTGGGTTTTCACGGATGTATTGCCGCCGCCGTGGAGCACGAGTGCGTCTTCGGCGCCGAGCAGGCGAGCTGAATAAATGCGCAAAGCCAGGTCCGGCCCGTACTCCGCCGCGTATCGATCCAGGCATTTTCCAGCTTCGGTGTCAGACCAGCGATTTTGCATAGAAAAAACGGTCGCTAAGCCTTGGGGCCGCACGAATGATTCCGAATGGCCGCCAGCATGGCCTCCGCATTTGGAAGAGGCGTCTTGCCGTCGAAGACAGCACTGCCGGCCACCACCAAATCCGCTCCAGCCGCCACCACTTCTCCCACGTTGTCACGGGTTATTCCGCCATCCACGGCGAGAATGATGTCCCCGCCCGAGGCTGCAATCATTTCCCGGGCTCGGGCCATGCGAGCGAACGTGGAACCGATGAAAGTCTGGCCAGACCACCCCGGATTAACCGCCAGGAGCAGAACCACTTCAACTTCGCCGAGCAGCGGACCGAGCGCTTCGAGCGGTGTTCCCGGATTGAGAGCGATTCCGCGGGCGAGCCCGCGCGCGGCATCGTTGGCGTTCTTCATGCCTGCCATGGCCTGGAGCACCCGGTGAATGTGGCGGCAGGATTCTACGTGCACGGTAATCATATCCGCGCCGGCCTTCACATATTCCGCCACCTTTTCGAGCGGGTCAGCAATCATCAGGTGCACGTCCTTACGCAGCGGCGTGCGAACCGCCTTGATCACCGGCGGGCCCAGCGTCATCATGGGGCAGAAACAACCATCCATGACGTCGAAATGAACCAGGCGCGCATGTGCTTTTTCGAGCAAAGCCACGCCGTCTTCCAAATGGGCCAGGTTGGCAGTGAGAATTCCTGCGCTCAGCGTGGGTGCAACGGAGCGTAAAAATTGAACGGCAGGATGCGATGCCACGGCCTACACCTTCTGAGCGCTTGCCACTGCGGTCAGGCGCTCCTGCTTCAGCGTCCGGTAAAGGTCGAACGCTTGCTCCGGTGTCGCCTTCTCGTGTACTACCTGGCGCACCGCTTGAATCATGGCCTGGGGCGCATCTGACTGAAAAATGTTCCGCCCCATATCGACGCCCAAAGCGCCTTGCTGGGTCGCCGCATAGGCAAGCTTCAGAGCATCGAGCTCCGCGACCTTTTTCCCACCGGCCATAACCACCGGAACGGGACAAGAAGCGGTGACGGAGTCAAATCCCTCTTCCACAAAGTAAGTCTTAACGAAATGAGCGCCAAGCTCGGCGCAGATCCTGCAAGCCAGGCGCAGGTACTTAGCGTCGCGTGTCATATTGCGTCCGACCGCCGTTACGCCCAGCACAGGGATTCCAAATCGATTTCCCACGTCCACCAGGCGCGTCAAATTGTGCACCGATTGTGTTTCGAATTCGCTCCCGATGTAAACCTGTACGGCCATGGCGGAGACGTTGAGCCGCACCGCATCTTCCGCCTCAACTGCGATCTGCTCGTTGGACAACTCTTTAAGGATGCTCGGTCCCCCGCTGGCGCGAAGCACGATGGGTTTTACGGACGTCGGGGGAATCACCGCTCGCAAAATTCCTCGCGTCAGCATCAGGGCGTCTGCAAAGGGAATGAGTGGAACGATGTTGACATCCACACGCTCCAGGCCTGACGTCGGTCCTTGAAAGTAGCCGTGGTCGATGGCCAGCATGACCGTGCGTCCAGAACGTGGGCTGAAGATCCTTGCCAGGCGGTCCTGCATGCCCCAGCCCAAGGCGTTCGAGCCTTTCAAGAAGAAGGGCTCCGCTTTCCATGGGACATCCAGATAGAATTCCTTCGTTTCACGACTGTTGTCTGCTTCTGCCATATTCACTCTCCTTACTTCATGATACGAGAAAATCGCGGCCACGCCGCTCCGTCCCCGCCGCAACCGCCAGCACGCTCAAGACGATGATGACAATTTCAAAGCCGGCGATTGCGCGCGCATATCCGAAACGATCCCGCAGTATATATTCAAGAGTATTGGTGGGAGCAGCCACGAGAATACCAAGCTGGTATGCCAGTCCCGGGAGCAGGCCGCGGGAGCTTGCCGGAGCCAGCTCGTTCAAATGCGCTGGAATGATGCCCCACGCCCCCTGCACGCCCGCCTGCATCAGGAACGCTCCAACAACCAGAACAACCGCAGAGCGCCCAAACGCCCACCACGGTACAACCACCAGGGAAAGAGCCATCGCCCCGATCATTGCCCGGCGGCGGCCAAAGCGTTCCGACACCGCGCCGAAAGAAATCGAGCCTACGATAGCGCCCACGTTGTAGATCATGGCGATAAAAGAAGCGGCGCCAGAAGAAAAATGATGCGCGGACTGAAGAAAATCCGGATAGAGATCCTGGGTGCCGTGAGCCAGGAACATCAGCAGACTCATGACGAGCACAAGGTAGCCGAAAGCCTTCCAGTTGGCGAAGGCGTCGCGCAGAATCGAGCGTGTGCCAGGAAGCCGGTGGAGCTTCCACGCTTCCGGTTCCCGCACGCGATAGGCAACGTAAAACGCCAGCAGCGCAGGCACGCCGCCCACCCAGAACATGGCGCGCCATCCCCAAGCCGGCAGGATAAAGTGCGCCGACAGCGCGGCCAGCAGGTAACCGACGGGGTATCCGGACTGCAACACGCCAGAGAGCGTGCCCCGCCAACGGCGTGGAACGCTCTCCATAGCCAGCGACGCGCCCACGCCCCATTCGCCGCCCATGCCGATGCCGAAAAGCGCTCTCAAAATGAGAAAAACCTCGAAGCTGGTAGTGAAACCACATAAAAGCTCCAATACCGAAAAGCAGACGACGTTGGCGATCATTGCCGCGCGCCGCCCGTAACGGTCCGCATAAAGGCCGAACAAAAAGGCGCCTACCGGCCTCATGGCCAACGTCGCCGTCAGCGTCCAGACGATGTCTGCTTTGCTTACGCCAAACTGGCTGGCTAAATGGCCGACGAGAAAAACGACCGTGAAAAAGTCAAAAGCGTCGAGTGTCCATCCCAGGAAGCTGGCCAGAACGGCGTGGCGGGAATCGGCGAGCGACCGGCCACTCGATGCGGGCGTGGGTGCGGAGGGTTTCATCAAATGGAGGGCGCGTGGTGAAGAGAAGCGCACTAAGTTGCCAGCGCCGCCAGCGTCGATCTCACTTCATCGCCTGGATCTCACGAAATGCGGCCAGCACTTCGCATCGTGGCACTCCCGTCACCACCCGTACCTTGCCGATTTTTTCCGGGATCACCCAGCGGATGGTTCCGCCGACGGCTTTCTTGTCTTGAGGCAGCAAGCGCAGGATTTTGGCCGGCGGAAGGTCTTGGATGGAGGGAAGGGGACCCAGGCGGCGCACCAAAGCACAGATTTGATCGGAATCTGTCGCCGGCAACAAACCCAACCTCCGTCCAAGCCGCGCAGCCGCCAACAAACCCCACGCGACCGCCTCGCCATGAACGAAGCGTGAATAGTCCGTCGCTTCTTCCAACGCATGCCCAAACGTATGTCCAAGATTCAGAGTCATGCGCTCGTTTGCTTCCCGCTCGTCCCGATTCACAATATCCACCTTCACCTTCACAGCCCGCGCCACGATCGATTCCAAGGCGTCCGCCGCGCCGGGACGCAGGGTGTGAGTCGACGTTTCGAGCAACTTGAAAAGGGAACGGCCGTCCAGGATCGCATGCTTAACAACCTCGTACAATCCCGAGCGAAAATCCCGCCAGCGGAGCGTGCTTAGCACACGAGGATCGGAAAGGACCATTCTCCCCGGATAGAACGTCCCGATCAGGTTCTTCATTTCTCCTAAATTAACTGCGGTCTTCCCTCCCACGGCACTGTCAACCTGGGCCAGGAGCGTGGTTGGAACGTGGATGCAATCCACTCCGCGCATATACACTGAGGCCAGGAAAGCTCCCAAATCGCCGACGACGCCACCGCCAAAAAGGACGAGGCACGAGCGCCGGTCCGCGCCCTTCCGAAGCAACTCTCCACCCAACCGCTCCAGCATCTGCAGTGACTTGGATGGTTCGCCAGAAGGAACGAAAAGGGCTGGAGCGGTCCTGAGGCCGCTTTCCTCGATGAACCGCTTGCTCCATCGGCGCCAGAGAGACCGCTCGGTGACCACGAAGATCGACGAATAGCGGCCTTGGGGTACGTCGCGGAATAGCCTCCAGGACTCTTTACCTGTAACGACAGGGTAGGTGAACTTCTCCGACTTGACTCTAAAGGTCTCCATCACTGATTAGGGAACGGAAGTTTCACTATCGTAGAATTTTCATCCGGATATTGCGGAATTCGATCCGCGAGCCCTCCGCTTCGAGTCCAAAGTAGCCCCGAAGGTTGTTACAGTTTCTCTCGATGAACTGGATCCACGCTCCATTGCGATACCGGATTCAGTTTCGCCGAAGGAGGTATCGGGATGCGCGTCCATCCGCGCAGATTTGACCTGGGAGTAATATCGATCCAACCTGCAGAGGGCGATGCCTGGCCCTGCGCGAAGGCCGCGGACACCATCATTCCGAGGCACATTGCCACAATAAAACGATTCATGTTTTGCCCCAACGTGGAAGCCGAACAGCGCCTTCCATCATAGCACCGGCGGCAAGGGCACGGCGATACGAACGCACATTTAATACCCGGCTCCATACCCAACACCAAAGCCTCTCCACACCTTTCGCTGTGATAAGATCACTGCGTTACGCGAAAAAGGGGAAGCGCGTCCGAGAAGCGAGGCCAAGGAATGGCGAAGATCCAACTGCAGTATCTGTCCGACGAAGTTGCAAAGCTTCGGGAGCAAGGCTTGTACCAAAAGCTGAGAATACTGGAGGGAGAGCAGCGTCCTTTAGCGCGCTTCGACGGCCGTGAAGTGATCAACCTTTCCTCGAATAACTACCTGGGCCTCACCACGCATCCCAAGCTCAAGCGCCGCGCCCTGGAGGCTATCGAGCGATTTGGTGTGGGCTCAGGGGCAGTGCGGACGATCGCCGGCACCATGACCCTCCACATGGAACTGGAGAAGAAAATCGCAGAGTTCAAACAAGTGGAGGGCGCTGTGGTCTTCCAGTCGGGGTTCACAGCGAACGCGGGAACCGTGCAAGCCATTATCGGCCCAGATGACTTCATTATATCCGACGAGCTCAATCATGCCTCCATCATCGATGGCTGCAGGCTCTCTAAAGCGCAAATCCGGAGGTTTCCTCACAAGGACTGCGGTGGGTGCGAAAAGGTGCTTCAAAGCCTTACGGGACAGAAAGGAAGAAAGCTGCTGATCACCGACGGGGTCTTTTCAATGGACGGGGATATTGCGCCGCTGCCGCAACTGGTGGAACTTGCCGAACGATATGGCTGCATCATGATGATTGACGATGCGCACGCCTCCGGGGTTCTGGGACGAAACGGCCGCGGGACCGTGGACCACTTCAGCCTCCATGGGAGGGTAGACATTCAGGTAGGCACGCTCTCCAAAGCCATTGGCGCCCTGGGCGGCTACGTTTGCTCAACGCACGGCGCCATCGAATTTTTATATCATCGCGCCCGGCCCTTCCTCTTCTCCACTTCCCATCCTCCGTCGGTCGCCGCCACCTGCCTGGCAGCGTTCGAGCTGCTCGACGAGGAACCTCAACTGGTGGCAAAGCTGTGGGAGAATACTCGATTCTTCAAGAGGGGGCTCTCGAACCTGGGGTTCGACACTGGAGCGAGCGAAACGCCCATCACACCCGTGATGGTCGGCGATGCGGCGCTCGCGCATCAATTTTCCCGCGAGCTCTTCGAAGCTGGCGTCTTCGCCCAAGGCATTGGATACCCAACCGTGCCCCAGGGTAAGGCCCGCATTCGAACGATCGTGACGGCCTCGCACACACGGGAAGAATTAGAACGCGCGCTGGAGATTCTTGAGACGGTTGGGAAAAAGCTGCATATCCTGTGAGGCTGGCATTCAGCGGGCCACCTGAAACGTAAAGGCAGCGCCCGCAAGGATTCTTGATCCGGGCGGAGGAGACTGGCTCAAGATGACGCCGCTCGGCGCGGATGGGTCCGCTACCTGATCAACCGTGGTGATGCTGAATCCCGCGCTTTTGATTGGAACCCGGACTTGGTTGAGCTTCATTCCCGCGAAATCAGGACACACAAAAGCCGGCGGCGCCTGCCCCAGCGAAACCAGGAAATTGATGGCGGGGCTCTGAATAGCCGCGCTCGAAGACGGTGGATCCTGAGCCACAATCTGCCCCGGTTGCGTTCCAGGCCAATAGACTTTCGCAACGTCGCCCACGGTCAGGCCTTGTTCAACCGCGACAATCTGCGCCACGCGAGCGGTTGATCCCACCAGGTCCGGAACGGTGATGCGCTGCGGCCCCAGGCTGACCAGCACGTGAATGTGTTGGCCGGTTTTCACGTAAGCGCGCGACCGAGGTTCCTGGCTGATCACCTCGTCTGCGGCGTACCGGTGGTTAAAAAGCTTGTCGTCAACCTTCACGACCAAGCCGAGACCTTGGGCAATGCCTTCCGCAGCCTCGATGTTCATCCCCACCAGATCAGGCGTTCTCTCCTGATTGCTCTCGATGGTGAATTTGATGGTGGTAATCGCGCTGATCAGCGCCAGGATGGCAAGAAACGTAAATAACAGGAACAGCCGAAAAAGCAATCGAATCCGGTCGATAAGACCCATACGCGGAGGCTTTCCTTTTGATTTTAGCACGTGGCAGGGAACAGCCGGCGCCCGCTGCCCGTTTCGGATGTATACTATTTCGCCGCTCAGCGAGCTGCGTGCCCGCCGCGGTAACGATGCCTGACATCAGGAACAAACTACTTCTGCTGGGAGTTCTGTTGGCCGTCTGCTCTAGCCGCGGCATCGCGGCCGGCCAGCCCGCGACGCCATTGGCACAAGCCATCCAGCGAATCATCCATCGGCCTGTTTTTCGCCATGCAACTTTCGGCATTGAGTTTTATTCGCTCGATACCGGCAGGCCCATTTACGAATTGAATCCTGACGAGCTCTTCACACCTGCTTCGACCACCAAACTTTTGACGGAGGGCGCCGCGTTGGCGCTTCTGGGCCCGAATTACCGCTTTGATACTCGCGTCTACCGTACCGGTCCCATCGCTGCGAGCGGCGCGCTGCGTGGAGATTTGGTACTTGTCGGAAGCGGCGATCCGAACCTCTCTCAACGCATCCAGCCCGACGGCACGCTCGCGTTCGAAAACGACGATCATTGCTACGGAGGGCCTGCTGTCCCTGGCGACCCGCTCATGGTCATCGAGCAACTCGCGCGGCAGGTCGCGCGCCATGGTATTACGCGCGTCGACGGCCAAGTGCTTGTAGATGCCGGTATGTTTTTGGAGGGTGCAAGAGAGCTTGGCACCGGCACGGTGATTTCCCCTGTGGTGGTCAACGACAACATCATTGATGTGACGGCTGCGCCCGCTGCTAAACTTGGCGTCCCGGTTTTGCTCACGGTTTCTCCCGCGACAGCCTACGCTCAGTTCGTAAACCGGGCGACGACCGGACCGGCACACTCCAAACCGGACATTGAATGGACGGATGACGTAAAGGGACCCGAGGGAACACGCATCGTAACCGTGACGGGAAATATCCCGCTCGGCTTCGCCCCCGCTCTTTTCCCTTATGCGATTCCTAAGCCCAGCCGCTTTGCGCAGATGGCTTTTACAGAAGCGCTGCGAGAGGCAAGTGTTTCCGTGAATGATACTGAACCGGTCCGGCCGCCGAACTTCAAAGCATTAGTTGCCTGGTATCGACCCGAGAATCTGGTGGCCGAGCACCTCTCGCCTCCCCTCTCTCAGGATGTCCGAATTACACTCAAGGTCAGTCAGAACCTGCATGCAAGCTTAATGCCTTATATCCTGGGCGCGGTGCTCGCGCACGCAACCCGCCGTGCGGATCAAGCCGGATTCGAGCTCGAGAGCAGCTTTCTCCGGAAGGCCGGTCTCGACCTCAGCGGCGCGTCACAGTCCGATGGCGCAGGCGGCTCGCGAGCCGCCTTCTTTACCCCGAGTTTTATGGTCCAGTATCTTGTTCGCCTTCATCATATGAAGATTTTCCCTTATATCTTCGCGGGTCTCCCTATCCTTGGCCGCGACGGCACGCTGGCGGATGCGCTTAAAAACTCTTCAGCCGCTGGTCACATCTTCGCAAAAACCGGAACGTACGATGAATACGACGAGATCGACCGCGATGATATGGTGACGGGGAAAGGGCTCGCAGGTTACTTAACCACGCAGGAGGGGCAGCATCTCGCTTTTGCGATCTATGCCAACCGCGTTGCCATTCCAGGACACGGTGGACTGATCGAGCAGATTGTGGGGCGTGCGTTGGCCCAAATTGCCGCTGCGGCGTATCGGTCACTCAGCCCGCAGTAAAGACGGCCTGGATGACCACCGCAAACGTCAGAAAGCCCGTGACCCGCCTGCGCCTGACGTTCTTCCTTGCCGCTGCGGCGTCAACTCGCAGATTTCAAGTGAGGACAAATAGTCAATTCGATTCCGTTGCATCCAGCGCACAACGTAAAGGTCAGAAAGCCCCTTGACCAGCCGCCCCCAAGTTCCATATTTCGTCCTGCCTTTGAAGCGCGGATGATGGCTGACCGGCACCTGAATGACGCGGAAGCCCCGCATCCGCAGCAACGTCGGAAGAAAACGGTGCATGCCGTTATAGAATTCGATGCCCTTGAAACATGCTCGGCGGTAAGCCTTCAGCGTGCAGCCGGTGTCGATGATATCGTCGTGCGTAGCCCAATTCCGGATGCCGTTGGCAATGCGAGAAGAAACCTTTTTTACCCAGCCATCCTGCCGGCGAACGCGAACGCCGCAAACGACGTCCCATTCGGCCAGCTTTTCAACTAAGTGCGGAATATCCGCCGGATCGTTTTGAAGATCTCCGTCCAACGTGACGATCGCTTCTGCGCGAGCATGGTGGAAGCCGGCCGTCAAAGCCGCCGTTTGACCCAGATTCTTGCGTAAGTGCAGGATGCGAATACGGGGATCGAGTCCCTGGACCCGCCGAAGCTCATCCAGCGTGCCGTCTGTGCTGCCATCATCTACAAACAGGATTTCAAACGGGCCGACAGCGCCCTCCAGAGCAGACCTCAGCTTCTCAACCAGCGGTTGAACGTTCTGAACTTCGTTGAAGACAGGGATCACGACGCTGAGCGCGAGGAGATCCTCAAGGCTGTTCACGTTTCTTATTGTAGTCTAGGTTCAATGGATCGCCGTCGCCTCAACCTCAACCATCATCTCCGGATCAATGAGACGAGAGACACCCACGAGGCTGGTGGCGGGATGAATTTGGCCGAACAGCTCCGCATGGGCTTTCCCCACTTCCTCCCAGCGATCCATCTGCGTCAGGTAGATGCGGGTCCGAACCACGTGCTCGAGCCCCAAGCCGAGGCGCCCGAGCGCGGCTTCGATATTCCGTATGGCCTGAATCGTTTGGGCGTAGGCGTCACCGGGCGCCAGAACCTTTCCCGTAGTATCAGTCCCCGTAGTCCCGGACACGTAAACGACGTCGCCGGCCTGAACGGCTCGTGCGTAGCCCACCCTGGACTCCCAGGGCGTGCCAGAGAACGTCTTTTCGCGTTTGATCTTCATCTTTTTCTCCTGACCGTTATGAACGCGTGAATAAGTTCAGATTCTCTTATCGAAATAACGACGATGAGCGCGGGCCGCCAGAGCGAGCCTTCGCCGGCGCCGCTCCAGAGCCTCGCGAAACCGATGACGCTCCTCCACCGTGCGAGGCACCAGGGGTGGGACCGCCACTGGCTGCCCGGAGGGATCGACGGCCACGTAAGTCAAGAACGCCGAGCTTGTCTGGCGGCGTTCCCCGAGGATATAGTCTTCAAGATAAACGTTCACTTCCACTTCCATGGACGTGCGAAAAGCCCGGGTCAAGAACGCACGCAGAACGATGATCTGGCCCACGCGGGCCGGATGAAGGAAATCCAGCGAATCGACGGAAGCCGTGACGACCAGCGACCGGGCATGCCGGTGCGCGGCAATCGCGCCTGCAATATCCATCAGGTGCATGACCTTGCCTCCCAGAATATTGCCGAGAGGGTTTGTGTCATTGGGCAGCACCACTTCCACCATTTCCACTTTCGATTCTTCGACAGTTCTCCCTTTCGCCTTTGCCATGGTTCAAGCCATGTGAGGCAGGCGGGACTCACCGGTCATCCCGCCGCGCCGATAACACCCGAGCCTGCCTATGGTATTGCACTCCCGCGCCCGGCGCAACATTCTCCCCGGAGCTGGATTTCGAGAAAAGCTATAATGAGGTCAGTGCGTTCCCGAAACACTGCCTTGGAGCGGAATATCCCGGCCCGAGAAAAGCGCGCGGTGGCGCTTTCTTCGCTTTGGGCCGCCCTGTTTCTTGTGGGATTGAAAGCGGCCGCGGGCATGATGACAGGAAGCCTGGGGTTGCTCTCCGAGGCCGCACACTCCGGCCTCGACCTGATTTCCGCGCTTGCAACCTATGTCTCCGTGCGGCTTGCCGACCGGCCTGCGGATTCCTCGCATCCTTTCGGCCACGGAAAATTCGAGCCGCTTTCAGCCTTCGTTGAGACCGGCTTGCTCCTCGTCACCTGCGCTTCCATCGTGGCTGCCGCAGCCGAACGTCTTTTCTTCTCCTCGATTCTGGTGCGCCCGGACGTGTGGGCGTTTGCCGTTATGGCCGTTTCTATCGCCGTCGATCTGACGCGCTCTCGTTCGCTGAGGCGTGCGGCAAAAAAATTCGGAAGTCACGCGCTGGAAGCTGATTCCATCCACTTCTCCACGGACGTCTACAGCTCTGCAGCCGTCATCGCCGGCCTGGCGCTGGTTGAAGCCGCCGGCCGAGCGCATCTCCCCTGGCTGCGGGTGGCCGACCCCGTCGCGGCGCTCGTGGTGGCGGGAATCATCATCTACATCGGATTACGCTTAGGCAAGAAAACCGTAGACGCCTTGGTGGACGCTGCGCCCGAGGGCACTTCCGCAAGCATCGCCCGCATTATTGCCGACGTGCCCGAAGTGCTCGACCACAGCCCCATTCGGGTACGCGGCAGCGGTAGCCAGCTTTTCATCGATTTGGGTCTCTTGTTGCGCAGCAATATTCCCTTGGAACACGCGCAAGCCGTGGAGAACGTGGTTGAGGCCAAAGTCCGCGCTCTCTTCCCTGGCGCGGACATCGTCATTCACTCCGCGCCGCAGAAGCCCGCCGCCGGCGATCTGGTGGAGAAAATCCGTGCGGTGGCCAGCAGGAATAACTTTCAGGTGCACGACGTAACGCCGTTTGAGGTGGAGGGCCGGGTTAATCTCAACCTCGATCTGGAACTGGACCCTGCCATGACGCTCGAGGCCGCCCACCAAAAAGCCACTGACCTCGAAACGGAAATCAAACGTGAAGTGCCGTCCGTGGCGGATGTGAACATCCACATTGAGCCGCAACTCCGCCAGGTGGAGCAGGCACGCCCGGCAGGCTGGCTACAAGCGGGCATCGAAGGGGAGCTGCTTGCAATCGCGCGCGCAACGCCCGGGCTCCTGGACTGTCATTCTGTTGTGACGCACCAAGTGAACGGGAACACGCAGGTGAGTTTGCATTGTACCCTCGAGCGCGACCTCTCGATCGCCCGCGTTCACAACATTACTGAGGAGCTGAAGTTTAAGTTCCGGCAGCATTACCCGGATATCACCAAAGTCAGCATTCACGCCGAGCCGCGCGAGCGCGATTGAACGCGAAGCTCTTCAGTGTTGAACCGGTTTTGCCGCCGCGCCCGGTGGTTTGCTGGAGGCCGTCGTGGCTGCCGGGGCAGGATAAGTCGCGTCGTAAAGCTTAACGATATCCTGCGTGATGTCGTAAGCTTTGGCAACGTAATAGACAGGAATAGTCCCCTCGCCAATCACCATGTCGTATCTGTGCTGTTTGGCATACTGGGTGATGATCTTCGTCATCTTTGCCCCTATTTTCTGAATGGCCTCTTGCGTATCCGCCTGAAAATTGTCTTGATCGTCCTCGGAATCGTCTTTGTAATGCCGCTGGTCCTCCGCAAGCTGCCGGCTCAGTTGGTATTGCTCAGCAGCGGTCAGCATCGAGCTTTGATTTTGAAGCTGGTTCTGCAGCTTCTCAATCTCCGCTTCTTCGTCTTGCAACTGCTTCTGTTTGGGACCGTATTTGTTTCGAATCTTCTCGGAAGCCAGCTTGCCGTCCTGCGTGGACCCGATGGCCGTATTCATGTCAATGACGGCGATTCTTTCCGGAGCGTCGGCGCCCTGGGCTTGCAGCGGCGCCGGATAAAGGATCAGGCCCGCCGCGATAGCTGCTGTCAATGTTGATATTATGATTCTCATACTAACTCCCGTTACCTCTCTTCAAGTCGATGATTCTAACATCTTCCCGCCCTTCGCGCATTTTTCACCCCGCAAGCCCAAAGTCCTACCACGAGCCTCCCACCGTAAAGCCCGCCATTCCGTGCGGATCGTTAAAAGCCTGGCGCTCGAAATAGGGGAGCGCGGCGTCGTACGTCGCCATATTGGGAAACAGAGACTCTGGCGGCAAAGGTCCCGGCGGAGTGGTGTAGACGTTAGCCAGGCGCATCGCGTTATACCCGTAATAGACCTCGATGGGCGCATGGATGACGGGAAGATTCACGTCCAACGCCAGACCTGTGGAGACACGCGGAGTGAAATTGAGATGGGGAGCGATAACCAGGCGGTTCGTGGGCACCTTAAAGTACGGATACTGGTCCGTAATGCTCGAGAGGGCGTCCGGCTGTAGAGACAACTGGTCAGGCCAAAGGATGAATGCGTCACCACTATCGATGAAATACTTCAATACCACGTGCGAGATGATAGGAATTCTATACTCAAAGCTGGCTAAAGCCTCCGTGTCGCCTCCCGGCACTTCGACGGTGTTGTAGGGGAACTGTGTGTAGGATCCGCAAGTTCCCACCTCAGGCTTGCCGCTGGCCGATACCGCCCAAATTTGGGTGCCATTGTTGTTCCGATTGCAGACTTCGCCGACCGTCGGAAAGAAGACAACAGGGCTGATACTGTAAAAATTGAAACCGCGGATGGTGTACTGCCCGCCTAAGTAGATCCGCGCGTAAGGAGGAGGAACTTTGCCATCGTAGCCTGTGATGGTCGCGGCTTCGAAGTGGAAAGCGAGCACGTTTCGCCCGTTATTGACAGGGTGGTAGTACTTCATTTCGAGCGTGGGCGCAATTTCGTTGACGTTGCCTCCCAGAATGCTTCCCGAGAACCCGATCTGCGCGGTAATCATCTTTCCCCGATGAGGAAAGACCGGATTATCGACGTTGTCGTACTCGTACATCGGAGTCACCATGCTCTGCTGGATCCCATGAAGCTGACTGGGACCGGCAAACGAGCCATAGTCGAGCGCCTCGAACAGGCTCTCGGACGCGCTGCTGAAAGTCTCCAGATCGCTGTAGGTATAGCCGTACGTAATGCCCATGCGGGCGAAGGAACGCTTGAACGGGTATTGAGCGAATACCGTGAAGCCTTTCTGGTTTGTCTGGTAGTTCTGAAAATACGTCTGGCCGAAAAGGGTATTCGTCAGGTTCTTCAGGTTCACTCCATAAAGGGCGCCATATTCCTGCAGCTCATCAAAATGATAATCACTCACGAACAGCGTAATACCGCCCGTAATCGGCTTGTGGAACATGTAGGGCTCGGTGAAGCCGATATTCGCGGACGTCATAAACGTGCCCAGGCTTCCACCGATGCTCAGCGTATCGCCAAGACCCAGAAAATTCGGCGTGGCGTAGTTGGCGCTGAGGAAATCTCCTTCATAACCGCTGACGCCGCCCGAAAACCCGATCGAGTTTCTTCCCTTTTCCTTGAGCGGGACATCAATATCCACGTTCGGCGGGGTTTGGCTCGGATGCTGGACCACCGTGTAGCCGTTCTGCTCACCGTTGTCCTCAGTTGCGATCTTGATTGGACTGAAATAGCCAAGCTGGTTGATGCGGTAGACGCTCATCTTCCACATGGCCGTATTGAAAGGCGCGCCTTCATCCACCAGCAGTTGGCGGCGGATCACATAGTCCCGCGTCTTCGTGTTGCCGCTGAAGTTGATGCGGTGAATGATGAACTGCTTGTCCTCGTTGAAGTTCAGCGCCAGGTTGACAATGTGCTTTTTACGGTCGGGGTCGAATTCCGGGTTCGTCGTAAAGTTGATGTAGCCGTAGGCCCCATACAACTGGCTGTACGCCTTCATTGCCTTGCGCACCTTACTCGTATCGAAAATATCGCCTGTCTTCATTCCAAGAACGGCGCGAAGGACCGACTCCTTGAAGAGGTGGTTGCCCCGGAAGGTCAGCCGGCCCAGCCGGTACTGCGATCCCTGTGAAATGGGAATCGTGATATTCACCTTCTTGCCCACACCGTGCCCAACAGGAAGCGTGCGATGCGTGGTGACCGTATGAATGATCGGTTCTCCGGGCGTCATGAAGAAATAACCTTTCGATCGATAAAGCTCGCGCACTTTTTCCAAATCCATTTCAAGCTTGTCCCGATCGTAGGTGCGATGGAGAACGGACATGACGCCGGGAACTCCGTACGGCTTCGAGTTCTTCATCACCGCGAGCAGGCGGCGGGAGGGAATTGCCTTGTTGCCCTCGAACGTGATGCTCCCGATCTTGACCTTCGGACCTTCATGAACGATAAAGGTCAACGCCACCGAATCCGGCGGAATGGAGCGCGTGCTATGCGATACGGTGGCGTCCTGCCGTCCCACCGAAGAAAGCATTTCCTGAACCACCACTTCGGCGGCGCGAACCACCACCGGATCGTAGAGCGACATGATCGTTAAATTGACGTGTTGCTGCTGCCACGCATCCATCACGTCTGATTGGCTCACGGAGTTGAGCCCCACGAACTTCATGCTCCGCACGAGCCTCTTCTCATCCACGTAGAAAATGACGATGGCGCCGTGTGCTCCGGTCTCGCGCACGGTCCGGATATTATCGAAGTAGCCGGTGTTCCAAAGCGCCATCAAATCCCGCTCGACGTTGTTGACGTCATAAACCTGTCCGGCGCGTTCGGAAATGCGCGCCAGCAGGACTGAGGAAGGATAACGGCGGTTACCCCGGAACTCGACGTGGTCAATCAAAAGCACTTGCTTTTGCTTAACGGCCGGCTTGCGAACCAGCTTCGGAGGAGCGGGCATCGCGCCGGGCGCCTGAAGCTGAATCTGACCCGGCTGCGTCGTGTTGGGTTGAGCTGCGGAAGGCTTTTCCTGCGGTGGATTCCGGAGACTTATCCCGCCTGGTTTGGGAGCCGGAGGGTTCGCGGCTGCGCCTGGTTTCGACGCGCTCGACGCCGGGGGGGACTGGCCCTGAGCCAACGCGCCGCTTGCCGCAGGCAGACACATCAACCCCGCCAGCAAAGGCACCATCAATTTGAGGAATCGTGGTCTAAACGGGTTCAATCGAATCGGGTAATCCCACCGCCCCTTACCCCGCTGCGCAATGTTGAGGAACCATCGGGGGGCAGCCAGTCAGCCGCTGGCGTCAAGTTTCAGAGTACAGGGAGCCTAATGAGAAAGGGGCGTGGCCGTAACCAAAGTATCCTGCTTGTCTTGGACCGGCCGATAGCGAAGCCCTTCACCTCCGACGACCACCTCCAGAACCGCCGGGGGTTGAATCTCCCCTTGGATTAATGCTTCGGAGAGCGGGTCCTCGAGGTGCCGTTGCAAGGCGCGGCGCAACGGCCGGGCGCCGTAAGAGCGGTCGGAACAGGTTTTTTCCATAAGCCACCGCGCGGCTTCCGGAACAAGACTCACAGAAATCCCCTTCTGCCCCAGATGAACGTTCATGTTGGCCACAAGCAGATCGATAATCTTCAACAGGTCATCGTCCGCGAGCGCGTTGAAGACAATAACCTCGTCCAACCGGTTGAGGAATTCGGGATTGAACGTGCGCCGCACCTCGCTCATGACCATCGTTTCGATCTTCTTGTCCGTCGCTTGGTCGTTCGCGGAATGGAAGCCCAGATGGCCACGTCGCTCGAGATACCGCGCGCCGATATTGGACGTCATGATGATGATGACATTTTTGAAATCAACCGTATTACCCAAGCCGTCCGTAAGCTGCCCGTCCTCGAACACCTGAAGCAGAATATTGAAAATGTCCGGGTGCGCCTTTTCGATCTCGTCGAGCAGAACCACCGAATAGGGCGCCCGCCGCACCCGCTCCGTCAACTGCCCGCCCTCTTCGTATCCGACGTAGCCCGGCGGCGAGCCAATGAGCTTGGAAACGGAATGCTTTTCCATGAACTCGGACATGTCAAAGCGAATGAGGGCACGCTCCGTGCCAAACAGAAAGGCAGCCAGCGACCGCGCCACTTCCGTCTTGCCGACACCCGTTGGCCCGAGAAAGAGAAACGAGCCCACCGGCCGGCCCGGCGCCTTGAGGCCCGCTCTCGACCGCCGAATCGCACGAGCCACCGCCGAGAGAGCGCGGTCCTGGCTGATGACCCGCCGGTGCAATTCTTCCTCGATGCGCAGCAGCTTGGACATTTCCTCTTCACGAATGGAGGTGACGGGAACGCCGGTCCAGCGGGAAACCACCTCTTCGATGTCACCGTTGGTCACTTCTCCCACCGCGTTTTCATCGATATGGTATTTCTCCCGCAGCATGCGCAGGTTCTCGCGTTCTTTTCGTTCCTCATCTGAATAAAAGCGGGCTTTCTCAAATTCCTTATTGGCGACGGCGGCATCCATGCGGTGAACCACAAACTTGATCCGTTTCTGCGCCTCGACCATCTCCTCCGGCAACGTGCTCTGCTGCAGTTTTACTCTCGCTCCCGCCTCGTCGATCAAGTCTACAGCTTTGTCGGGAAGAAAACGGTCTGGAATGTATCGGCCGGAATGATAGACGGAGGACCGTATCGCGTCGTCCGTATACGTCACCGCATGGAACTTCTCGTAACGGTCCTTGATCCCGAACAGGACCTTTACGGCGTCATCTTCGGAAGGCGGCTGAACCTTGACGGCTTGAAAGCGGCGCTCGAGAGACCGGTCTCTTTCAATCGACTTGCGATATTCAGCAGGCGTGGTGGCGCCAATGCATTGAATCTCGCCTCGCGAGAGCGCCGGCTTCAGAATGTTGGCCGCATCGAGCGATCCTTCCGCCGAGCCTGCCCCAACCAGGGTATGAAGCTCGTCGATGAAGACGATGGCGTTCTGCGACTCCATCAACTCCTTCATGATCGTCTTCAGCCGCTCTTCGAACTGCCCTCGATACTTTGTGCCGGCCACGATGAGTGAGAGGTCGAGGGCCAGAATGCGTTTTTCAGCCAGAAACGAAGGTACGTTTCCATCGGAAATTCGTTGGGCCAGGCCCTCGACGATGGCGGTTTTCCCCACGCCCGGCTCGCCGATGAGCACGGGGTTGTTCTTGGTCCTGCGGCAGAGGATTTCAACCACCCGCTCCAACTCGTTTTCACGCCCGATCAGCGGGTCAAGCTGGCCCTCCAGCGCAGCCTGCGTCAAGTCGCGGCTGAATTCCGAGAGCAAAGATGTTTCTTTGGATCGATTGGCGGACATTTTTTCACTCTGCGCGCGGTTGAATTCTTCGCGGAGGGTGGAGAGGCGCAACCCTCGCTCGTGGAGTATTTCCGCTGCAAAGGACTTCTCCTCCCGCAGCAGACCCATCAGCAGATGTTCGGTCCCGATGTGTTTGTGAGAAAGCCGCTCCGCTTCTTCCTGGGCGTACGCCAGCACGCGCTTACACTCCGGACTCAGCGGAAGGTCCACCGAGGTCGATACCTTTTCACGGAGCGTCGTGCGTCCTTCAATTTGCTTGCGAATGGATTCGACGGAAGCATGGGCGCGAAGGTAGCGGTTGGTCAGCGCCTTGTCCTCGCGCAGCAAGCCGAGCAGGATGTGTTCCGTCTCGATATAGGTGCTTCCGAACTGGCTTGCTTCGTAGCGGGCGAAAAAGATAACTCGACGGGCCTTTTCCGTATATTTCTCGAACATTGACCCTTACCTCTCCGAAACCTGCCCGCCCCGCACCATTATCGAGCTCCGGGAGCAACCGTTTCGGTGAGTGTGCCGTCCGCCAATCGCAACGCGTGGTCTGCCCGCCGGGCCAGCTCTGCGTTATGAGTCGCCAGGACTGAAGTCAAACCGTGGTCCCGGTGCAACTTCTGAAGCAAAGCCGCCACGCGTTCCGCTGACCGGGCATCAAGGCTCCCAGTGGGCTCGTCCGCAAGCAGAAGCAAGGGGCGGTTCATCAGAGCCCGGACCAGAGCCACTCGCTGCCGTTCTCCGCCCGAAAGTTCCCCTACTCGCCTTCCGGCAGCCTGTCCCAATCCGGCTTCATCGAGCAGCTCACGCGCCCGCGCTTGCACGTGATGAAAATCCATTCCGCCGATCAAGCCTGGCATCATCACGTTCTCCAGCGCGCTGAATTCGGAGAGCAGGTGATGCAATTGCCATACAAAACCGACCTTTCGGTTCCGATACTGCGCGCGTCGCTCGACATCGAATCCGCCAAGCCTTTCCCCGAAAAAGTATACCTCACCGCGCGTCGGAGTGTCCAGGGCAGCCAGCAGATGCAACAACGTCGTTTTGCCCGAACCTGACTCTCCGGTGAGCGCAACGAACTCGCCTTGGCGGATTTCCAGGTTCAAGTTCTCGAAGACCACGACCTCTTCGTTTCCAGAGCGGAAGATCCGGGTCAGATTTTCTGCGCGTAACATTGGAAACACTGTCGTCAGGTGTTCGTGCTCCGTGGCTTGGGCGCCTGACCGCCGAGAGGCGGATGTCCCAAGCTCATCCTCCGGCTCAGTTTGCGAACCACCCATCGCTGGTCGCTCACCACCGCGTTGCTCACTCATACCGCAGAATCTCGGCCGGCTGAAGCCGGGCCGCAGATAGCGAGGGATAAAGTGTCGCCAGGAAGCTCGCTCCCAGCGCCATCGCCGCAATCCATACACCATCCCACGGCCGGGAATGGAAAGGAACGTAGGAGAGCGCGTAAACCTGCGGGGGAAGATGAAACAGTTGAAAGCGATTGGCCATCCAGGCAGCCGAATAGCCGAATACCAGCCCCAACGCCGTCCCCGCTCCGCCAATGGACAAACCGTGCAAGGTGAAAATGGTCCAAATCTGCTTCGGCTTCGCGCCCATGGACATCAGGATCGCGACGTCGCCGTTCTTTTCCATGACGAGCATGGCCAAAGTGATCAGAATATTCAGCGCGGCGACGAGCACGATCAGGCCAATCGTCAAGATCGTCACCAGTCGCTCCAGGTGAAGCGCGCTGAAGAGTGAGTGGTTTTGGTCCATCCACGTCGTTGTGTCAAATCCCTTGCCCGCGGCGTGACGGATGACGGCAGCCGCCGCGCGAGCCTGATTGACGTTGTCAATCCTGAACTCGATCACCGAAACCACGTCCGACAGGTCAAACAGGCGCTGCGCGGCCTGCAGGTTCGTAAAGGCCCAGCCCGAATCGAAATCGTAAAAGCCCGAATTGAAGATGCCTACCACGCGGAAATTGCTGTATTTAGGAACAATACCGAGGGGGGTCAAGGCGCCTTGCGGGCTGACGACCATCAGCTCAGTTCCGACAGACGCGCCGAGCTGGTCCGCAAGCTGGTCGCCGATGATGATGGGGTCTGCGTTGGTGAAGGTTTTCGTCAAGCCAGCCAACGAGCCTGACTTGAGCTTGCGTAAGACATCGCCCACCCGGATCTCGCGCTCCGGCTCGATCCCTTTGAGCACGACGCCTTCTGCGCGCTGCTGGTTGGCGATGAGAACCTGCTCGTAAAGCGCCGGCGCGGCCGCCGCCACGCCGGGCAGTTGCGCCAGCCGGTCCGCCAGCCGGTCGTAATGGCGAATGCTGTTACCCTCCGGCCGGATCAAGTTCACGTTCGCCATCGCGCCCAACAGCTTCTGCTCGAGATCGATTCGAAATCCGTTATTCACGGAAAGCGCGATCACGAGCGCCGCGACACCGGCCATCACTCCGGCTACAGAAATGACCGTGATGATGGAGATTGCGGTCTGGCGCCGCTTGGCCTTCAAATACCGGAGGGCAACAAAGAGCGGAAAACGCATAGTCCCACACCATTATCGGTGAGACTTTTGCGCCCGCCAAGAAGATTTTCTCCTACCTTTTCACTTCCGTGGAGGACGCCGAAGCGTGGGACAGCAGGACGCGCACCGGTTCTTTCACGCCTAAACCGGGAGAGAAATTCATGATTCGTTCCATGAGCCCCGGCGTGACTTCCTGGCCTCGGGCAATGAGCAAGAGTCCGCGCAGCGTCTTCACGTCCTCAGCAAAGGCCATTCCCGGCCTCAGCTCGCGCAAGGTCACTTCCTGGATTTCGCCCTGATGGCCCGCTTCACCGTAAGCTTCCGCCAGCACCGTCAGCATGGCCGGATCATACCAACCCGCACGGTTTCTGAGGATTTCAAGGGCCTCAGCGCCGGGAACATTCTGCGTCTCGAGCAGGTCCAAATCGAAGATTAATTTGAGGGCGCGCGCTCCCCAGGGAAGCGCCTCGCCGTGCAGGTGGTCTTCCGGAGAGCCCGCGCCGTTGTATTGTTTGCTTTGGTAACGAAGGATGTTCAAGACCGGATCGAGCCGTGGAATGTGACTGAGGAGTTGTACGGTCACCTTCGGCACGCGATCAATCATTTCCTGCTCTTGCGCCGTGACCGGATTGCCGTGATAGAGCTTGTCGAGGACCTCGGGAGGCAGGGTAACACAACCGATCTGGGAAAGCATCGCGGCCATTTCCACAGGCCAGCGTTCTTTGACGCCGCAGCGGGAGGCAAGCCTGCTGATCCGTTGGCGAGCGCGCGTCGCCCGGCCAAATGCCGCCGGGCTCACCAGAGCCAGCACTTCCGTCAGAGCTTGGACACTGCCCTGGAGCGTTTGCTCGAGTAACACCTGCTCCGCGGTGATCAGGCGATGTTGCTCGACGGCGGTATCCAGCGCGCTTTTGAGGGTGGGGAGCGCGCAGGGCTTGCTGAGGAACCGAAAGATCGACCCTTCGTTCACCGCCTCGATCGCGTCGTCAAGGTCCGCACTTCCGGTAAAAAGAATGCGGACGGCGTCCGGCTGAATCTGCCGCGCGTGGCTCAGAAACGTGATCCCGTCCATGCCCGGCATCCTCAAGTCAGATACGATTGAAGCGAAGGCGGGCTGTTGACGAAGCAGCTTAATTGCCGCTTCGCCCCCGGTGGCCGTCACAAGACAAAAAGCCCGGCCCAGGCCGCGCACCAAGCCCTCCAGGAGATTCAGTTCATCATCCACAAGAAGAACCCGCGGCAAGTCAAGAGCCGGCATTTTGCACCCTCCCCAACTTGTCGCAAACTTCCTGCGCCTGCGTGCGCCACTCGGGAAGCTCATCTCTGACTCCGAGCGAGTCCAGGTAAGCCGGATCCAGCGCGGGCTTAACCACCCTTTCTTCCGCCTCTGGCGCGCCGTGGCATTCGGCTGCCAGAATGTTGGCAATGTGGACGGCCGCGAGCGAATCGAAACCCTGCTGAGGAACGCGTGTCGGCTCGTGGTGATGCGCCACCGCCTCGACCACCGCCCACGGAAGCGCCCATAAGCCCAAGAGGTAGGCTCCGATCTCCGCGTGCGTTACTCCCATCAACTCCCGTTCCACGTCGAACAGTGGCTGCTGCCGTTCGCGGGCTGCGCCCAGAACTCGCGCTAAGTGGGCAGGCATCCGCGCCGCCAGAATGAGCTTTCCCACATCGTGCAACAATGCGGCCAGCACCGTCGTCTCCCGAAGATGCTTCGCGACGGGAAGCACGCCGGCAACTTGCGCCGTGAGAAAGGCGTGGTCCTGGAGTTGTTCCAGAGAAAACCCGCCCGCGACGTTCACCTGGCCGCACGCCCGGAAAACACCGATCGACAGGACGAGGCCCTTCAGCACGTCGACGCCCAGGTAACTTACGGCGGTGCGGACGCTTGAGATTTCATGCGCAAGGCCAAAGAAGGCGGAATTGACAAGCTGAAGTACTTTGGTGGCGATTGCCACGTCCTGCTCGACGATTCCGGCGACGTCATTGAGCGAAACGTCTGGATCCGACAGCGATTTTGTCAGAGCCGCGCAAGAACGGGGCAGTGCCGGAAGTTCGTCGAGCGAGCCGACGGTTCGGGAGAGCGACTCGTCGTTGAGCACCTTCTTCAGCCCGAACGCGCGTTCGACGGCCACCTGGAGCGAGCCCGGGTCGCACGGCTTTGCCAGGAACTGGTGGGCCACGGGCACCGCACGGAAGGCTGCGTCAGCATCGGCATGGCCGGATAAGATGATGCGAATGACGTGCGGGTAACGCTCGCGCACGCAGGCGAGGAGTGTGGCTCCATCCATCCCCGGCATGCGCATGTCCGAAACAATCACATCGAACGGCGTCACCTCCAAAATGGTGAGCGCCGCGTCTCCGCTCTGAGCAAACGCCATTTCCCACTCGCTCCGCCGGGCATGCAGCATCCGCTTGAGGCCCTGCAGCACGTTCTGCTCGTCGTCCACAAAGAGGATTCGAATCATAGATCGTTCCTTGTTTCGTGAGTTCGCTCCGGCTGAAGCGGCAAACTAAATCCCTGCCCTCCTGGACTGACGTTAGCAGGAGGTATATGATGAAACAATAACATATATTGAAACTATTTTCAGAATGAGCATCGGTACCCGGGTACTGGTACTGGCGAACCATTTATTGTCAAGCTGATTAAGAAGAAACTCTCTTTTGAGAGCTCTCGCGGGCGCTCAACAACCTGGCCTAAAAAGGAGTGGTCAACGATGATGATCGGAGAACGTATTCGACAAATCAGGGAAGAAAAAGGGTTCTCGCAGGGAGACCTGGAAAAAGCCAGCGGCTTGCTCCGCTGCTACATTTCGCGGGTGGAGCACGGGCATACCGTGCCGTCGCTCGACACTCTTGAGCGCTTCGCAGCGGCCCTCGACGTGCCTCTCTACCGGCTGTTCTACGCCGGCGATCAGGCACCGTCGCTGCCCAACCTTAGCCGCAGGAAGACGCTGGAAGAGCTGGCGGAAGAGGGAGGCCAGAGCGGCTCAGAAGCCCGCTTCCTCCTGAAGCTGAGCACGCTGCTCGGCCGCATGGCCGAAGCGGATCGCAGTTTCCTCCTGGACTTCGCCAAGAAGCTGGCGACCCGATAGCGCGAAGGCTTCGGGCGTCCGGCGATGCCGCATTCATCGACGCCTGCTGCGCTGGAGGCGCAGCGGGCGTCCTAAACTTGCTGACCTGATTTGAACGTGCTCCACGGGCCGGCGACCATATCGCGCAGGAGCGGCGACTGCCAGGCATACTCAGGATGAGCCTGTAGAAAGGGTTGCACCACAAAGTTATCCCCGCACGGATGCCCGCGGCGCGCGACAAAGCTCATCTCCGCCGTCATCCGGCTGTCCGTCACTTTTCCCTGAATGGATCCCACGGGGTCGTAAGGCCCGGCGTCAAAATCCTTTTCCGCATAAGGCGCCAGATCGCCGTGGCCGCACAAGGACCGCCAGCCGGGCTGGGTCTTCTTCACAAACGTGTCGTAGTGGTCGCTCAAGAATTGCCGGCCGTGCTCCACATCGATCTGGCCGTGGTATTCCCTCATAAGTTGATGCCAGCGGACCCGACGCGCATTGGGAGAAAGCGAGAGGTCGTGGATGTCAAACGTGGTGTCTTCAGCCATCACTTTCGGATCCTGCGGCTCGTTGGAGCTTACAAAAAACCCGTTCCGAGTGCGCCAAACGCGATGCGCTTTCAAGCCCAGCTCGAATAAGGCGATCTCGCCCGTCTTCCGGTCTCCGAGCAGCCAGTCGTTCGCATACCCTCCGTTGTTCTCGTCGAGCATGATGCTAACGTATTCGTCGATCGACGTCGCATATTGCATGGCGCGGCGGGCGCGCGAGAACTCGGGCTTGCCATCCGGATTAAAGCCGTGAAACTGAGTGATCGTCGTTTCCGTGATCATCATCCCGGAACTATTGATGCCGAAATCATCATCGCTCGTGATCACGCCCGGGTAACCATCCATGAGAATCCGGCAGCCCTTCTTCGGGGCGATGTCGAAAATAACGTTCCAACGCTCTCCGTGAAGGTAACTGGTCCAGGCGTTGTGGCCGATCACAATTTGATGGTCTTTCGTGGCGCTCCCTGTAGCTACAAAGGCGCTGCAGTGGCCGGGGCTCGTGATGGGCTGCGCTTCCGCAATCTTGTGCTGCTTGTCATGCCAAGGCACGTAATAGTCCGCAAGCTCTTCCATGGCGTTCAGCCAGATCAAGTCATCGAACGCCATGTGAACGCCGCGGCTTGCGAGCCCGGCGTGGATTCCCTCGATCTCTTCTTTGTATTCCGGATCCACCTTCGGCCAAATCACCTCTCGCGCAGCGCGCCGGAAGAAGGCCACGTCTTTTCCCGTTCCACGCAGGTTGGTCAGCTTCACGGCTTCGAAACCGTCCGCGATCTCCGGCGCCAGCCAATAGCCGTGCTGGAAGCCGATCTCGGACGGCGTTCCTTCCAGATGAACGTACGTCCAGCGCGCCCTCGAAAACCGCAGAGAGCCTTTCAGCCGCGGATCGGCGGAGTTTGGCGCAACAGCGCGTCTACCCGAGGCAGCCCGGGAAGGCAGCGAACCGGCGCTTAGCTCCTCCTCCGCCACGCCCAACATCGCGGCGCCACCCGTCATCCGCAAAATCTTCGTTCCAAACTCGCGCCTGTTCATCCGTGTCTCCTTTCCCCCGCTCTCACAGCTATTGGCGCTCCTCGATGATCTCCGCAGCCGCCGTAAAGCCGCTTTTCACGGCGCTCTCAATAGTAGCGGGCAATCCGGTTTGTGTCCAGTCTCCAGCAAGATAGAGCCCGCGGATTGGCGTCACGGCGGGCGGCCGGGCCGCAAGTAAATCGACTGCCGGTGAGAAAGTCGCCCAACGCTCCTTGATGAGCAGCGAATGGACGAGCCGGGCATTCCTTGCGGCCGGCAACAACTCCTGAAGCTCCTGGAGCGCCAATGCGGTCAATTCCGCGCTGTCCCTCTGAATATAATCGTGAGCGCCACTCAGCACCAGGCTGATGACGTGCTGAGGAATTCCGTGCAAACGCTCTTTGTTGAAGAGCCATTGGATGGTCGTGCCTCGCAATCCGGCAAAGTCAAGCTCCGTGACGCTACGATCAAACCAGAAATTGATGGAGATAATCGGCGATGGCCTGAACCGGGCGAGTGCTGAAAAACACGGATGGCCTTGCATCACTTCTTCAGGAAGCAGCCGGATGAAGGCGAAGGGCGGCACGGCGCTGAGCACGGTCCTCGATCGAATCACGGAGCCGTCTGAGAGCCGGACTCCCTCGCAGGCCATTTTCCCGCCCGGCGCGCCGGCCGCGAATAGAAGTTCCTTAACATCCCGCCCGACCTCGACCTTGCCGCCATGCTCCCGGATGAAAGCGGCCGCAGCTTCCGTGTAACATTCGCTCAATCCTGACGTCGCGAAGCCGATGCGCGAATCTTGCGCGGATTGAAAGAGCGCCAGGCGCATCACAGGCTCAAACACTGCTGCAGCCGCAATCTGAGGGCTTTCGTTGAGCGCGGCAATGCAAAGCAAATCCCAGAAATTGCGCCTCAGCCGTTCCGACTGGCCCAGCCGCGCCAGCCACTCATCCACCGTCAATCCCGCGGTCGCTATCCCATTGCGCTTCGCATCCTGCGATCGCAACGCCCGTCCTGCTCGCACGATCTGCAGCTTCTCCGGCCACGCGAAAGCGTTGGAAGCGATCGCTCCTACGACCATGTGCCACGGCGCAGGAAGCGATGGCAGAGCCAGCGAAGTTCGCACTCCTCCTCGACCGAGGAATGCCACTTTCAACCGCTCCTGGAAGCGAACGCGATCGAGCGTCCCGATCGTCTTGAGGAAATCGAGCGCGTCATGATAGCAGCCCATGAAGACGTGCTGGCCGTTGTCGAGGACGGTGTCCGTGGGAGCGTGATGGAACGAGCGGGCTCGCCCGCCAAGGTAAGGTTTCTGCTCAACCAGGCGCACCTTGAGCCCGGCGCGAGCAAGCGCGACCCCAGCCGCGAGCCCTGCAAACCCTCCACCAACAATGAGAACTTCGCCGGACATTTTCGAAGAGCAGCCATCAGCTCTCAGCCATCGGGAAAGACGCTGCCGTGCTCCGGGCAACTGCACGCTGATGGCTGATTGCTCTGAGCAGCTATCAGCTCTCAGCCATCAGCTCTCAGCAACCGGGAACGAGGCTGCCGTGCTCCGGGCAACTGCACGCTGATGGCTGATTGCTCTGCGGTCACTCACCACGCGTCACACTTCATCTCCCTCTAGCGCCTGACAAGGCTAACCGCCGGGAAATACACTTCCAGGAAACGGCGGCGCCACCAGTTCCCGGTCTGCCGTCGCTCGTCGAAAGTGGTGAAAGAATAATCATAAAGCAGCGCCCGCACGTAGCGTGGCGGCGATTGGGGAAACGGATTCTTGCCCAGTAGGTGCAGCACGGGCTTCGAGCCCTGGAGCAGCCTCACCATCAGATCGATAAACCACGGCGGAGGCCGGGCGCCGTTCAATGCTGCGAACCACATTTGCCAATCCAACCGCGGCTGATAAGGCGCCACCCAGCCCGGCCCACGGCTCAACGCTAACGGCTTGAACCTGAATCCGTAGTCACTCCACTGCCTGCCGTCGTTACTTCCCTGTATGATGATTTCGGGCCGGTGCACGGTCATGACTGCAAACAACCCATAGCTTGAAGCGATGTGGAAAGGCTCAATCCATTCTGCCGCTTCGGCCGCCCAGCCCGGTGTCGCCCTCGTGCCCCACAAGCTGGAGGCGGCGCATTCCACGCTCAACGGAAGAACGACGGCGGCCACCGCCACGGCAGGAACCCGCCGGAACCACTGCTTGGCCGCCGGCCGCACCGCCGGCGCAAACCGCGCAGTCACCCGATTGGGAAGCAGGTGTCGCAGTGCCTGATCGTCAAGCAGGCAGACGCACAAGGCGATGGTCAGCAAATTGAAAAACGCATAATTACCGGTGAGGGCGATCAGAAGTTGAAAGCCAACCAGCAGCGCGCAGGCGACAAAGCGAAGGCGGCGGGGCGCAAAAATGAACAGCGGAACGATCAGTTCCAGGAAGAAGACGCCGGCCGTCGAAGCTCGTTGGAACCAGGCTGGCAAATGATACGCGTACCAACCAAGGGGCGTGGGCAGAGGCTGCGTTTCGTAATGGTATTCGAGCGCAGTCAGGTTGCGCCAATGGATATCACCGCTCGCAAGCTTCACGCATCCTGACAAAAACACCAGGCGAAACAGCAGCCAGCGAAGCAGCCAGATCACCAGCTTGGACGGGGAATCAGTGCTGGCGGCATCCGTTTTCGCACGCCAGCCTGGGACCAGCGGGCGCCACGGCGCGAGAAAAATGGCCAGAAACCCGGCCTCGAGGAGCAGAACGTCCCACTGAAAAGATAAAAAAACCTGTCCCGCCGTCGTCAGCGACAAGTACAGCATCCACAAGGCGACGAGAACCGGCCCTGACGCAACGCCCAAAAGCAAAAGAAGTGAAAGCGCCACCCCCGCGCCAGCCAGCAATTCCAGAAATCCGTTGCCCGGGTTCAGCCACGCCAGCGTTGGAAGAAGATGATAACGGCGCGGTCCCATCAGCCGCGCCACAACGGCAAGAAAATGGGAGATCGGCAGAATGCCGTGCGTGCCGATCAATCCGGGAATCTGCGGCCAGAGAGACGCGAAAGCGGCAAGATAAACGACGGCCAGTAACCTGAGAAATAGCCATCGCGTCAGGAAGTGCGAAGGCGGGTCGTAGTGGCGTCCCCAAAAGAAAAGGCGCACGCGGTCGAAGACCGGCCGGTGGCCGGCAATAAGTCGATAAGCCCATTCATTGGCCGGCGTGAATCCCGGAAGGTAGTCGTAAAGCCACAGCAGCCATCCGCAGCCGGGCGCGTAAGAGAGCGTGCGATAAACGGCCTCGGCCCCGCTCGATATGCACCCGCCTGGCTCGACAAGATGCACGGCGCGCTGAAATCGGTCGAGAGGAACCTGCGGGAAATTGGCTGCGACTTTCTGGAAAGGGGCGTAACGAACGGCATCTCCGGTGAGTTTTCGCGCATATTCTACAGACGCGCGACAAAAGCTGCAATCACCGTCAAAAATCACTTGAGGAGTCTGCTCGACTTGTTCCACAGGCCGATGTCACTCTCCAATTTGTCTCCACCCAAGTTGCCCTGGCGCTCTATGGCAATGGTACCCTGGATTCTGACAGCAGATGCAGCGCAAGAGATGACTTAACAACCGTCAGGCGCTGCTGTCAGGTGGCAGCCGCCCGTTGTCCTTCGTCCGTTGTCGCTGCCTCTCGGCACTCACGAATGGTCTGTTGCGAGCCGCTTATGACCCGTTTGCTTCACCTTTTTTCAATAACTTAACGGCTTTTTAAACTTATAACTATATTTATTTTCAAATACTTAACGGCTTTCACGGCTTCGTTTTTTATTAGAATTTTATCATGTAACTCATTCTGAAACACTTAACGGCTTCGTTTGTCTAAAAAAACATCATTTTTAAGCCGACCGGATTATTTATCCAGCTTCGCTCGCGAGGAGTCCATCGCCTTCTGTCCGCAATCTCCGCCTTTCGACCGTGGGCGTCATCGATGCCCATTGGCTCCTGCCTCGTGCCTCTTATCTCTGTCTGAGTGCCCTTCATCTTTCGCCCACCGGATGCCAGCCACCAGCTACACTTAACCACGGACCACGAACAAGACACTGCTTACACTATTTCACATATGAATGAGACGGTGGGGACAAATGGGACAAATTAATCTTTCCTCCCATGCCACAAGTTAGCGCCCGGCCAAGTCCGGATCCGGTTTTCGTCCGGCGGCCATCCCCTGCCGACACCTGAAAAGATGCTATAATGCGCCCGTGACTAGGCTCGATATTACGTTAAGGATATGCAGTCACTGATGACTTTCCGGCGCCGCTCCGGAGATTTCGTTAAGCCGCTCAAAAAGAGCAAGCGCCCCGGGGTGCTTACGGTGAAGGGACGAGTAACCGCTCTCCTCCATCGTCCAGGACGCTGAAGCCCATCAGCGCCTCCTGGACCTTGCCGCGCGCGGACGCCGAGGACGGTGTCCGGCAAGGGCTGGAAGACGCGATGAACGGGAGGAAACGGGGGGCAGATGGGTTTTTCGCCGAGTTTGAAGCCACGCATGGCCTGCCTCGTTAACCTCACCTTGCGCGCCCAGCGCGACCTCGCTCAACTGTTTGAAGACCACAACGCTCTGAATTCCGAGGCTGCTTCGAACTGGTACTGCGGTTTGAAGGAAGCGATCCTGACGCTCAAAGGGCAACCAAACCGCCGCCTGTTCACCCCGGAAAGTGACACGCTGAGACACTTACTGTGCGGCAAGAGGCCGCCTGTCTGCCCCGTGATTTATAGGGTGCTGGAGAAGCAGAGGCGAGTCGAGGTCTTCCACATTCGTCACGGCGCGAGGAAGAGGTTTGGGACCTTCTGATGCCCAACAGGAAAAGAGCCTATCTGGATCTCGAAACCGACTACGTGGGCAGATTTCCAGACGGTGATCCGAGAATGTTTCGGGACTATGCGGGTCACAGGATTTCCGTGCTGGGCGTTCGCATCAGCGGCGGAGAGACCGATCAACTGATTCAATGGGTAGGAGAAGAAGTCTCTAAGCAGGCGGTTCTTCAGGCCCTCGTCGGGGTCGAAATGCTTGTGACTTACAACGGGCGATCCATCCCGGACGGAGACGGACGGATCGGATTTGATTTTCCGGTGATCGCGGCGCAGCTCGGCGTCGTGCTGGACAGAATATTTCCTCACACGGATCTGGTGCTCGGCTGCTGGCAGAAGGGCCTTTACGGAGGTCTGAAGAAAGTGGAAAGCGTGCTCGGGCTGAAGCGTACTTTGCCGGGTAAGGACGGACGATGGGCGATGACGTCCTGGCGAAAATACGGCCAGACTGGCGACGCGCGGCTGTTGGAACAACTGCTGGCCTACAACCGGGAGGATGTCATGATGCTGGAAAAGGTGGAGCAAGCCTTGCGTGCCCGATGATACGATCCGTGCCTCCTCTTGATACCTAAATTTGGTGGGTAACTCGCGCATGCCAGCACCCAGGACACGAGCCACTCTGCCATCGTCATCAAGCGCTCAGGTCCACTTTGAGGACTGCTGGGCGAAGACGACTCCAGATGGGAAGCCTGGCATCAGCGTCCGCGATCACTGCCTGAATGTCGGCTGTGTCGCAGAGGCCTTGGTCGGGTTACTGTCCTCCCCACTGCGAAATCTTCTGCCTCAGTCTGCGCCTGCTCTCGCTGCCTTGCACGACATCGGCAAAGTGTCACCGGGGTTTCAAGCCAAGTGCGAAGCTTGGCTGGCGGAACGCACACGTCGGGATGCAGCGCTGAGGGAAGGTTGGAGCTGCCACGAAGCCGACCACGCGAAGATCAGCCAGTTTACAGTACAGGAGCTGCTTGCTGGGTCTGGGGCTCAGGCCTGGGCGGCGGCGGTCGGCGCTCACCATGGGAGACTAAAGGGGGAGCGAGTTCGGGAGTGCGAACCGTGGTGGGAGGAAGAACGTATCCGACTGGCGGGTGAGCTCATCGAGGAATTCGGCGTGCTGCCCGGTGCGCTACCGAGCGAAGCAGCCCTCTGGTTCCTAGCTGGTCTTATTACGGTCTCCGACTGGATTGGCTCCGATGAGAGGTATTTTCGGCAGAACAGCACGGGCGCCATCCACCAAAAGCGAAGGGACGCAGAGCTTGCACTGGCGGCGATTCATTGGAAAGCCTTCGAAGCGCGGCAGGGGCTGGGGTTCGCGGACTGCTTTCCCGAAATTACGACGGCCAACGCGCTGCAATTGGCGGCCGTCGAAGTTATTCAGGAGCCCGGCGTTTACTTGATCGAGGCGCCGATGGGCAGCGGCAAAACGGAGGCGGCACTCGGCGCTGCGTACAAGCTGATCGCGTCAAAGCAGGCGAGCGGCCTGTATTTTGCGTTGCCCACCAGAGCAGCTAGTAGCCGCATTCACCTGCGCATCCAGCCTTTTTTGGAAAATATTTCTGCTGACCAGGCGTCCGTCCGGCTCGCCCACGGCGCATCCTGGCTTGTTGAATCCAACCCGCCGGCCCAATTGTCCCCCGCTATCGCCTCTGACAAAGAGGCGCGGGATCACGCCCGCTCCGGAAGCTCCTGGTTCGGGTCCGCCAAGCGGGCACTGCTGGAGCCGTTCGGCGTGGGCACGGTCGACCAAGCGCTGCTCGGCGTTGTTGCCGCCAAGCATTTCTTCGTCCGCCAGTTCAGCCTGGCCGGCAAGGTGGTGGTCTTAGATGAGGTGCACTCGTATGACGTTTACACCGGAACTCTGATCGAAAAGTTGATAAAGCGTTTGCGGGAATTGCAATGCACGGTGATCATTTTGACGGCGACGCTAACGGAAACCCGGCGCCGTGAGCTCCTCCAAGTGGGTGACGCTGAGCTGTCCAGCGCCGCCTATCCCAGGATTTCAGGACTCGGGCGATCACTCGCCGAGCGCGCGTGCCAACCACCGCCTTCAAAAGCCGTTCAAATAAGGAACATTTCCGGCGGACCGCCCGTGGAAGAGGTCATAGATCGCGCCAGCAAGGGGGACTGCGTACTGTGGATTCGTAACACGGTGGACGATGCGCAGGAAACTTACCGGGGGCTCCAGAGCGCTCGTGTCGAGGGTGGCCCGGAGGTCGCTGTGCTGCATTCCCGCTTCCCCTTCTTCCGCCGAGAGCAACTCGAGAGCGAATGGATGACGCGACTCGGTAGGGACGCGACGCAACGGCCCGCCGGATGCGTTTTGGTTTCAACCCAGATTGCCGAACAGAGTGTGGACATCGACGCGGACCTGTTAGTTACTGACCTGGCCCCAACGGACATGCTGCTGCAACGCTTGGGCCGTTTATGGCGACACTCTAGAACGGCGCGTTCTTGCCTGCAACCCGAGGGCTGGATTCGGACGCCGCGTTTGACCGGTAGTGCCATCCGAGGGGCTGGCGTGGAGGAGTTGTTGCAGGCCCTGGGGAAGAGCGCCCGCATCTATGCGCCCTATGTTTTGCTGCGCTCGCTTGAACAGTGGCGTGACCTGCAATCGATTAGCCTGCCGGACGGCATCCGAGCCATTCTTGAGGCGACCTATGCTCATCCCGCCCAGGACGAGCCTGCTTCCTGGGTCGAACTGCGAAAGCAGTTGGAGCAGCGAAAGGAGAAATTGACCCGGCTGGCTCTAACGGCGAGTAATGTTTGGTCCAACCCGCCGCTGCCAGATGAAGAGGGCGTCCAAACCCGCTACAACACCTATCCGACAATGCAGGTACTTCTGGCGCGCGAGATTGCTCTCGCCGACAGTGATTCCGCGCGTGTCTGTCTACTGGACGGCAGCGTGGCGACAGCGCATGCCCGTCGCTGGAGCTTCGAGACGGCCAAAGCGATCCACCGCAATCTCGTTCCTGTGCCACGCTGGGCGGTTGCGCAAAGTTTCGCCGCACCCCCGAACTGGCTGGTCAAGCACGTCACGGAGCCCGCCGTGGTCGGCGTGGTCGCACCCGACGGTAGAATTCGCGGGAGCAGCGGTGAAGAGCAAACTATGCTTTCCTACCATACGGACCAGGGTGTTATGATTATGCGCGACCGCCGGCCAGCGGCCCTCCAGGAGGAACCGGATGAATCTTACGACTGAACCCTGGATTCCAGTCGTCTGGAACGGTGGCGAAGCCGGACTTGTCAGCCTGCTTGAAGCGTTCGAGCGGGGTCACGAGATTCGCGACCTTGCCGTTCGCGCTCATGAGCGCATAGCCCTAATGCGGGTACTTATCTGCATCGCGCAAGCGGCGCTCGACGGCCCTGCAGACGAATATGACTGGAAGGCATGTTACGGCCGGATCGCGCCTTCAGCGATCGAGTATCTGCGCCGCTGGGAACGCTCCTTCGAGTTATTGGGTGACGGCCAGCGATTCCTGCAGATTGCTAATCTGAAGAAGCCAGTGGCGAAATCAGGTGCGGACGAGGGGAATGCCGCCAGCAAGCTGGATCTGGCGCTGGCGACGGGCAACAATACAACGCTTTTCGACAACGCTGGCGGGTCAACCCGTGCTTTTACGCCTGCCGATCTGGCCCGGATGCTGACTACGTTTCAATGTTTTTCTCCCGGGGGCCGCATCGGAGTGGCGCTCTGGGACGGTGAGGAAACGCCGGGCAAGGGATCGAGCGAACACGCGCCTTGCTTGGCCGGCGGAATGCTGCACGCGCTGCGTCGAGGCGAGCGCCTAATGACTTCCCTACATGGAAACCTAATGACGAAGCGGCAGGCCGAGCAGTTCTACGCACCCAGCTCTTGGGGAAGGCCGGTTTGGGAAATGATGCCGCAGCGACTGGCCGATGCGGAAGCTGTCCAGAACGCGGTTGGCACCTATTTGGGTCGCCTGGTTCCACTGGCGCGGGCCGTTTGGCTCGCGGATGGAGGTCAGTCACTGATCCTAGGCAACGGGCTTGCGTATGATTCCTACGACAAAACCGGGTGGCGAGAGCCCTCGGCTACAGTCGTCGTCCGCACCGTTAAGGGCGCATCGCAGCGGGTGCTGTTGCCCGCTCGAGTCGAGAAGGCCGCCTGGCGCGAGTTGCATTCCCTAACCGTCAAGGCGGCAGGCGACAAGCCTGGCGGCCCCGCGGCGCTCGAGCATCTCTCTGACGAGGCTTTTGATCTTTGGGTGGGCGCCCTTGTGTCGAACAAGGCGAAGCCTGTGGACGCCATTGAGTCCGTTTTCCACATCCCTGCCCAGATGTTGAATGCACCGAGCCAGAGGGTGTACGAGGATGGTGTAAGGGTGGCGGAGACAAGCGAGTTTCGCCTGAAGCGGGCGGTCTCCGTCTATCACAAGGAGCTCGGTGACCATCTCGACCGCCCAGAGATGAAAATCCGCCGCCAGCAGATCCAGAGTGCAGCCGGGTCCCAGTTCTGGACCGGCGTCGAGCTGGCCGTACCACGCCTCCTTGAAGTGGCCGAAAACCCTGAGGAACTGGGGCTGCGTCCCCGGTGGCAGAAAACGGACTGGGGCAAAGCGGTTCTTTCCGCGATGCGAGCCGCGTTCGAGCGCGCTTGCCCGCACGAAACGCCGCGCCAGATGCGCGCCTTCGCGTTGGGGCTGAAGGCGCTGTTCTCCGGGCCTGCTAATGAAGGGGCAGCGGAAGCCGAGGAGGAGGTTGAAGTATGAGCCCAGGTGGGTCCGATCCGAAGAACGCCGCCCGACATCTGTTGGAATATCTGCGCGGGATGGCGAACGACCGCGGCGCCATGGCGGATCTTCGATGCGCGTTGAGCCCGAGCTCTGCCAAGCGGGCCCGCGCGTGGCCCCTGTTGGCGCGCGTGGGAGGCGTAGGCGATCCCCGTGTCGAAACTGTGGCCGGTTTGTTCGCCTGGCATCCGGAGGAAAGCAAGGACGGTAATCTAGGAACCACCTGCCGGCGGCTCCGCGAGCAAAATGAGTCTTTCGACGCCCGCTTCCGCCGTTTGCTTTCCTGTGACCGCGATGAGATTTACTCACGACTGCGGCCCGTCGTTTTAGCCGCAAGGCCCAGGGGAATTCCCATCAATTATGAGGAGCTTTTCGCGGACCTCTGCTACTGGAGCGGCAGGGTGAAGGAGCGCTGGGCGCGGGAATACTGGTGCGTTCCCGAGGGCGAGGAGTGCACGCCGCCCGGCGCATCGGGGGCTGTGGAATGACCTATCTCGCCCAGGTTGACCTACCTTTTGACGCCGCTGCGAAACTCGATTTGCGCGACGCCTATGACTGGCATCAGGCGATTTGGAAAGCGTTCCCTGGCCGCGACGGCCAGAAGCGTGACTTTCTTACGCGGCTTGACCAGCGCAGGGAAGGGTTCCGGCTGCTGATGGTTTCGCAGATCGAGCCTCTCCGGCCCCCGTGGTGCCCGGAAGATAACTGGAAGGCCAAGCCGATTCCGGAAAGTTATTTCACGCGGAGTCGGTACCGGTTCCAGCTTTGTGCGAACCCGACCAAGAAGGTTGGCAAAGCAATGCCCGATGGCTCACTGACGAAAAACGGCCGGCGCGTTCCGCTGGCAAGGCGCGAGGAAGTTGTGGACTGGATTAAGCGAAAGGGCGGGCAGGGCGGCTTCGTCGTCGACGAAGTGACGCTTCGCACCTTCCCGCGTGGCCGCGAGTATTTTCAGAAGAGAGACAGGAACGGGAAAGCGGTCACTGGCCTGCACAGTGCAGTGGAGCTTGAGGGGGTGCTGAGTGTCACGGACCCGGCCCGGTTTTACGAAACCTTCAAGCGCGGCATCGGCTCGGCCAAAGCGTTTGGATTTGGCCTGCTGGTAATCGTCCCCATCGAGGTTTAGCGCCGGCGTCCGCACCGGCAGATCGCAACGTGGAGGCATTCTATGGCCACTCTGGATGATCTCGTTGATCAACTTCCTCCGGAACTTCAGCGCGAGGTGGAAGATTTCGCCAAGTTTCTGCTTGAAACGCGCGCACAGCGCAAGGGTGGCAAGCTCAGCCTGGACTGGGCGGGCGCCTTGTCGGAGTTTAGCGGGCAGTTCACGTCCCTCGATCTTCAGAAAAAGGCGCTCGAATGGTGGGGGGATTGATGCAGTTCCTTGTGGACACCAACGTTTGGCTCGAGTTGTTGCTCAACCAGGAGCGCGCTGAAGAGGTCCGGCGATTGTTTGGGAAGTATGAGGGTTCGGAGTTCGCGTTGACAGAATTCTCGCTGTACTCGATCGGAATTGTCCTTACGCGCTTAAATAAGGACGATGCGCTTGCCCGGTTCGTCGCTGACGCGCTGGAGCGGGCGGGGACCGGGCTGGTTCGGCTGCACCCGGCTGACCTTGGCCGGCTGCTTGAGGTGCGAAGGCGGTTCAGACTGGATTTTGACGATGCGTATCAATACGTGGCCTCCGAAAAACACGGCCTCACGTTGCTGAGTTTCGATGCAGATTTCGACCGTACCGAACGACGCCGTAAGACCCCGGCGATGGTTGCCCCAAAGGCCTGACACGGATCTCGCGCCGTGCCCGATCCCAGCGAATTTCAAGAACTAGGAGGGAAGTGCCATGAAACTCATCGAGCTGCACATCCTGCAATCTTTTCCCGTCTCGTGCCTCAATCGTGATGACGTGGGAGCGCCCAAGACGGCCGTCTTCGGCGGTGTGACCAGGGCGCGCATTTCCAGCCAGTGCCTGAAGCGCGCCATCCGGCTGCAGGCGAAAGAGCTATGTCCGGAATTGTACGCTGGCGAGCGCAGCAAGCTCATCGTGCGCCCGATTGCCGAGGCCGCCGAGCGGCACGGCGCTCCGCCGGACAGGGCCCTGGAAGTATCCAAAAAGTTTTGCAACGAGTTAGCCGTATTCGACGAGGGCTCATTCAAGAAGGATCCCAACGTCCTGAGGGTTAAAACTCTGATGTTTTTGTCCCCGGCGGAGCGCGAGCAGATCGGCAAAGAACTGGCCGCGATGCTCGGGGAGAGCAAGGACGCTAAGGCGCTGGAGAAGAAGATCAAGTCAGCGGCAGCGAAGGTCCGCGAAGCCAGACTGAAGGATGCGGCGGACATCGCCGTGTTCGGACGCATGGTGGCCAGCGATCACTCCCTCACGCTCGAGGGTGCGGCGATGTTCAGTCACGCGCTCTCAACTCACCGCGCGGATAACGACATAGATTTTTATACCGCTGTGGATGACCGCCAGCGTGAGGACCCCACGGTTGGGGAGGAAGACCGAGCGGGCAGCGGCATGATGGGGACGTTGGAGTTCACTTCTGCGGTTTATTACCGCTACGCCGGCCTGAACATGGGACTGCTGGAGGATGCTGACCATCTGGCCGCGCTTTCGCGGGAACAGCGCGACAAGGTGATTGATGCCTACCTCCGCGCCGCGGTACTCGCGGTTCCCGGCGCGCGGAAAAACTCCATGAACTCTCATACGCTGCCGGGCTACGTGCTGGGCCTCGTGAAGGATAAAGGCCAGCCGGTGCAACTGATCAACGCCTTCGAAAGGCCAATAGCTTCCCAAAACGGTTTGATGGACGAGTCGATCGCGCGGCTCAAGGCGCACCACTCGCAGTTGAAACAGACCTGGGGGATTCAGCCGGCGCTCGAGGTGGCCATCCCGGACCAGCCACTGGATGAGTTCTGTAAGGAGATCTTAAAGCATGTCTGAGACCGCCTGTCTCGCATTGTTGCTGGATGGCCCGCTGCAATCGTGGGGCTTTTCCAGCCGCTTTCAGCGCCGCACCACGGCACTCTATCCCACCAAGAGCGGCGTGATCGGCCTGATTTGTGCCGCCATGGGCCTGGCGAAGGGCTCCCAGCAAGAACGCGCGTTGCTGCCGCAGCTCGCGAAGATGACCATGACCAGCGCGGCCATCCCGCGCCGGCGCGGCCATCCCTGGCCGGGCGGTGTGGAGGATTTATCAGTACGCCGCCTCGAGGATTATCACACCGTGCTCGGCACACGCCGAGCCAGCGGAGCCATGAACCCGGATGCAGTGGTGAGCCGCCGTCAGTATCTGCAGGAAGCTTGCTTCGGCGTGATTTTGGAGGGGCGGAGCGACCTGGTGGGGCGCGCCGCCGAAGGCCTGAAGGACCCGGTATGGGGCGTGTGGCTGGGCCGGAAATGCTGCATTCCGTCGCAGCCGGTATTTGTGGAATGTTGCGATTCTTTCGGCGGCGCCTGGAAAGCGATCCTGCGGGCCTGCCATCTCAGCGAAGATGCCGAATTGGTTACATTCTCCAGGGTCGAGGATTTGAAGGAGTTCACTGAGGGTGACTCGGTGAGCGACCTACCGGTAAGCTTCGGCGACGGCACGAGCAGCGGACCTGACAAACGCCAGTTCGCAGTCCGCCGTATTGCCTTAAGACCCGGCATGCGTCAGTGGTAACTCACCCTCATTCCAATGCCAATTTTCGAGAAACCTCCACTGGAGACTCTGGCGCCGGCTAAAGACCGCTGGACGCCGATCTATCTGGAGCACGGGCGCCTCGAAGTCGATGATTCCAGCATCAAGTGGATCGGTGCCGATGGGCTGGTCTACCGGCTGCCGGTCGCCACGCTTTCAGCCGTGCTGCTGGGGCCGGGTACCACGGTCACGCACGCAGCCATGAAAGCCTGTGCCGACTCCAATACCCCCGTCTGCTGGATCGGCGAGGATGGTATGCGCTTTTACGCCTTTGGCATCACCCCTAACCACGATAACTCCATGCCCCGCAAACACGCTGCGGCGTGGGCCGACAAGAAGAAACGGGCCGAGATCGCTCGCCGCATGTTCGTCCAGCGATTTCCCGGCGTCGATGTTCAGGCCCACTCCGTCACCGAGTTACGCGGCATGGAAGGATTGCGTGTGCGTGCCCGTTACGCCGAGCTTGGCCAGCAACTCGGCGTTACCTGGAAAGGCCGAAATTACGACAAGTCCAACTGGAACCTGGCTGACAACATCAACCGCGCCCTTTCTGCCGCCAACGCGAGCCTGTACGCTGTCTGCGCCGCCGTCACTTGCTCCCTGGGTTATCTGCCCGCGCTGGGGTTCGTTCACGACGGCGGCACCTTGCCATTTATTTACGACGTGGCGGACTTATACAAAGACACCACAAGCTTCCCGGCGGCATTTCAGAGTATTAGGCAAGCTTCGGATGACCAGGGTGAACTGGCGCGCGCGCTGCTCAAAGATCGCATCGAGCAGGAACGACTTCTGCAGAGAATTCCAAAAGACTTGGAGGAACTGTTGGCGTGACGGTCATCATTGCGAATGAAACGCCCGATGCCATTCGCGGTATGTTGAAGCGCTGGTTTATCGAGCCGCGCCCAAACGTCTTCGTGGGAACGCTGAATCGGCGCACCCATGAAAAGACACTTGAATACATCAAACGCAACGCCGGCGGTATTGGGCTCCTCGTCGTAAGCAGCTACCCTAATTGCCAGGGTTTCAAGATTGAAACCCTAGGCCCCGTGGACCGGAAAGGGGTGGAAGTTTCTGGGCTCTGGATGGTGGCCGAGAAGTGGGAAGAACCAGCGCCTGAGGCAATACAGTCCGATTCTAGTCCTGACATCGCGGGTTAAGTCCTGTAGAAGTCAGGGTTTTCCCCACACGCGTGGGGATGGTCCGGTGAGGCTCGATTCGATCGGCCGGGTTATAGAGTTTTCCCCACACGCGTGGGGATGGTCCGTCTGCGGGGTTTAGGTGGAACCCTGCCGCGAAGTTTTCCCCACACGCGTGGGGATGGTCCGACGTACAAGCCGTTGATTTGATTGAAATTATTCGGTTTTCCCCACACGCGTGGGGATGGTCCGTCTACCCACAAACTGAAAATGAGCATTCGGAGGTTTTCCCCACACGCGTGGGGATGGTCCGGCTCACGGCGGTAGAGGCTGAGGCATGGGTAAGTTTTCCCCACACGCGTGGGGATGGTCCCGTCAATGTGTAAGCTAGCAAGCTCACCGCCATAGTTTTCCCCACACGCGTGGGGATGGTCCGAGAACCCACCACACTGCCGCACGAGAAACAAAGTTTTCCCCACACGCGTGGGGATGGTCCGTTCCAGGCTTTCCTCGCGCATGCACTCATCGAGTTTTCCCCACACGCGTGGGGATGGTCCGCTCCAAGCGCGAGTCCTAAACGCTTCGCGGAAGTTTTCCCCACACGCGTGGGGATGGTCCAGCATTGTCCCGCTATGATCGTGAGGCAGCGGCGTTTTCCCCACACGCGTGGGGATGGTCCGGGATAGTGGGGGTGAGACTCACTGACAGGACTGTTTTCCCCACACGCGTGGGGATGGTCCGCGGAGCAAAACTGAGTGTGGGTGACCGGGTTCGTTTTCCCCACACGCGTGGGGATGGTCCGGTCTCCCCGATGCGCGTGGCGGGCTTGCAGCGGTTTTCCCCACACGCGTGGGGATGGTCCGGGCAGGAGCAACGCGGTTGGCCTACGGGCTTGGTTTTCCCCACACGCGTGGGGATGGTCCGATTGTGATGGGCAGAGGCGTCATCGATGAGTCGTTTTCCCCACACGCGTGGGGATGGTCCGCCTGTCAATCGTGGGTTTTGGCGCTGGACTCCGTTTTCCCCACACGCGTGGGGATGGTCCGTGTATTCTTGCGCGTATGGTTGGCGTGATTGCGTTTTCCCCACACGCGTGGGGATGGTCCGCTAGTTTTGATGCACGCGGGCAGACACCCACAGTTTTCCCCACACGCGTGGGGATGGTCCGTGGTATCGACCGACGCCGGGACTCTATGGTGTGTTTTCCCCACACGCGTGGGGATGGTCCGGGTTTGTGGTTTTGTACTGTTCGCGGCTTGGGGTTTTCCCCACACGCGTGGGGATGGTCCGTCTACCGGGCCTAGAATAGCTCCGCACATCGGGTTTTCCCCACACGCGTGGGGATGGTCCGCCGTTGATTTGATTAGAGTTAGCCGGATTAGGGTTTTCCCCACACGCGTGGGGATGGTCCGCCTCGAACCCCAGCACCTACAATCGACGAACGGTTTTCCCCACACGCGTGGGGATGGTCCGGTGCCGTCCATTACCGCCTCAAACTCCGCGAGGTTTTCCCCACACGCGTGGGGATGGTCCGGTTCACTACAATGTGGCATTGGCCCATATTGTGTTTTCCCCACACGCGTGGGGATGGTCCGGGTGTTGCACTGGCGATGAACCGCGCGATAATGTTTTCCCCACACGCGTGGGGATGGTCCGGCCTGCCCCAATAACCGCTCACCCCGAAAATGGTTTTCCCCACACGCGTGGGGATGGTCCGCGGACACGTTATTGATGTTGACCCGGATAAAAGTTTTCCCCACACGCGTGGGGATGGTCCGCGGTATTTGCAGCTCTAGTATATAGTTATGCGGTTTTCCCCACACGCGTGGGGATGGTCCGAGCTTGCATTTTGCAAATTCAAGCCTGTGTACGTTTTCCCCACACGCGTGGGGATGGTCCGCGCGCTACCAGACTGAGCTACACCCGATAAATGTTTTCCCCACACGCGTGGGGATGGTCCGAAATCCCGCGCGAGAGACCCACTGATCCGCCCGTTTTCCCCACACGCGTGGGGATGGTCCGCTCTCACCGCCTCATCCTCGGCCGCTGCTTTCGTTTTCCCCACACGCGTGGGGATGGTCCGGTTCCTCCCTTACTTCCTCGTTTGGTGCGGCAGTTTTCCCCACACGCGTGGGGATGGTCCGTGCAGGCTCTTTGTCATTCCCTCTCCGGCACTGTTTTCCCCACACGCGTGGGGATGGTCCGGTCCAAGGTGGCTCGTCCGTGGGTTCTGAGGTGTTTTCCCCACACGCGTGGGGATGGTCCGTCTGCAGAGCCGTCCGCAGCTCGTCGAAACTAGTTTTCCCCACACGCGTGGGGATGGTCCGATTTTCTGCGCCCTTTCAAAAACCAGGTCGAGGTTTTCCCCACACGCGTGGGGATGGTCCGGCACTAGAGAACCACGCGTTCGAAAAAGCGCGGTTTTCCCCACACGCGTGGGGATGGTCCGCACGGCGGCTGAAACTTCAATATTTCACCATCGTTTTCCCCACACGCGTGGGGATGGTCCGAATCGCTTCAGAACGTTCAGATTCTCTCGGTGGTTTTCCCCACACGCGTGGGGATGGTCCGTGCAGGCCAGAGAACTTGGGAAGCCGCAGAAAGTTTTCCCCACACGCGTGGGGATGGTCCGTTACAATCTCACCAGAAAAAGCAATTCTCATTGTTTTCCCCACACGCGTGGGGATGGTCCGAGAGGAGCTCGCATTTTTCACAGGAGGTCGATGTTTTCCCCACACGCGTGGGGATGGTCCGGAGGTCGATTATCATGCTACGACTAGACCTCGGTTTTCCCCACACGCGTGGGGATGGTCCGCTGAACCAGCAGCAGACGTACGAACGCTTGCTGTTTTCCCCACACGCGTGGGGATGGTCCGATCTCCCGGATCCGCTCGACGGCTTTGCGCGGGTTTTCCCCACACGCGTGGGGATGGTCCGGACCGGCGATGTAGATGACTTTGATTGTGACGCAGCAAGATGTCGACCAAGGGATCGAACGCGCTCTCGGAAAAAAGTTTGCCATTCCCGATCCATTCGGAAGCGAGGGTGGTGAAATCGTCGATGTCGGGCATGAAACTCGTCGGGACCGCCATGAGCTTGACCGCAAGCTCGCCCACAGCGGTGTCTAGGCTATCAATCGCCGGAACGCCTGGGTTAAAGCGGAGGCCGGGCGGCACGGACTGGGCCTTGTCAAGAATCCAGGTCGCCTGCGCAAAAAAGAATTTCTGTACTGGGCCTGAACCGATCGAGAAAAGGGTCGGGGATGCCTGGCGCTCCGGAGGTTAGCGTTCGAATCGAAGTCGTAGCTACCGGCTGACAGCGGAAGTTGATAATGGCATTCCTGACGCTGGCTTTGGCGGATTCAATTTGGTCAGCAAAACCCTTGAAAGCGACGGCTCAACCATTGTTTGCCAAGCACAGGGCGCGCGGCGGGTGCGCAGGCACACTGTACAGGGTGTTCTCAGCAAGGGAGCTGTGCCGCGGCGGCTCCAGCCTTCAAGAAAGCCCCGCGTTCGACCTTCTAATCATCCACAGGCTGCTCGGCTCTATAACAATACATTCCTTGCGCTAAGCAGAAGGCCTGCCCACTATCTCGCTCCCCCTGTGCCGGACTCCTGAAACGCCATGCCGCCCACAGGTACGAGCAAGCCTCCGTCCACCATCACCGCCGATCCGGTAACAAAGGAAGCCAGATCGCTTGCCAGGAAGGCGATCACCCGGGCCACCTCTTCCGGTTGGCCCATCCGGCCGCGAAGGTGAATGCGGTCGCATGCTTCCAGGACCCTTTCCGGGTGCGGGTCTTTCGCCGCGGACCATCTCAGCATGGGCGTATCAATTGCCCCCGGAAGCACGCAGTTGGCGCGGATATTCTGCTGAGCAAAGTCGAGCGCAATCGAGCGAGTTAAGCCCAACAAGCCATGCTTGCTGACGACGTAATGCACCGAGTTGCGCTGAGCGCCTACCGACTGAACCGAACCGGTGATCACGATTGCTCCGCCACCGCGTTGAACCATCGCCGGAATAGCATGCTTCGCCATCAGGAAGGCGCTTTTCAGGTTGACGTTCATCACTTCATCCCATTCGTCTTCGCTGGCAGTCGTCACCGTTCCGTAGCGCTGGATGCCGGCGTTGTTGACCAGCACGTCGACGCCACTCAGTTCGGCCACGATTTGCCGAATGAGCTTGTCAACTTGATCGCTCCTGCTGACATCTGCAGCGTAAAAGCGCAGCTTGGCGCGTTCCGCCCCCATCTCGCGGATCTTCTCCTCGCCACGTTTGGCGTCGCAGTCCACGACCGCCACTGCCGCTCCTCTTGCCGCGAACTCCCGCACGCAAGCCTCGCCGATCCCCGATGCCCCGCCAGTTACCACTACCACTTTGTTTTGGAAGTCCATTGCTCTCTCCGTTCTTCCCAGGCCCTTGGGCCTATACAGGTGGAATCCCTTTCGCCGCCAGCAGTCCCTTCATATATCCGAAAGCGAAAATCTTGCCCAGCGTTTCGTAGCCGGGGTGCTCATTCGATTCACCCTCCATCGTTGGGGCGTGGTCGGGCCGGATTGGGCCATCGAAACCCACGGCGCTATACAGTTCGAGCATTCGTCCCATGTCCGTCGGACCGTCGTCATGAAACGTCTCAACAAAGTGCTCCGGTGTTCCTTCGACGTCACGAAAGTGCACGAAGAAAATCTTCCGGGCACCCCACTCACGCACCAGGGCCTCAATATCTTCGTCCATCAGCTTGAAATTGGCCTGACAGAAGGTAATTCCGTTGGCCGGGCTTGGTACCAGGCTGAGAGCACGCCGGAAACCTGCAGCATTCGTCATGATGCGGCTGATTCCCCGGAACACAGGAACCGGAGGGTCATCCGGGTGTAACGCCATCTTCACGCCGGCCTTCTCCGCGACGGGAATCACTTTCTTCAGGAAGTAATCGAGGTTACTCCAAATCTGATCGGCGCTGACTTCGCCCCACTGCGTCAAACCCTGCTGCTCGGCGGCGCGCAGATCAAATTCGCTGGTCAACGCCCCACCTCGCGCGCGAACCCGCACATTACTGCGGTGCCAGCCGATGCCCGCCATAAAGTGGTAACAGATGATCGGAATGCCGGCCTTACCGGCGGCTTCGACCGCTGCACAGTAATTATCGAGTTCTTCGTCGCGCCCGGGAAGGCCAAGTAATATCTTTTCGAACGGCACTGGATGACTTTCAATGGCGGCAATCTTAAGTCCCAATGCTTCATATTGGCCACGAATGTTAATCAGGGCCGAAACATATTGCTCGGAACTGACCTTATCCAACTCACTCTTGACGTCGGCAATCGCAAAGCGCAAACCCATTTGGGCCGCAAGTCGCATTCGCGCGGTCTGGTCGGGGCGAATCATCCAAGCAAGCTTGACGCCCGTACGGCCGGGAATATCCGCGGTCGGATGGTTTTTTGTCATAGTCAACCTCTAATCGACCTGCGAGGAAACATTCTCGCGAATCTGGATTTCCAATCAAGTTACGTACAGATTTCCCCGGAAATCAAACGCGAGCCCGTCAGGGACGCACGCCAAACCTTCGGCAAAGACTTCGGGCACGCCGGCGCTGCCGTCAGCCGGGATTTCACGCGGTCCAGATTGCTTTCTACCACGTAGAGAAAGCGCTCGTCGGTGTCGAGGGCAAGGCCGTTAGCAAAATGAAACCGCCCAAACGAGAATAGCTCTGTGGCGCGATGTTGCCGCGAACGCGAGCCTGTACGGTGTCTGCGCCGCCGTTACTTGCTCCCTGGGTTGTCTGCCCGCGCTGGGATTTGTCCACGACGGCGGCACCTTGCCATTTATTTACGACGTGGCGGACCTATATAAAGACACCACAAGCGCATTAACGATCAATGGCGGATTTGCTTCGAGTGGCCGGATCGGGCGCCGGGGCCATCCAACGTGGAGATTGTGGATTATCATTAGGAGGATCCCATGGCCCTTATTGCTATCCATCCGGGTGAGCACCTGGCTGAGGAACTTAAGACCCTTGAGATGAGCGCGGCTGAACTGGCTCGAAAGATTGGTGTACCCACGAATCGCGTTACCCAAATCCTGAATGGGACGCGCGCCGTTACGGGCGACACGGCTCTCCGCCTCGGGCATTTCTTGGTACGAGCGCCCAGTTTTGGCTTAATCTACAGAGTCTTTATGATTTGCGACTGGCGGAACAGAAAGCCGGCAAGTCCATCAGAGCGCTTCCGACGCTGAAGCGGCGCGAGCCCGTCCACGCATGAGATTGAGCTATGGTGCCGACTGGCGGCCCATGCGAGCCCCGATTCCTCAACTGACTGGCCAAGGGCTTCGCCCTTGATGTGGAGTTTCTACATTTTGGGATTGGTCGAAGCTGCTTCGTGTCAGGGCATGACTTTAGTGCCGCAAAGATGCCGAAGGAAAGAGGGCTTTACAGGCTGCGGAAAAACGCGACGCCGGCGCGAGTGTAGCGCCGGCATCTTGCCGGCTGGAAGCCGGCGCTACGGCAACTCTCGAAAGAGTTTTTCCGCAGGGGCTAAAGCCCGGCGATTGGCGGGCCTGAGGCGGCATGACTGAAGTCATGCCCTGATACGGGGGTACGAAGTGGCTGCCAGAGCGCCCGGGAAACGGCGTGTGAAAGTAGAAACTCCACGGGGCGAGGCGCAGCCTCGCCCTAATAAATTCAGTTATCGGCGCTTTCGGAAAGGCAAGGCTTTCCTCCCCGCTGGCCGCACGTATGAGAATCTTCGTGGCAATCAGCCTTCCCACATCGATCCGGCAGGAGCTACGCCGCGCCCAAACTTTTTTCCAAGAGCGCCTGTCCGCCGAGCCCGGAGCGAATACAGACCTGCGCTGGACGCAACCCGAGGGCATTCACCTGACGCTCAAGTTCCTGGACGAAGTCTCTGAGGCCCGGACGCAGCGCACCATCGAGCTCCTGCGGACGATTGAGCCATTTCCTGCATTTCACCTGGAAGTCAAGGGATTCGGCTTCTTTCCGGAAGGGCGGCGGCCGCGCGTCTTTTGGGCCGGAATCACCGCTCCGCCGGCGCTCGAGGAACTCGCCGCAAGCGTCGACCGGGCTCTCTCACCGATGGGCTTTGCGCCGGAGGGGCGCGATTTCAGGCCGCACCTGACTCTGGCGCGATTCAAGAGGCCGGACCGTTCTCCAAGCCTTGAGGCGCTGGTCGACGCCAGGAAAGACGAAGCGCTGGGCGGCTTCGAAGTCTCAGACTTCTGTTTGTTCGAAAGCCATCTTTCCCCAGGCTCTCCCGCACGCTACGCCGTGCTCGCGCGTTTCCCGCAAGCGCAGAGCCACGAGGCTCGCACTTAACGTATCACTCAGCGCTCAGTTCGTGGTAGCATACCTCGATTTGTTCCCACTACCCGTACATGAGGTGGTCGAACTATGCCTTCAGTATTCTTCGCAGCGGTGCTCTCCGCTGTTGCCGGCGTGATGAATGGAAGTTTCGCCGCGCCAACCAAGTACGTCAGAAAGTGGCAATGGGAAAACATCTGGTCGGTGTGGGCTATCTTCGGGATGATCGTCGTCCCGTGGATTCTGGTTGCTTTCACCATTCCTCACGCAGGGTTGGTTTTCCGGGGCATCAGCGCGAGGGAAACGGTTTTGCTGATTGTTTTTGGCGTGGGTTTTGGGCTTGCGCAAATCTTCTTTGGACTTGGGATCGCCGCGGTCGGCATCGCGCTGAATTTCGCTATCGCGATTGGAATCTCAACGGCCTTTGGGTCCGTTGTGCCGTTTCTCTCACAGCATTCGCGGCAGGCTTTCAGCAGGGAGGGCCTGTTCTTCTTTCTAGGCATCATTTTGATGCTGGCCGGGATCGTACTTTCGGCGCTGGCCGGGCGCGAAAAAGAGAAACGTCTACGGTCGAGCGCAATGGCGTCCTCCTCCGATTCCTCCAAAAAGCGGATGAGCTTTGCAGCCGGGCTGACGTTATGCATTCTGGCAGGCTTGGGGTCACCGTTGGGTAATTTCGGAGCGGCTTTCTGCACCTCAACCGTGCAGCGGGCTGCCCAATTCGGGGCCGGAGCCAACAAGTACAATGCCATTTGGGCGCCACTCTACACCGCCGCTTTCGTTCCCTATTTGATTTATTGCATCTACCTTTGGCGAAAGAACCGCAGTTTTCGACAGTTCGGCGAGTCCGGCACAGGCGGCTATTGGCTTTACGGACTCGTGATGGGATCACTTTGGATGGGCAGCAGCGCCATCTACGGCGTGGCCATCGCGCCCATTGGAAAAATGGGCCCGGCACTTGGTTGGCCGCTCTTCATGTCCGTCATCATCATTACATCAACCGTATGGGGATTTCTCACCGGCGAGTGGAAAGGCGCGGGCCGGAAGGCCGGGAACACGATGGTCCTTGCCATCGTTTTTCTGATTCTCGGCTTCGCCACTCTGGCCTATAGCGGGACGTTGTAACACGTTGCTACAGGCCACTTGGCACGGCGCGGCGGTGTCCTGCCTTGATAGCGGTTAGATAATATCGCGGCGGCTCGTAATGATGGCTCGCAGTGAAAGGACTTGAAAAGCGATCTTCCGTCAGATCGCTTCGCACGAAGAAAGCGTTTGAGCCGGTCAGAGTGCAGCCGGCAAGATGATAATCCCTCTGCGCGCCGAGGAGCTCCAGAGACGTAAGGCTGGCGCCAAAGTTGCTGCTTCCATCCCATGCAGCTTGCGGGTTATAACCCGTCACCCATTCGCAGCCGGGTGGAAAAATTGCGTTGTATTCAATCACGACGGCGCGCGGGCGGTAGCGTTCGAGCGCCTTCCAAATCCAATAATCGTTGCCGTCAATATCGATCGACAGGAGATCGAATTCCAACGGAACGGAAGCTTTCGCCAGGAGGGACTCGATGTTCTCCGAAAGAGCGGGGCCGGGATCGAGCGAAAGCTGGCGACGTTTGATTTTCTGAGCGAATGATTTCTCAATCGCGCTGATATGTTTGGGATCGCGCTCGATCCACAAGCCGGTCCATCCCTGCGTCAGCAGATACAATGTGTTGTTTTCGATCCCGCCGCCCGGCGCGCATTCCACAAAAACCTTGTTGGTGGTCCCAATCCTCCTGAAAATTTCCGCAATGGCTCCATCCTCGCCTCCCTGCGAAAACACTTTGTGCTCGTATCGGGCCAGGCATTTCGGGTCTTGATATTTTGCGCCTTGGAGCAGTGAGTTTACGGCCTGGCTGAGCTGGAGCTGGAGCAGGCTGTCCAGCATTTGGTGCATTTGCTTGATTCGTTCCAGGGCGGGCATGGGAATTATTCGTACCGCAAAGCCTGCATCGGGTCCACTCTTGACGCCTTCCGGGCCGGCAAATAGCCTGAAAGCAGCGAGACCGCAACCATCAAGAACAAAGCAACGGCAAGCGTGAGCGGATCAGATTGGCTCACGCCATAAAGCTGGCTTTTGATCAGCCGCGCCAGCCCGAGCGCCACGGGCAATCCCATTGCAACGCCGATCGCAACCATCGTCATCGTCTCTTTCAAAACCATGGCGAGAATGTTTCCCCGCGTGGCGCCGAGGGCCATGCGAATCCCAATCTCATTCGTTCTTCGCTTCACGGCATAAGAGACAACACCGTTTAATCCAATGGCTGCCAGCAGCAATCCGAGCAAGCCAAAAAAGCCCGACAGCTCCGAAAACATCCGCTGAGTGGTTGTGTTCTGCGCCACAAGATCCGTTTCAGTCTGCACATCGGCCAGCGGCACGCCGGGATCGAGCTGGTAAACAATCTGGCGAACGGCGGGCGCGAGCAGCGCAGGCCGGCCGATGGTACGAATTTCCCATTCTACGCCGCTTGCCGCCCACGGAGTCTGAGCAAGAGGAAAGTAAATCGTGGGCGGAGGCTGTTGATCGACCGAGGAAAACTTTGCGTTGGCGGCGAGGCCGACAATCCGGTAAATTCCCGCCCCGCTGACGTTGAGGGCGATCCGGCGCCCCATCGGATTCTGCTTGCCAAAAAAGGCGCGAGCCATGGCTTCGTTGATCACCACCACATGCGGAGCGCTCATGGTATCGCCTGGCTGGACATCGCGTCCGAGCAGGAGATGCATTTGCATCGTTTTCAGGAAATTCGGGCCAACCATATTCCACCATGGGTTGATGCGCACTTTGGCTTGCGCGGCCTTATTCGTCAGCGCGACGAAGCCGGAGTTCATGTCACCGGAGAGCGGCGCCATCGCCGACCAGGTGACTGAACTGACGCCCGGCAGCGCCTGAATGCGCTCGCGCATCCGGCTATAAAAATCAGCCACTTCGGCGCCCTTGTATCCTGCTTGCGTGGGATCGACGCTGAAAATCAACAGGCGCCGCGGGTTGAACCCCAGATTCTGGCTTTCCAAATTGTCGAGGGTGCGCACGAACAAGCCCGCGCCGATGAGCAGAACCAAGGATATAGCCACCTGCGCAGTCACCCAACCCCTGCCGAGGCCGAGCCCTCGCTTGCTCTGGCCGGCAGTCACACTTCGGGCGTTTTCCTTAAGCGCCGGCCCAACATCAACCCGCGTTGCGCTGAACGCCGGCGCGATACCAAACAGAATGCCGGTAAGCACAGAGATCGCGGCGGTAAATGCCAGAACCTTGACGTCGGGACTTACCGTCCATGTCACCGTCAGCCCGGCGCTCGTCGTCATCCAGACTCCCAGAGCCCGCGCGCCCCAATACGCGGCGAACAGACCGAGCGCGCCGGCAATCGCAGACAGCAACACGCTCTCCGTCAGAAGCTGGCGGATGAGGCGGACGCGAGACGCGCCCAGGGCCAGGCGCACGGCAATTTCTTTTCGGCGCGCCCCGGAGCGCGCGAGCAACAACGCGGCCACGTTCGCACAAGCCACCAGCAGCAAAAGAGAGACAATGGCCATCAGGATGAGGAGCGGCTCCGACGCATAAGTCCGTACCACGTCGAAGCCGGCGCCGCCCGGCGCAACGATCAGGCGCGGCTTCTGGTCAGGTTTGAGCGGCGACTTCTGAAGCTCCGCGACGCTCGTCATGAACGGGACGTAAAGCTCGCCGAGGGCCTGCTTGCGGCTCATGCCAGGTTTCAGGCGGCCCATGATCATCAGCCACCAATGGTGAGCATCCGTGAGCATCGGCTGGCCCTTCGATGCGGTTTGCCCGAATGGAGCCACGCGCGAGTTTTGGGTTAGCGGAAGGTAAAGGTCCGGATCGTCACCCGGCTGGACGCCGAAGAATCCTTTCGGCATCACCCCCGCAATCGTGTAGGGCGCGCCGTTGAGCGCGATGGTCTTGCCAATCACCGAAGGCGAGCGGTCAAACTCGCGCGTCCAGTAACCGTAACTGAGATCGGCGACGGCCGGCGCACCCGGCTTTTCATCCTGGCTTTCAATGGGCCGGCCGATCACCGGAGTGACGCCCAAGGTTGAGAAAAACGCGCCCGTCACCATGTATCCCTCCGCTTGCGACACCTGGCCTTTCGATCTCACGGTGAGCCCGCCGGCGGGAGCGAATCCAATAATGTTTGAGAGCGCGGAATGGTTGGCTCGGAATTGGGAGTAAATGGTGTAGGAAAACGAGGGAAAAGGCGGGTTCGTGGGACCGGTCTCGTTCACGTTGGGAGGCCAGGCGCCGGCCCATTCCATCAACACAAGCTGTTGCGGATTCCTCACAGGAAGGTTGCGGAGAAGAATGCCATCAATCAGGCTGAACATCGCCGTGTTGGCGCCGATGCCCAGGGCAAGGGAGAGAACGATAATTGCCGAAAGCCCCGGACTGCGAAGCCATTGGCGGACGCCATAGCGCACGTCGTGCACGAATTCGTCCAAGCCATACCACGGCGTCCCGCTGGCAATCACCGGAGATTGAGACACGTCTGCCATAGGTCACCCCACGCTCGGAAGATAATCCTTGCCGCCTGCAACTCTGCAATTAGACAACAAAAATCGCCGTCAAGCCAGCGCTGGAGGGTCATTAGGGGCGGGTTTCAAAAGCCGCCCCTAGACAATTCTCAAGAGAGGGCTTTACAGGTTGCGGAAAAGCATCCTCAACCAATGCCATGGTGAGCGAAGCGAAGAATCCCGGCATTCGTTTCCAACGAAATGCAGAGATGCTTCGCTTCGCTCAGCATGACATGACTGGCCTTTTCCCGCAGAATGTTTGGCCTCTGGTTGCGCCGGCCAGGGGCTAAAGCCCTCTTTCCTTCTGCATCTTTGCGGCATGACTGAAGTCATGCCCTGATACGGGGTACGAAAGCGGCTGCTGGAACGCCTGGGAAACGGCGTGTGAAATGTCGAAACTTCAGAGCGAGGCGCAGCCTCGCTTTCGAAAAAAAGAAGGAACGATCAGAGGGTTCAGGTCCGGAAAGGCAAGCCTTTCCGCACATCAGGCGGCGGAGCCGCAGCATGCCAATGTGACGCCGGTGAGCAAGGGTAGAAACTCCCGAGCACGGCTCTGGCCGAGACATGCGACCGGCTCAACGGGCTTTGCAGGATGCTGAAAAGCGCCCTCAACCAATGTCATTCTGAGCGTCCACAGCTTGGGCTGCCAATCTGGGGCACGACACGCGGCGCCGGGGCGCGATTCCGGCTCGCTGAATACAAAGGGCTTAGCGCCGTGTGTCATGCAGAGCGTAGCGAAGAATCCCGGCATTCGTTTCCAAAGAAATGCAGAGATGCTTCGCTTCGCTCAGCATGACAGACTGGCCTTTTCCTGCAGCGTGTTTAGCCTCTGGTTGCGCCGACCAGAGGCTAAAGCCGTTGGAGTTTGCCATGTACTGCGGCATGACTGAAGTCATGCCCTGATACGGGGTACGAAGCGGCTGCCGGAGCGCCCGGGGAACCGCGTGTAAAATGTAGAAACCGGCGGTCCCAGCCGCGACGTGCACTTTAAGAGATTCAACGGCCGCTCGCAAAGGTGCTACGGCGTAGTGAAGACCAACGCGCCACTCAAGGACGCGGTGCGAAGTTCTTCCGAAACTCTTCGCTGTTTTTCCTCACTTCCAGCCAGTCGAAGCAGAGATCCGGCGTTTGCAGCCAAACGGTAAACCATAACGCAATCTCATGTTTTTCCTTGCGTTTGAGCGGATTGACACGACGGTTGGCTGCGATGCTTTGCGCGCGCAGTTTGCCGTTGAGCAGGATGGCACGGACGAGGGAGGCGCCTGTCCGGTCCGACGCATGGACGTAGGATCGGTAAGCGGCGTCAAGCTCGCGCAGCGACTGCTCTGCACTGGCGAGATCGTGAAATTGGAGCTTCCCTTTCAGCCGGCCGGCGTAAGGCTCCGCCAGCGGTGGAGACGCCTTGTATGAGCGGGACTTTGATTCCCGACCGGCCATTCGAGCTCCGGAATGCGGCAACTATCGCTGCTGATCCATGTTCCCCTTACGGAGCGCTTCACGTTCCCTGCGATACCGCGCTACGTTGCGGTTTTGCTGCGCCAGCGTGTCGGCAAAAACGTGGCCACCATGATTGTTGCTGACGAAATAGAGCGCCTTTCCCGGAGCTGGATGGAGCGCCGCAAGAATGGAGGCCAAGCCAGGGCTGCAAATGGGTCCTGGCGGAAGACCGCGATGCAGGTAAGTGTTGTAGGGGGAAGGCAACACGAGGTCCTGCCCGGTGATGGGACCGTTGAACGCGTCCGAGCCTCCCTCAGTGCGCTCGACCGCGTAGATAACGGTGGGATCGCACTGAAGGAGCATTCCTCTTTGCAAACGCCGAAAAAAAACCCCGGCGATGAGCGGTCGCTCGGACGGGTTTGGCGTTTCTTTCTCCACCAGGGATGCCAGCGTTATCACCTCGTGCAGCGAATGGGTGTCTGAGGAAAGGGCGGTCCGAATGTCGGAAGCGTACACCCCGCGAAAGCGGCGAAGCATGGTTTCGACGACCTCGCCGGCGGAAATGCCGCGGGGAAGACGGTAAGTGTCAGGGAAAAGATACCCCTCGAGCGTCGGCGCGCGCGGGTCAAGGCCTCGAATCTCCGCCGTCTGGCGCGTTGCCGCGAGAAATGCACGCGGATCGAGACCGATATCACGCTGGAAGATCCGCGCCATGTCATAACGGTCAGATCCCTCCGGGATTACAACCGTGTGCAAATAGACTTCGCCGCGAGCGAGCTTTTCGTAAATCTGCGTCGCGTTAAGGGGACGATCGAAGAGATATTCGCCGAACTTGAGGGTTTGATGACGGCGACGGCCAAGCGTGTAAAGCAGGAGGAAGGGAAGACGCTCGGAGATGACACCGTGCCGAAGAAGCTCGTCAGCAACTTGATCCGCCTGCGCGTGCCGTTGAACAACGAGCACCAAGCGCCCCGAGTAGCCTTTATAGGGAATCCGCAGTTCGTGCCACAGCCAAATGCCGCATCCGGCCGCGAACGCCAGAAGAACGACGGCTAATCGCTTCTTCATTCGTCTCCGCCGTTGGCAGCCTTCTGGAACCTCCGCCAGTCGAGATAGCTCTGAAGAATCAATGTGGCAGCTACCCGATCAACGGCTCGCTTGCGCTTCTCGATCCCAATGCCGGAGGCTCGGAGCAGCCGGCGAGCCTCTGCCGTGCTCAATCGCTCATCCCACATTCTTACCTCACACGGAATCCGGCGGCGCAGCTTCTCCGCGAAGCGCTGCGCTCGCCGCGACATCGCGGTTTCATTTCCGCTTGCGCTCAGGGGATGACCCACCACCACTTCCTGCACGCCGTATTCCGCCACAAGATCGGCCATGGCGTTCAGCGCGGAGTTTTCATCTTTCCGCTCGAACGTGGGCAAACCCTGAGCGATCAAGCCGAGAGAGTCCGAAACGGCCAGACCCAGGCGGCGGGTTCCGAAATCGACGGCCAATATTCTTACCGGTGAGGCGCACATTGCAAACCCCGGGGATTTTTGTCCTCCGTGCGAGCTTTTGGCGAGACCCCCTCATCCGTCCGCCGGCTTCGTCTGACCGTGGATCTCTAATCAGGGCATTTGGGTGGCCTTCAGCTACCCGGAGGCTTTGGAGCCGGTGGCAATGTGAACGCGGCCACTTCGGACTGGAATTCCATCTTTTTATGGCTGCCATCGCAAAAGGGCTTGTTTGCCGAATGGCCGCAACGGCAAAGACTCACGGCCGTGCGCCCGCTCAAGCCGAACGCTCGCCCCTCCTGATCAACGATTTCAAATTCACCCTCTAATCGCAAAGGTCCGTTGTTCCTCACCGTAATTCTCGTGGTCAATCTATTTTCCTCCTCTCAGCCGGTGTCATTTCCAATATGCGCTGCCCGGCAGGACACAGATCAGAATGCCAAAAAAGATCAGAGAAATCGCGCCGTGGAGAATCATCCAGGTGCGGCGCGGCACGACCAGCTTACCCGCGGCCACCCGGCGCGCGCGGCTGAAGACAATCCCGTGAAGGACGATCAAGACCGCAACCAGCGTGAGCTTAGCCTGCAGCCATGGCGCTCGAAGGATGGCCTGACCCTGCAGAGCAATCAGAACGATTCCCGTCACCACCGTAATGCCGGCGCCCGGGTTCGCCATGCCGGATAAAATCCTCATCTCGGCCTGCCCCAACGCCGCCCTGCCGTCCCCCGTTTGGTCCTCACTGTGCTGGCCGAGCAGGCTCGTCGCCACGAGCAACCCTCCAATCCAGAAAACAAGGCCCGTAATGTGAAACAGCAACGTCCACAACAACATCAATATACCTCTCCTCTTCTGGCGCACGCTTGAGCCGGCCGTTAGTCACGCTTCAAGAGAATATCAGATTAGCAGTTACTGCTCGGATGCGAGCAACGGGGAGGCTGACGCTTGCGGTTCCAAAAACGCGAGGCCGGCTTCGGCTTCGTTCGCCGGCGCATCCTGGACCCAGATCACCCGGCTCTCGACGGCGTAGCTTCGTCCTTCGCGAGGGATTACAGTGACCCGCTGACCTGGTTCGAGGCGTATCGTGGTTCGCACTCTCGCGCCGAGCATAGAAAGATCGACGGCGAACGCGTGGTTCGCAATCTGCTCGGCATCGGAATCTACAATCAAGGCAATAGCCTTGGAGGCCCTGTTACGCGGGGCGCGCCGTCGATTGTCAATGTTGTCCAGTATCATTCTCCCTCTCAACCGCAATCCATATGCGAAAGCTCAGACGAAGAGTGGCCTGCGGTTCGGCAGAAGCTATTGGCTGGCGTTCTGCTTCGCCGGAAGCCGATTGAGCGTCATATCCGATTGGCCCCACGGCCCGGTGATTTTTAGTTGGATCGTATCGCCTGAAACGGTACCCTCGTGGTCAATCGAACTGCCACCGAAATGGGTTCTGAATGAGATCTTGTTCCCGTCCACCTTTCCGTCACTGATAGGCACTTTGCCGTTCGCCGTCTCCACCGTCCCCACCAGTGTGGCTCCCCGTGCCTTGAAGTTAAAGGTAATTTTGAAGTCGCCGTTCGGCCCGCTCAGCGTCCCCTGCCAGCGCCCGTCCACCCCAGCGGCAACGGATATGCCGGCGAAAAGCACCACCAGAATTACCGCGGCCATCGTGTGTCGAAGCATGGGTCATGCCCTCCGCCAGAGATCGACTTTCTCGGAGCTTACACCGCGCATGCTACGGCGTCAACTGAATGGAAGGTACAATGGGAACAGCGCTGCTGGAAAAATATGGGCGCGCCCATGAATCCTGATGAGCTATTGAAGCTTAACCGCTACTCTCGCCAGGTGCTGTTTGCGCCGCTGGGCTGGGCCGGGCAGGCGAAATTGCTGCAGGCAAAGGCAGTGATTGTTGGCTGTGGTGCGCTGGGAACGGCGCAAGCGAACCTGCTGGCGCGAGCCGGCGTGGGGGCGCTGCGGCTGGTCGACCGCGATTATGTGGAAGAGACCAATCTTCATCGCCAGAGCTTGTTCGAAGAATCCGATGCTGCGCAGCGGTTTCCGAAGGCAGTCGCCGCGGAGAAGGCGCTTAAACGCGTCAATTCAAGCATCCACGTGGAAGGCATCGTCGCGGACGTCAACAGCCGTAATGTGGAGGACTTCATTGCGGGCTTCGATCTGGTGCTTGATGGGACCGACAATTTCGAAACGCGATATCTGTTGAATGATGCCGCGGTGAAACTGAATATACCCTGGATTTACGGCGCCGTGGTGGCAAGCGTCGGCGTCACCTTCACCGTGCTGCCGGGGCGCACGGCGTGCCTTTCCTGCATCTTCCCCCTGCCGCCGGAGGGAATTCACGAGACTTGTGACACCGCGGGCGTGATTGCGCCCGCCGTAAGTTGGGTCACGGCCATTCAAGCGACGGAGGCGCTCAAAATCCTCGCGGGCCGTGAAGCGGATTTGCATGGCCGGCTGCTCTCCATCGATTTATGGAAAAACCACTCGCAGAGCGTCCGGCCGGCGCAAAACCCAGAATGTGCGACGTGCGGCCAGCGTCGCTTTGTTCACCTGGAGCGTTCTTCTCCTTCCCAAGCCGTGCTGTGCGGAAGAAATGCCGTACAGATCCGGCAACAGCACCCGACACCCATTGATCTCGATTTTCTGCGAAATCGTCTGGAGAGCTTCGGGCCGGTGCGGGGAAACAATTACCTGGTGGAGTGCCGCCTCGGTAATTACGATCTCACGGTTTTTCAGGATGGCCGCGCAATTGTAAAGGGTACGGAGGATGCAGGGTTGGCGCGCTCGCTCTATGCGCGATATGTGGGCTCGTGATTAACGGATAATCAGCCCGGCGTAACCGACCACGGCCGAAGCTTCCCCTCCAGCATCCGCGGACGTCGCGTATTTTTCCAACCGAGCTTCCCGAGCGTTCAATTCCTTTGCCGCATGGAGCATCGCGACAGCCGGCTCAATGCCGCACATCGAGATGCGCTCGCGCTGGACCACCCGGTAAAGGCCTTCCGGATCCAAATCCAGGATTCGATCAATAGCCTTCCTGTCTTTAAGCCTGGTAATTCCATCCGGCTCGTAATGGTTCATATCGCTCGAAGCGACGACAAGAACGTTGCGGCCCAATTGCCGGCTTGCGCTCACAATGGCGTGCCCCAGCGCCGCAAGCGTGGCATATTCAACTCCGAAGATCACAATTGGCACGAAGCTGAATTCCCCTACGGCGCGTTGAAGGAAAGGAATTTGTACTTCCAGGGAATGCTCCGCTTCGTGGGCGTGAGCGTCTTCCACCAATTCCGTACAATGGCTGCGAATTGCCTCAGCGAGCTCAGCATCGACGGTCACCCGGCCCAGCGGTGTGAGCCATTCGCCGCGTGAGATGATGGCGAGCGGCGCGCCTCTCCCGTAATGATTGGGTCCAAGAATCACAAACGAACGAGCCGGAGGCAGCCGGCGGTAGACGGCTCCGGCGACCGATCCGGAGTACATGTAGCCGGCGTGAGGCGCCACGCACGCCTTCGCATCCTCGATCCGGCCTTCGGCAGAGGGTATTGCTCGAAGATGCTCATCGATTTCGCGGGTGAGCTCGTTTGGGTCTGAGGGATAAAAGCGCCCCGCCACGGCCGGCCGGCGAAGGGGAGCTGGGCCCATGGCTAAGAATGCTAGCCCCTGGCCATGGGCGTGTCAACGCGGGGTTCACCCGAGTACGTATTGCTCGATCGCCCGGGCAACGCCATCATCATTGTTCGACGAGGTAATCGCCCATCCTTCAGGGACGGGATCGAAGTTGTGGTTGGCCATCAGGACGGGCTGACCCGCAAACTGCAGCATCTCCAGGTCATTCATATTGTCTCCGATGGCCACCACCTCTTCCGGTTCTATCCCGATCCGTTCTGACCAATAGGCAAGCCCGGCGCCTTTCGAGCAATTCCAATTCATGGCGTCGAGGAGAGAAAGATTGCGGGCAAGATATTTGGTCCAAGCCAGATGAAATTTCGAAGCGTCCGGAGAAGCGCGAAGGATGAGCTCGAGCGGTTCGATGGCGGCAGGAGGACCGGCAAACGTCAAGTGCAGAGGATCGAGCTCCATCGACGCTGCCGGGTCCGTGGTTTGGAGAAGGCACTCAGGGCAAGTCTTCATGTACCATGCCATCAAGCCATCCGGCGCGGCGTTCTGATGCATGACGATCTGCCCCCGGCCCGGAACATCGAAGAACGCGGCCATGTAGCCCCAGTAGCTCGCCGAGACTTCCATAATCTCCCGCGCTACGGCCCGAGGAAGCAAGTTACGATAGAACGCCCTGCCTTCCGAATCGCCGATCCTCGCTCCATTTGAAGAGATCACCGTTACCGGCGCCGGCATTTGTTCCAGAAACCGCGACGCGGAGTGGTAACGCCGCCCGGTGACAATAACAATCTCCACGCCTCGGCGTGACGCTTTCAACATTGCTTTGCGGTTTGCCGGGGAAATTTCGCCGCGCGGGTTGACCAATGTACCGTCAAGGTCAAGGGCGAGAAGACGGATTGGCATTCAAGCCTCGAGTCAGCGCTGGATGCGCGCGGAACCGCCTTTCGCGAACGCGCGTACCTGCTCGAGCGTCGCCATCGTGGTGTCCCCTGGAAAGGTGGTAAGCAACGCGCCGTGCGCCCAGCCGAGCTTAACGGCTTCCTCGGGACTCTCGCCGGCCAGCAAGCCGTAGAATAACCCTGCCGCAAACCCGTCGCCTCCGCCGACGCGGTCGAGAACATCAAGCTCGATGGTGGGCGCCCGGTACGTTTTCCCATTAATCCAGGCCACTGCGCTCCAGCCATGCCGGTTGGTGGAGTAAACCCCGCGAAGGGTCGTGGCGATCACTTTGATGCGCGGATAGCGCTGTGTCACCTGCCCAATCATTTCCAGAAAAGCGGCTGGATCGAGTTTCGATTTGCCCAACACTTCCGGGCCCTGGATGCCCAAGCCTTTTTGGAGATCTTCCTCGTTCCCAACCAGTACGTCGGCGTTGGCAACAATACGGCCAATCACTTCCGGCGCTCGGGCCACGCCGCCCGAAACCCTCCAAAGTTTCTCCCGGAAGTTGAGATCGAAGGAATTAACGGCGCCCACCGCTGTCGCCGCGCGCATGCCTTCGATGATGAGCTCGGACGTGGTGGGCGAGAGCGCGGCGAAGATGCCTCCACTGTGGAACCAGCGCACGCCTCCTGAAAATATGGCGCTCCAGTCGAAATCTCCCGGCTTCAGGAGAGCGGCCGCCTCGTTTGCGCGGTTATAGAAGACCATGGGCGCTCGTACGCCGTACCCTCGGTCACTGTAAACTGCAGCGATGTTTGGTCCCTTCACCCCATCGTAGTCGAACCACTTGTAAAAGGGTTTCACACCCATCGCTCTCACCCGCTCGGCCACAAGCTCACCGACCGGGTAGCGAACCATCGCGGTCGCAATCGCTGTGCTCAGACCGAAGCAATCCGATAGGTTCGCGGCGACGTTGAACTCGCCGCCACTCACGTGAATCTCGCACTCTGTAGCTTTTCGAAACGGGATAATTCCCGGGTCGAGCCGGTGAACCAGGCCGCCGAGCGAGACAAGATCCAAAGCCCTGCGTTCCGGAATGTTGAGTGCGTCCGTCATGAAACCTCCAGAGTGGTTGCAGGCGAGAAACGCCGACCATCAGACTTGCGATGGCCAAATTCGGCCGGGAGCCAAGGGTGCAAAGTCAAAAAAAGGGCATTCGACCGGGGACTCTTCAGCTCACTTGTAATGGTCAAGCGTCAACAGTCGATCGAAAATCGGCCATTTCACCGTCGAAACAGCTTCGCATACTGCTGTTCCAGAAAGTTATCGGTCATGCCTGCAATATAGTCGCAAACCACCCGAGCCACAGGCTGCTGCTTTGTCTGGGCAAAGTAATAGGGTGGAAGGGCGCGCGGCCGGCCCAGATAGTATTCGAACAGGCGCTGGAGATGAATGACAATCCGGCGACGCTCGCGGCTGACCTCTGGATGGGAATAGAGCCGGCGCTTAAGGAACGACTTGAGGCGATGAATCTCTTCTCCCAGCCGCGGACTCAAACCGGCCTGTCTGGCTTTCAGCTCGCGGATCCGCGCTGCGGACCGCACCTTTTGCTTCTGCAGCCGCTGGCGGGTCGCGGCAATCAGGTCCGAGACGAAGCAGTCCACGAGGCCACGTAGCGCTTCGTTAAAGCGGAGCTTCTCACTCTGCTGCGGGTGTTTTTTCTCAATGGGATGAATGAGCCGTTGGAAGAGCGGAACGTTATCACAAATCAACCGCAAGTCAAGGAGATTGGATTCAAATCCATCATCGAGGTCAGCGCAACTATAGGCAATTTCATCCGCAGGGTCGATCAACTGGGCTTCGAGCGGTGGCCGCTCGTCCAGCCGGTATTCACTAAGCTCCGGATAGAGGTCGGCATCGTAATCGCGGGAGTGCTTGACGATTCCTTCGCGTACCTCGAACGTGAGATTCAGACCCGGAAAAGAAATGTATTTCTGCTCGAATTGTTCCACAATCCGCAAGGCGTGAAGGTTGTGGTCGAACCGGTCGTGGTGTGCCGTCATCAGGCGGTTAAGCAATTCCTCGCCGGCGTGGCCGAAGGGAGGATGGCCCACATCGTGCACCAGCGCCAGAGCCTCGACTAAATCGACATTCAGATTCAGCGCACGGGCGATGGTACGGCTGATCTGAGCCACCTCAAGCGTGTGGGTGAGCCGCGTCCTGAAGTGATCGGAATATCGGCGCGCAAAGACCTGTGTTTTGTCCTCCAGCCGCCGGAAGGCTCGCGAATGCACGATCCGGTCACGGTCGCGCTCGTAATCGTTACGATAAGGATGTGCAGGCTCCTTGTACCGCCGCCCCAGTGACTCCGCAGCATTCATGGCGTAGCTGGCAAGGTTATTCCGGGGCCGGCTTTTCATGGGCGTCTCCACGGAAGGTGCGCAGGAAGGAGGATCAAGATTCGGAATATAGCATAACCCTCCTTCCCGCGCACGATGCGCGGAGGAGACCGAAGAAAAACGCAGGCGGTCTGCTCGCACTTAACCATTCACCGCGTGTCTTGTTGCGAGGCCCTAAGCGCCTGCTGGCGGGTTACTTGGCTTTAGCAGGGTGGCGAGGAACCAGTGCATCCCGAACGGATCCGTTACCCACGACATGCGCTCCCCATAAGGTTGGTCTGCGGGCTGGCGGACCGCCTTCGCACCCGCCTCGAGGGCTCGACGGTGCGTGGCGTCAACATCCGGAACAAAAAGGAAGATCGCACCCGGCATGGGCTGATACGGGCCGTGCGCTTCGCCCATCTCAATCATGGCGTCGCCCAGCCTGACCGACGCGTGACGGATCACTCCCGTCTCATCCGCATATCGAGCAACTTCCTCAGCGTCGAACGCGCGTTTCAGGAAATCGATAACTTGAGAGGCGCTCCGGGGGTGCAGATAAGGCGTAACGCTGCGCAGCCCCTCCGGAACAGAGCGGCCGGCGAGCGGCGTCGCAAGATACCAATGGTTGCCGAAGGCGTCCTTGACGCTCGCTCCGCGCTCACCGTAGTCGTGGTCCGTGGGCTCGTTGAGTGAGGTCGCCCCGGCTGCAAGCGCGCGCCGGTAAACTCGATCCACGTTTTCCACATAACAATGCAGCGCGGCGGGAGTTTCGGGGTAAGGCATGTCCGGCGATCCCCCTAACATCAGCATCGAGTTTCCGATCCTCACTTCGGCATGCATGATGCCGCCGGACGGTCCCGGCTGCCGAAATGTTTCCGAAGCGTCGAATACGTCTTTAATGAAATCCATCAACTCGACAGATCGGCGTATGACGAGGTAAGGCGTTACTGAGGTGAATCCCTCGCGGCGCCAAGTAACCGCTTCACGCTCGGGAGCGGACAACTTGCTCGCTGCTTCCCTTTCTTGAATGAATGCCGCGGTGCGCCGCTCGATCTCTTCGCTCGTTACATCTTCGATATGTGAAGAAACGATCCAAACATGTCCGAACGGATCCTGGAACTGGCCGGAGCGGTCTCCGTAGAATTGGTCTGCAACCGGACGCAGCACTTTTGCGCCCGCGGCAACTGCCGCCGCTGCAACTTCATCAACGTTGTCCGTGTAGACGTGGATTCTCACCGGTGTGCCTCCAACAGATTCCGGGCTGCGCCGGCCATAGCTGGGCGCCTCCCCGGCCAGCATGAGCACCGAATCCCCAAGCGTGAGCTCAGCATGCGCGATCCGGCCGTCGGGATCCGTCAGCCGCATCAACTCAGCCGCCCCAAACACGCGCTTGTAAAAATCAATCGCCTTGAGGCCGTCGCCTTCAATCAAGTAGGGCTGCACGGTTGGGAAGTTCTCGCGGACCTGCTTCACACGATCTTCCTGGAGCGGCATTGAGATGCCCCAGCGATGACCGAACGGGTCTTCAAGCAAGCCGTGCCGCTCTCCGTAATCCCGGTCTGCTACGGCAACAAGAACCTTCGCTCCGGCCGCAACCGCCCGGTTGGCCCAGGCGTCTGCGTCGTCAACGTAAAGGTGAATCATGACCGGCGTGCCATCCAACGATTGCGGGCTCACGGTCCCGGATTCAGGAAATTCGTCTGACAGCATGATTCGAGAGTCACCGAGCTGGAGTTCGGCGTGGCCTATTTTGCCGTCGGGCATGCGCAAGCAGATCACTTCCTCCGCCCCAAACGCCTTCTTGTAAAATTCGATGGCCTCCGCCGCGTCTCTCACAATGAGATACGCTGCAACGGCACGATGGCCCTCAGGCACCGGACGGACTTTGTCCCCCTGGGGGGCTTTCTGCGCTGTACTTTGCATCAGTAGTCTCCTTTCAAGCTCAGCCTTAAGATTCATTCGAAAACCCTCGCGAGGCAGGCCGGCGAGGTCGCGCGCAATAACCAGAATCTGTTCCAGCCGACTGCTTGTCCCGCGCTGCGCGGGCCGGACAGACTCGTAGAACCGTTCTGCCGCCAGGCGCCCCGAGATCGTTGCGTCAGCCTCGCCGGCCTTCCTGCGTGCCGCCAGGAACGATTCGATCGCGGCGTCGAGTTGTTCGCTGAGAGGGAGTTTAGCCACCCGCACCTCCCCTCTTGCTTCCCATTTGCACGCGAAGGTTTTCGAGCGCTCGGAACTGGAGCTGCTTCACGGCGCCTTCGCTGCGGCCTATTTCATTCGCAATCTCGCGGATGCTCTTCTCTTCCATGAAGCGCATCTCCACCACCCTGCGCTGGTTTGTGGGAAGGGAGCTCACTAACCGAAAGAGCCTGGCGCGCCCTTCGATCCGGTCAAGATCGGGAGGCAGGGCGTGCTCCACAGGATCGCCGGCGTTAGCGGCTCCGCGCTCGCGTGCCTGCTGCTGGGCGTGGTCAACGATAGCGTTTGCCGCGATGCGGAAGAGCCACGAGACGAACGGCGCGCCACGCCATTCGAACGTGCTCAGCTTGGCGAGCGCCTTTTGAAAAACCTCGGAGGTAATATCCTCTGCCTGAGCTCGATTGCGCACACGGCATTCGACGAACGCGTAGACGCGCCCGAAGTGGGCCTCATACAGGTCCGCAAACCGACTCGGATCCTTCTGGGCTGCCTCAATCAGAAGCTGCTCTTCAGCTTCCAGCGTTTTCAAGCCTTTGGCCTCACCTACGAAGCTTCATGAGTAAAACGGCGGGATCGGGAAAAGGTTACGGATGCTTCGGAAGCGCGTACGTTCCCGCAGCCTCTGCCAACGACGGAGCCTGCTCACCCTCATGCAAGGAAGGGTAGGCATTCGCCAAGCCAAAGACTTCTGCCGAAAGCAGGACCAAAGTGATCCAGATGAGGTCAGCAGTCAGGAGGTGAAGCAGTTGCATCCACAGCGGTGTGAGAGACAAAACATTGATCAGGCCAAACATGAACTGCAAAGCCACCAGACCCAGCAGCCATCCAGCCAACCGCTTCGAGGCCGCGCTCGTTGCCGTGCTGAGAGCATAAACCGCAAGCGCCACCAACAGGCTGCCCAGCAAGACCGCCATCACCGGATGGATGATCCGCAAGCGCACGATAGGACTGGGAGCATTCGAAAAATCCCAACTGAAGCCTTGCGCAAGCGACCGCGCGGGAAAGAGCGTATCCGCAAGCGCCGTGAGCGTGCCCGTGATCGCAATAACGAGCATCCCAGCCAAGCCCGCGCCGTAAGCAAAATAGATTGCTGTCTTCCTTTCAGGCATGCCGCCTTCGGATTCCGATGGTTCGCGTAACAGCCCAGAATGTCGCATCTTGCCGGCAGCCCACGCGACAAGGGCGATTGAAGCAAGCAGGAGAAAAGTATTGACGAGATGCAACGAGAGGATAACTACCCTTCCCATGGAAACGCGGTCTCCCACCTCTCCGAACAAGACGAGCGCAGCTCCTACCAACCCTTCCGTTATCGTGAAAAAGCCCGCAGCCGCTGCAAGCCGCCGGACGAGTTCTCCCCGCTCAAACCGCCGGAATGCAAGATAAACCAATCCCGCTACCAGCAGCACGTCAACCCCGCTGCTGGCCCGGTGTGAAAACTCGATCAAGGTAGCCAGCTTCTGGATCCGAGGAATCAAATTGCCGCCACAGAGCGGCCAGTGGTCACCGCAGCCGGCGCCGGAGCCCGTCGAGCGCACCACCGCTCCCCATAAAATCACCGCGACGTTGTAACCCAGCACGATCCAGGCGTATCGGGCGAAGGTCTTCGGAAACTTGCCCGTTGGGTTCATCACTTCGGAATGGTAGCATACCGCTGAGGCTGCTGAAAAAACGGCTTACCAGGCTGCGGAAAAACTCTTCCGGGAGTTGACGTAGTGCCGGCTTCCAGCCGGCAACTCCCTTCAATTCGACGGAGGCCGGCAAGATGCCGGCGCACCGTTCGCGGCGTCGTCGAGTTTTTCAGCAGCCTGTTACGGCGCTGTCAGGTTCGGCAGCGCTCTCTTGGTCTCCAGGCATCGATTTAGCTGGCCGGGCGCCCGAATAATGGAATCAGTTGGCAATGAACGTATTTGAGCCGCTTCTTTGGATGGGTTGCGCCTGGCTGATCATTCGCATGATCAAAACCCGAAACCAAAAGCTCTGGCTGTGGTTTGGAGTTCTGGCCGGGCTGGGCCTTGAGAATAAGTACTCCATGGCCGTGTTTGGCTTTGGAATCGTCGTAGGGCTCTTGCTCACTCGCGGGCGAGAGGCATTGCGAAGACCGTGGATCTGGCTCGGCGGCTTCGTTGCCCTTGCCATCTTTCTTCCGAATCTCATCTGGAACGTCGAGCACCATTGGCCGTTCATCCAGTTGATGCATAACATTGCGGCTAGCGGCCGCGACATTCATTACGGCCCGCTCGCGTTTCTTGCGCAGCAAGTATTTATGATGTCGCCGCTGAATTTTCCAATTTGGCTGGCAGGGCTCTGGTTCGTGTTTTTCGCGAGCGATGGCAAGGCCTATCGAATGCTGGGTTGGGCCTTCCTCGTGGTAGTGGGAACGATGATGGTCCTGAAGGGCAAAGACTACTATTCAGCCCCCGCGTATCCCATGCTTCTCGCTGCGGGCACTGTCGTCATCGAGCGCGGTCTACAAACCAGAAAGTGGCTGAAGATTGGCGTTGTCGCCATACTCCTCGGGGGCACTGCGCCGGTTGTACCCATGTTGCTGCCGGTGTTGCCGGTTATAGGCTATCTCCGCTATCAGGAGCGGCTTGGGTTCACTCCCCCGGCTACTGAAAAGAGCCATCTTCGCTCGCCACTTCCACAATACTACTCGGACGAACTGGGCTGGAAAGAGATGACGGCGGCGGTCGCGAGCGTTTACAATTCCCTTCCGGCCGAGGAGCGTACCAAAACCGCCATCTTCGGACAGAATTATGGTGAAGCGGCGGCCATCGATTTTTTTGGCGGGCAATACGGCTTGCCAAAAGCCATTTCGGGTCATCAAAGCTATTTTCTGTGGGGACCGCGAGAATATACGGGCTCAACCATGATCATTCTTGGTGATCAGCGAGCCCGGCTGGAGCATTTCTTCAAACGGGTAAAGCTCGCCGGGCATTTTGGCGTTCCGTACGCACTCGAGCAAGGCCCCATCTGGCTCTGTCGTGGCCCGCGTGGGTGGAACCTGAAACAGGTATGGCCACGCTTGAAGAATTGGGACTGAGCCCGTGTGTGGATTTGGAAGTTTGACTTACGAAAGATGGCTGAGGCGAGAAAGGTTATGCAGTTTCAGCACGAATAAAAGCAAAAGGATCGATTCGTTAGAGCCGTTCACCGGTGCTTCCTGCTCGGCGCCGGCGGAAGGGTGCGAGGACCTCTCAAGGCTGCCCCTGAATCCGCATCAGGCGGCCGCCCGGCCTGCAAGCGTCGCTTCGCCAGCGAGATCTTCCGGTTCATCCGCTTGCCGAGCTTTTGATTTAGAAAGCCTCGGTTACCCATCTCGAGAAAGACCGTTCAATGCCGCTCAGCCGGCAATTCGCGCTCCACCAGCACAGTGCCTGAAATGTGATCGTGCCAGGCCAGCGTGTCGCTATCCATCGCGGCCCAGAGAAATCCCACCATGAATGCCACAGTTGAGACCAGGTAGCCGAAGGCACGCAACAAAGAATCCTTACCGCTGGGATAGACCCCGTCGAAATTCCGGATTGACAGCCCCATGGCAGCCTGACCTGGCGTCGAAAATGTCAATGCTTCGAAGGCGGCGAAGTACGCGAAAAGCCAGAAGGCGGCAATGAAGCCCAGGACGGCGAGGATTGCAGGCGTCAACTGAAGACGTCCACCCAACAAACGGAGGGAGCCGGCAAACACTCCCTCGATTGCCGCAAGAATGGCAGCGTCCACGACTCCTGCACGAAACCGTTTACCAAGCGGCGCCGGGTTAACTTCGTCTGAATTGGCCGAGGCGCTCCGGCTCCCCAAGGTGATGACCGGCTCGACTGCGGACCGCATCTCACCTTTCTTCTGAAGCGGACCTAAGACCGTTTCTTCGTGCTGAATCGCAGGAACGCTCCGGCGATGGCCGGCGGCGCTGAGGGAAATTGAATCGAGCCTGACTTTCTCGTGCGTTCCTTGCCGGCTCTCCAGACTTACGTCGAACTGCCGCTCCGGGGAGGCGGACCCCCCGCCAGGGTACGGTGAAACCGCCGCCGGCGCCAGGTTGGGCTCGAAATCGAACGCCAGCGTCTGGCTCGGGGCGTTTCCGGCTATGGCTTCCCGGGGGCGCCCGGATTGCTCCACTCGCTCTGCCAGTTCGCTTGCTCCCGAGGTAGCGGTTGGAGTGTCAAACACGTTATTCCTTACTGGCGGATGAGGACGCAAGCGGGGAGGGTAGCCCGCGCCACGTGAGCTTGCAAGTATCTGGCGGCCGGCGTCCATATCGCCCAGCGTCATCGGTTGCGAGGAATCCGCCGGCAACGAATCCGGAACTGGCGAAGCGTCGAGGGGATGTCCGCACTTCTTGCACGTTCGTAGATCACCAAAACTGACGAACCCACAGTGGGGACACTTCATCTGAACATCCTAATTCACCAGTATGGTATCAAATGGCTTGGCGAAAACAAACGGCGTTCAAGTAAAATGGCTGCTAGGCTCATGCTCGATCCGTCCAGCGGAGCGCAACCCCGATCCCGTTCGGTGATCGGGGCTCTTCTGCTTGTCTTATTCACGTCAGTGGCCAGCCGCGGTCAGGGGCAGGCGTGTTCCACTGCTCCGCCGTTTCAGGATCCTCAAAGCACGCTGGTCATCCTCTCGGATCACCGCCAGATTATTAAGAACGTTATGTTTTTACGCGGACACGTCATCATCACTTACCAGGACATGCGTCTGACGGCAGACCGTGCCACATATAACCGTACTACAGGGGATATGGAAGCCGCGGGGCATGTGGTGTTTGACGATCCCCATGGTCACGTAGACGCCGCCCAAGCTCATTACAATGTGATGACCGGAAAGGGATGGTTTTTGCACGCCCACGGATACATTCGATTTTCGACGCGCGACGAGACAGGCAAGACGGAGGCTACGCCGCTCTTCATTCGTGCCGAGGAGCTGGTGCGGGTGAACGAGGATACCTATTCAATCGACAAGGGGAACTTCAGTACCTGCGAAAAAGAGCGGGACGGGCTGGCCTTTGGAATGGGAGAGGCCCGGCTGGAGATTGGGCACTCGCTGAGAGGGCAGCAAGCCGTGTTCCGTTTCCTGGGCCTTCCCGTTTTTTATCTGCCCTTTCTTGCAGTTTCCGCTTCGCGCACACCACGCCACAGCGGATTCCTGCTGCCCGAAATTGGCTCTGACACGCAAAAAGGATTCATGCTTGGAAGCGGTTTTTACTGGGTGCTCAATCCCAGCGCGGACCTGCTGCTGGGCGCGGAATATTACAGCCTGCGGGGCCTAGGAGTATCCGGCCGATTCCGCGCGACCCCCAGCGCTACGAGCACCCTCGAAGCAAACTTTTTTGCGATTGACGACAGCGCCAGCGGACCGTTGCGCGATATCCGCACGCCGGGCGGCAGCTTTAATATTACGGGAGATTCCGCCAATCTCGGCGATGGGTTCCAGGGCGTCGTTGACGTGGACTACGTCAATTCCCTGGCTTTCCGGGAAACCTGGGCCAACAACTTCAATGCCGCTGTCTCATCTGAAGCGAGTCAAATGGGCTTTCTAACTCGAGACGCCGGGCCTTACAACCTCAGCCTTTACGCGTCGCGCTACCAGGACTTTCTTTCCGCGGCTCCGGTAAATGAGCAATCTATCATCATCCGCCAATATCCAACGGTTTCCTTTTCAGGGCTCGACAACGAGCTTGGGACTTCACCGTTCTATTTCTCTTTCGACACCTCCGCCGGCGGCGTCGGACGGTCGGAGCCCGGCTTTAGCACTCCCACCATCAGCGAGCGCATCGACGCCGCCCCCGAACTCACCCTACGCCTGAAACCTCTTTGGGGTTTCGATCTGACGCCGACCTTTGGAATCAGAGACACCTTTTATGGAACCAGTTTCAAACCGGACCGCGGCGGTCTCAATCGGGCGTTGGGTGATGTTTCCGTCGACCTGCGTCCACCCTCTTTAGAGAAGGTTTTCAACCGCCCATTCTGGGGACATCGCGTCGAGCACGTCATCGAATCGGACATTCACTATCACCTGGTGAAATCTCCCGACCCGCGCGATATTCTCGATGTTGTCCCGTTTGACACGCTGGACCTGCTCACCGAAGATAACGAAATTGACTATTCTGTGACGAATTCCATCCTGTGGCGCAAGGACGCCCCGCCAGGCAAGCCCAAGCCGCAGGCTCGGGACCTGCTTTCGTGGACGCTCACGCAAGCCTACTTCTTTGATCCTACATTTGGCGGCGCCATCAGCCCGGGAGCGCAAGTGGCGATAGAGCCGACGCTGAATCTAACGGGGTTTTCGTTCCCTGAAGGCCGGAATCTTTCACCCATCGATTCGATCCTGAAATTCTCGCCCACATCGAATCTCGATGCCGAATTCCGCACGGATATAGACCCGCAGAGGGGCGGCGTGTTGAACGCCGGCGCTACGTCCCGGTTCCACGTTCATTCTTTAGACGTGGCTTTCACGGACTTTTTTATCAATCACACCAAGCTTCTCCCGGCGCCCATCGCTCCGACCATCCCGCTGGAATTGCTTCCCACGTTCAATCTCTTGGATCTCATGGCCAGCTATAGCGGCTTCATTCATAAACGCCTCTCGGCCGCATTCCGGGTGGATTACAACCTGTCGCAAGGAATTGCCGAAGACTACGTGGAGCAGATTAGCTACAATTTTGGCTGTTTCGCCCTCAATGGGCAGGTGCAACGCTTCAATCTCGGCTTCATCCGGAATGAAAACGCCTTTAGTGTTTCCATCAGCCTGGGCCGCATTGGCACATTCGGCAGCTTTAAGCCGGGCCAATTCATCGAGCGTCAATTACAGCAGTTCCCGTGAGAGGAATTGTTTATTCCAAGCGTTGAACTCATAATTTCATCTATGCCATTTCCCATTCATCGTCTGCGAAGGCTTCGCCGCACTCCGGCCCTGCGCGAGTTCGTGCGCGAGACGCGGCTCACCGCCAAATCGCTGGTTGCACCGCTGTTTGTCTGCCCGGGCTCGCGTGTGAAGCAGGAAATTCCCGCCATGCCCGGGAATTTCCGCTGGTCGGCGGATCTGCTGGTCGAGGAATGCCAGGCCGCATATGACCTCGGCGTCCCAGGCGTCATTTTGTTTGGCATTCCTGAATCCAAGGATCACGTTGGCTCGGGCGCTTACGACAACGACGGCATCGTGCAGCGGGCCGTCCGCGCCCTCAAGAAGGCGTTGCCGGAGCTTGTGGTCATCTGCGACGTGTGTTTGTGCGAATATACCGATCACGGACACTGCGGTGTCCTGAAAAACGGCGAAGTCATAAACGACGAGTCGCTCGAGTTGATCGCTAAGACGGCTTTGAGCCTGGCGGAAGCGGGTGCGGACGTGGTCGCGCCTTCGGATATGATGGATGGCAGGGTTGGACGCATCCGCGCTGCGCTGGACGATGGCGGCCTGACACATGTCCCGATCCTCGCTTATTCCGCCAAATACGCTTCGGCCTTCTACGGTCCTTTCCGCGAAGCTGCGGGTTCCGCTCCGCGCTCGGGCGACCGAAAATCGTACCAGATGGATCCGGCCAATCAGCGGGAGGCAATGAGGGAAATTGTGCTGGATATCGACGAAGGAGCGGACATCATCATGGTTAAACCGGCGCTGCCCTGCCTTGACGTCCTCGCCCTCGCGCGCAACAAGTTTGACGTTCCGTTGGCGGCTTATCAGGTGAGCGGCGAGTTCTCAATGATCGTCTCCGCCGCTCGCATGGGATGGATCGACCGCGAGCTGATCATGATGGAAAGCCTTCTGGCCATTAAGCGCGCAGGCGCGGATTTGATTCTCACTTATTTTGCCAAGGAAGCCGCGCCCCTGCTACGGTAGGTGCGAGGTCTCGCGTCATGCCCGTCTCCGCCGCTCGCGCGGTTGCCTTTCGCATTCTTCGGCGCGTCGAAGTCTCGCAGTCCTTCGCCGTTGACAGCCTTCAAAGCGATGAAGTTTCCCGATTGAGCCAGGGGGACCGTAATCTTGCGACGGAACTGGTGATGGGAGTGCTGCGCTGGCGCGGAGAGCTCGATGATCAGATCGAACGCATTTCCGGAAAACCGCTCTCGTACTTTGATGCTGAAATTCTGGAGATCCTGCGGCTCGGAGTCTATCAGGTGCGCTTCCTCAGCCGCATTCCGAAACGCGCTGCCGTGAACGAGGCTGTCGAGTTGACGAAAGCCGTGCGCCACGCGTCTGCCAGGGGCCTGGTGAATGCTGTTCTGCGCAAATGTGAAGAGTCATCGATCGCAACGGCCGGTCCTGAGGATCCGCAATTTGCCGAAAGCGCGCGGCGATCAATCCCTGGCTGGATGCGGGAGCGGTGGGAGAAGCATTTCGGTGCTGAAATCACCGCGAACATCGTGTTCGCCAGCCAGTCGCTTCCGCGCACTCATCTTCGCGTCGGCGGAGACATCCGTGAAAAAGAGGCGATCCGCCGGGAACTCGCCGCAGCGGGAGTCGAGACCAGGCCCGGCGCCTTTGCGCGCCGCTGCCTGGTGATCGAATCGGGCGCCGTCCAGGATTCTCCGCCATTTCGTGAAGGGCGGGTGACCATTCAAGATGAGGGGTCGCAACTGGCTGCGGAGCTCGTGAATCCGCGTCCGGGCGAAGCACTCCTCGATCTTTGCGCGGCCCCCGGTGTGAAGAGCGGCCAACTCGCCGAATCGCTCCAGGAAGGAGCCATCGTGGCTTGCGATCGCAGCCTTCGCAGGCTGCGGCTGATGGACAAGGTGATTCCGGCCAACTGGCCTCGTGCCGTGCGACTCCATCGCGTTGCGCTGGATGCCACAGCGCCGTTGCCGTTTCTTTCGCGATTCGCGGCGGTGCTGGCAGACGTTCCTTGCTCCGGCACCGGGACGCTTGCGCGAAATCCTGAAGTAAAATGGAGGCTAAAGGCCGCGGATCTGGAGCGGCTTGCGGAGACTCAGGCCGCGATCCTTCGTACGGCCCTGGCTTCGATGGCCGCGGCCGGCCGGGTGGTCTACGTGACGTGTTCCCTCGAGCCAGAAGAGAATGAAGACGTGATCGCCCAGGTGCTCGCCGGCAGACCAGACTGTTCGCTGGCCGGGGCGAAACAACTGCGGCGCGAGTTTCCGCACATGGCAGCTTTGGTTGACGACGACGGTTTTTTCCGCACGCGGCCTGGCGACTACCCGCTGGACGGTTTTTTCGCCGCGGTGATTCAGTGATCATGATGATCCACGAAATCCTTCCTGTCGGCATGCTTGAGTGCAACTGCTCCGTGCTTGGGGATGAATCGAGCAAGGAGGCAGTGGTCATCGATCCCGGCGACGAGATCGAGCGCGTCCGCGAAGTGCTCGATCGCCACAGATTGCGCGTGCGCGCCATCGTCGCAACCCATGCCCACATCGATCACGTGGGCGGCATCAGTGAGCTGCAGCGGCAGACCGGCGCGCCCGTCCTGATGAACGCTGCCGATGGGCCGCTGTATCAGAACCTCGCAGTTCAGGCGGCGTGGTTAGGCGTTCACCCTCCGAAGATCTCAGAGGTGAGTCAGTTCCTTAAAGAGGGAGACTTGGTCCGCGCGGGCTCCCTTTCGCTCGAAGTGTTTCCTACGCCCGGTCATTCGCCGGGCAGCCTTTCTCTACATTTGCCGGGTGAGCGCCCCGTCATCTTCAGTGGAGACACGCTTTTCAAGGGAAGCATCGGACGCACCGATCTCTGGGGTGGTGACAGCGCGGAAATCATGCGATCCATCCGGAATATCCTCCTGCGCTTTCCAGACGAGACCCGGGTTTTCCCCGGGCATGGCCCTTCGACGACGATCGGAGAAGAACGCGAGCACAACCCGTTCCTTCGAATGCTGTAGTCCTGATACAGTAAGCTTTGCGCAGTCAGGGAGTTCTCGAGCGAAAAGAGGAATTTCATGGGCTCAAAAAAGGGCATCATTGTAGGCGTGGACTTGGGTGGCACCAGCATGAAAGCGATCGCGGTGGACCGGAAGAACACCATTCTGGCAACCGCAAAAGCAAAAACACCGTCCGCTTCAAAACCCAAAGCGGTTATTGCTGAAATCGCCGCTCTGGTGAAGAAGGCGGCGAATGGCGCAGGTTACAAGCTGAAGCAAGTGTCGGCCGTCAGTGTGGGCGCGCCGGGCCAGGTGGACGGCACGAGCGGAATGGTCTGCGAAGCGGCCAACCTGGGATGGAAAAACGTTTCGCTGGGAACTGATCTCGAGGCATGCGTGGGCGCGCCGGTGGCCGTCGAAAACGACGTGAATGCCGGCACCGTCGGTGAGCACCTGCTCGGCGCCGGAGAAAGCGTTTCTGAGATGGTCGGAGTTTTCGTGGGCACAGGCATCGGTGGCGGCATCATCTCGCGCGGCAAGCTTTTCCCCGGCAGCCGCGGCTGGGCTGGCGAGGTGGGCCACACGGTCGTCGATCCAGGTGGGCCGGTGTGCAGTTGCGGGCGACGTGGGCACGTGGAGGCCTTTGCCAGCCGGACCGCGATCGAGCGCGCAGTGTGGGAAGCCATCAAAGCCGGCAAGAAAAGCCTGATCCCGGAGATCCTCAAGGAGCGCCAAAAGGACCGCATTACCAGCAGCATCATTCAAACCGCCCTTAGCCGCAACGATCCCGTCATGCGGGCGGTCATGGAACGCGCGGAATTTTACCTGGGTGTTTTGACGGCAAACTTGATGAACATTCTTGATCCGGAGTGCGTGGTGATCGGCGGCGGCATCGCCGAACGGCTCGGCGAAACTTTCGTAGCGCCCATCCGCAAAACCGCTTACGAGTTTTCGCCCCGCTCCCATGCGGCAAGAAAACTGAGAATCGTGGCTGGAGCGTTGGGGGATAACGCCGGAGCCCTCGGCGCCGTGATGCTGGCCCGCCAGCGCCTGCACTTGTAAACACAACCTCGCTGACGTATGGCCGAAGACACCATCGTTGCTGTTTCCACGCCTCCCGGCCGGGGCGGAATCGGGGTGATCCGGCTTTCGGGAAACCGGGCGCTCGAAATCGCTTCTGTTCTCATCCGCCTTCCGCAGTTACCTCTGAAAGCCAGGCACGCCACTCTCGGTGAATTCGTGGACGCGGCGTCAAAGCAGGTTCTCGACCGCGTTATGGTCACCTTCTTTCGCGCACCGCATTCGTATACCGCCGAGGACGTGGTGGAAATCTCGTGTCACGGAGCCCCGGTTGTTCTCCACTGCCTGGTTGAGTGCTGCATCGCGAAGGGTGCCCGTCTCGCTGAGCCAGGAGAATTCACCCAGCGTGCGTTCCTCAACGGCCGGATCGATCTGACACAGGCCGAAGCGATTCGAGACCTCATCGACTCCCGAACGCTTTTCCAGGCGCGCATGGCCGCTCAGCAAATGGAAGGAGCCGTTTCCGCTCGCCTGCGGCCCGTCAAGCAAACCTTGATTGATCTCATTGCTCGCATGGAAGCAGGGATCGATTTTGCTGAGGATGAGGTGCCCGTCGCGGCCAACGATGGAATTGCAGCGCAAATCGCAGGCATTCGTGACGCCCTGGAAAAGATGGAACAAGGATACGAATTCGGCAGATTCGTCCGCGAAGGAATCAGCCTGGCGATCGTGGGACGCCCGAATGTGGGCAAATCCAGCCTGTTCAATTGCCTGCTGAACGAAGAAAGGGCGATCGTGACAGACTCGCCCGGAACCACGCGCGACCTGGTCTCAGAAACCGCATCGATAGGAGGCATTCCTGTGCGGCTGGTGGATACGGCCGGCATCCGGGAAACTGTCGATCAAGTGGAAAGAATCGGTGTGGAAAAATCGCTTCAGGCCATTGCGGATTCCGATCTGCGCCTATTGGTGCTGGACGCGGCCGAAGGCTGGTTGGTAGAAGACGAGAAACTGTTTCGCAAGATCCGGCCTCTTGGCCGTTTGGTCGTCGCCAGCAACAAATCGGATTTGCCCTCCCGATTGGATGAACGTCAACTCAAATCGAAAATTGCGGAGGCTGACGCGCTGCCCGTGGGCGCTCATGATCGTCTGACGGATTCCGGAAGCCCTCGCCCTGGTGCGTTCGCTCCCGCTGAGGAGCCACGGAACGGTTTGCTGTTGCCGGCTGGACTCGCCGTCGTTAAAACCTCCGCACGAACGCGAGCCGGCATCCACACGCTTCAGCAAGCGCTCCTGTCGCTTCTAACCCCGAACCAATCTTCCGAAGTGGAGAGCGAAGTCATCACCAACCTTCGGCACCAGCAATCCATCAAGGAGGCCATTCGGTTTTTGGAAAAAGCCGGTCAGGCCGCTGCCTGCGCCGTGCCTCACGAGATGCTGCTCCTTGATCTTTACGATTCCCTCCACTCCCTCGATGCCGTCACAGGCGCAACAACCACCGAAGACTTGCTCGGTGTGATATTTTCCACCTTCTGTGTCGGGAAATAGCAGAAATCGGTGAGGTGAAATAGGTCCTGCAGCAAAGCCGTTCGTTCTTTTGTTTTTCGATGAATTTCCGCCATAATAAGGTCATCAGGACTCATCGCTATGCCGAAACTGATGACACGTCCTGACCCGGAAGAGTTGTTGCGCCGGGTACAGGCCGAAGAAGAATTTCGTAACCGCGGCCGGCTGAAGATTTTCCTGGGATACGCGCCGGGGGTGGGAAAGTCCTTTCGTATGCTGGATGAAGGCCGCCGGCGCAAGGCGAAGGGCGAGGATGTCGTCGTTGGCGCGATTCAGCCCACTTTCCCTCCAGCCATCGAAAAGCTGCTGGACTGCATGCAGGTGATCCCGCTCAAGAAGCTGAATGGCGTGCCGGTGATCGACGTGCCCGCCGTTTTGCGCCGTCATCCGCAAGTGTGCCTCGTGGACGGTTTGGCTTACGACAACCCTCCCGGAAGCGCGCACGCCAAGCGCTGGCAGGATGTTGAAGCGCTGCGCGCCGCAGGCATTTCCGTGATCGGGTCCGTGAACCTGCAATTTATCGAAGAATTGCGGGATAAGGTGGAGAAAATTACCGGGAAAGAAGTGACGGAAACCATTCCTCTGGGTTTCGTCAAGACAGCGGATGAGATCGAAGTGGTGGATGCGCCTGCTGACAGGTGCGCGGGCCATCCAGGCGAGCCCACTCACCAGCAAAACCTTCTCGTGCTGCGGGAAATGGCGCTGCTTCTTGCGGCCGAAGTCGTGGACGATCAGCTCGAAAAATACCGCGAGCGGCATGGAATCGAGCCCGTCGGCGGCGCTCGAGAACGCATCATGGTCTGCGTCAAACCGGGCACGGTCGCCGAGCGGATGATTGAAAGCGGCCATCGAAATGCCGAGCGCTTCAGCGGCGAGCTTTTTGCAGTGACCGTCAACGAGCCGGACCTGACGCCGGAGGATCGCGCGTCGCTGGATCGGGCTCTCTCGCTTGCCCGTAAGCTTGACGCCCAGGTCGTCCGCCTGGAAAGCGAGGAGCCCATGCACGCAATCATGGAGTTCGCTCGCCAGCATGGCATCACTCAAATCTTCATTGGTCACAGCTCCCACGAGCACTGGACGCATCGTGTTTGGGGCAGTTTCGTAGACCGGCTCATCCGCGAAGCCGAAGGAATGGATGTGCGTGTGTTCCCCAATTAACGCCTGCCCATGAATGACCCCATCCCTTCAACCGGCCGGGGCTCACTTAAGATTTATCTGGGCTACGCTGCCGGCGTGGGCAAAACCTATGCCATGCTCATCGAGGCGCGAGCGCTCGTGCGCCAGGGTGTTGACGTGGTGATAGGCTACTTCGAACCTCACGGACGCAAGGATACAATCGAGCTCACGGAGGGTCTTGACGAGATCCCGCGCAAAGAAATCCAATACCGCGGAGCGACGTTTTACGAAATGGACGCCGAAGCCATACTTCGGCGTCGGCCCTCCGTCTGCGCTGTGGATGAATTCGCACACACGAACGTGCCCGGCTCAGCGCGAACCAAGCGATGGGAAGACGTTCAGGTGCTGCTGGATGCCGGCATCTGCGTGCTCACCACCATGAACGTTCAGCATCTCGAAAGCCTGAACGACCATGTCTGGGCGGTTACGGGCGTGCGTGTGCGAGAAACAATTCCCGACTGGGTGGTAAAGCAGGCGGACGAAGTGGTGATGGTTGATTTGCCGCCCCAGGCGCTGCTCAACCGGCTGAGGCGCGGCGTCGTTTATACGCCGGAGAAAGCTCAGCAGGCGTTACAGAACTTCTTCAAAGAGTCCAGCCTCGTGGTTTTGCGCGAGCTTGCGCTGCGCCAAACAGCCTACGAGGTAGATGTCCGCCAATCCGTGCAGGACGAAGCCTCGAGCGTTATGCCTGCGGCCGGAACCAGCGGTCTTGCCGGCGTCGAGCCTGCTGCCCCTGCTTCCGACCGTCTGCTGATTTACGTCTCCGCAGATCCGTCCACAGCCATGCTGATCCGTCGCGGTCGCCGCGTGGCGGATTACCTGCAAGCTGATTGTTTCGCCGTAGCTGTTCAGCCCGATGCCACTTTGCACCGCGTACCGCCGGCGCAACGGGACACTCTCGAGCGCCACTTAAACCTTGCTCGCATGCTTCATATCGAAACTCGCGTGCTGCAGGGCGAAAATCCCGCCGAAACCTTAGTGGACTTCGCCAGAAGAAACCAAGTGACCCAGATTCTTCTCGCCCGCGCCCAGCAGGGGCCACGAGTGCCTGTCCTCGGCCAAAGCCTGGTTCAGAAAGTGGTGCGTCTCGCGCACGACATGCAGGTTACGATTGTGGCTGAGCGGCGCCGCGAGGAATAGCGCGGGGCTCGCGCTTCGCATCGTAAGGCAGCGCGTTGCCCGAGCCTCCGCTTTCCCGTCCGCGCGCCGAACGTAGAATTCGCGCTTGCCGGCCGGCGCCCTCAACCGTGCAATCTGTGGAATCTCCATCGGCAACGATAACAACGATAACTTCGTCGGGCTCTACATCGCGCAGGTAATCGAGCAAGGCGCAAGGGTCGATTCCTCGTTGAAGTCCGGAATAATCACGGATACCCGAGGCCGGTCGAAGCCCAGGCTTGTCCAAATTAGGTTTTTGAAAAAGGCGGAATCTCCGGTAAGTTGAGGTTTTGTGTTGCCGCACGATTAATCTCAACTGAAGGAGGTTCCACCGTGAATCGAGTATGCAGCATCTTCTCTCAAATACTCCAGCTTTTCCCCCGCCTGGAGTTTGAACAGATGGTTCGCAAGCACCGGGCCGAGCGTCATGCCCGAGGCTTCACCTCCTGGGGACAATTTGTGGCCATGCTGTTTTGCCAACTCGGACAAGCTCAGTCGCTGCGCGAAATTTGCGGGGGGCTGGCCGCTTGTGAGGGCAAGTTGAAGCACTTGGGTGTTCCGCAGGCCCCCCGGCGCTCTACCTTGGCTTATGCCAATAAGCATCGCCCCTGGGCGTTATATCAAGCGATTTTTGAGCGACTCTACGCGCGCTTCCAGGCTGAACTCGCTCCGCGCCGCAAATTTCGTTTCCGCAATCGGCTCCTCAGCATCGATGGCACCTTGATTGACTTGTGCTCGACGGTCTTCGACTGGGCGGCCTATCAGCGGAGCAAAGGAGCGGCCAAGCTGCACCTGGTCTTGGATCATCGAGGCTACCTGCCCCAATTCGCCGTGATCACCGAAGGGAAGCGCTCCGAGGTCGCCGTGGCCCGCACCTGGGAGTTCGAACCCGGCACCATCTTGATTTTCGATAGGGGCTACGTCGATTACTGCTGGTACGAGCGCCTGACCCAGCGAGGAGTTTTCTTCGTCACCCGGATGCGGACCGACGCGGCTTACCAGGTGATCGAGAAAAGGTCCCGGCCGCAAAACCGCTCCATCCGCCGCGATCAGATCATTCGGTTGGGCAGTCGGAACTGGCGGCGCATGAAAGTGAACCTGCGGCAGATCGAGGTCTGGGATGCGGAGCACCAAAGGATGCTGGTGCTGCTCACCAATCACCTGCAGTTCGCCGCCACGACGATCTCCGAAATCTATCGCCAGCGCTGGCAGATTGAGCTTTTCTTCCGGGCGTTGAAGCAATCCCTCCGGGTCAAAACTTTTGTCGGCACCAGCGCCAACGCTTTGAAGATCCAGATTTGGACAGCACTGATTGCGATACTGGTGTTGAAGTATTTGCAATGGCGCGCCCGTTTTGGCTGGTCGCTGTCGAACCTGGTGGCTCTGCTGCGCCAGCAACTGTTTGTTTATCGGGACCTTTTCACTTGGCTGGATGAGCCCTTCGAACCTCCGCCGGCGCTGCAAGGAATTCATGACACTCAACTTTCTCTCGGTTTTAGCCCGGTTTAATTGGACAGCACCGTGAAAAATTCCGTGCCCCTGCCGACCCGTTCCCCTCCGCCGCCGGGGGAACCTGGTTTTCAAACCAGCCTTCAGGGGCGAAGTTTGTTCAATAGAATCAACAAGCGGTTTGCTGGCCCGAAGCTAATTTGGACAGCCCTGAGGCGCAGCCCCGCCCTGAATAATTCGATCACTGGTGCTGCCGGAAAGGCAAGCCCTTCCGCACGTCAGGCGGCACAGCCGCATCGTGCATGGGCGACACTCCTCAACAAGTACAGAAGTTTCAAGGCCAGTGCGGCCTTGGGCGACTGGTGTCATCGGGTTCTGCCATTTTCAGCCGCCATTCGGCTGGGCCTCACTGGCGTCGCGGCGCCTTCCCCAACCACCGTCGTCCATTCGCGTACGCTCCAGTGTTTCACAAGACCGTTCAGGACGTACGGATCAGCTTGGGCAAACTGCTCCGCCACCGTGGGCGAATCTCCTTTGAACAAGAGGACGCCGCGATCCATCGGATTGGCCAGCGCGCCTCCCAGCACCAATTCGCCTCGCTCGCTCGCCTTCCACGCCCTATCGAGATGAGCTTCCCGAAATTCTGCCCGCCGTTCGGCGTAATCATCAGCCATTTCGTAGAATAAAAGATAGTGCATTGAATTCACCTCGCTCGAACCATTATCATCCAGTCTGCATGATGCCGGGCACAGAATCCGAACCAGGCAGCGAAGCCAAGGCGAAGCAGTACGCAAGGGAACACTTTCGCCTCACGCTGATTTCTTTTGGGACCGATCTCGCCGTCCTGCTTGCCTTTCTCCTTTCGGGTGCGAGCGTTGGGTGGGCGCGGCGAGTGGCTGCGCCTTCAGGATGGCGTGCGGCAGCCACGGCCGTGGTGTTGCTGTACGGGATCGGGCTGGGAGTTTTGCTCAAGCTGTTCGGACTACCGATTTCCATTCTTTCACGGCGAATCGAAATCCGTTACGGATTGAACCGGCAACGCTGGCGGGGCTGGCTTTGGGACGAAACCAAGGGAACGCTGTTAAGCGCAGCGCTCGGGCTGGGCGGGCTGGAGCTGGTTTACGCGCTGCTGCGCGCGGCGCCGCGAACGTGGTGGTTGTGGGCGTGGGGTGCGTTTACCGTTTTCGCCGTCATTCTCGTTCAGCTCGCTCCTGTTCTGTTGTTTCCGCTTTTCTTCAAATTCCGGCCGCTTTCGGCTGAGGGAGCAGAAGCCGAGCTGGTGAACCGGCTGAGCCGGCTCGCTGAGCGCGCCGGCGCTCGCATTCGCGGCGTTTTCGAATGGAAACTGGGCGAAAAGAGCGCCAAAGCCAATGCCGCGCTCACCGGACTTGGAGCTACGCGCCGCGTGATGATCAGCGATACCCTGCTTGGATCAGCGCCGCACGAGGAGATTGAAGCGGTTTTTGCCCATGAGCTTGGTCACCACGTCCACCGGCACATCTGGCTCGGCCTCGCCTTTCAGACAGGCTTGTCGTTTTTCGGGTTCTGGATGGCTGCTGCGGCTTTGAAGTTTTTTGCGCCGCCGCTTCAATTGAAAGGCATTCAGGACGTCGCGGGGTTGCCGCTGCTTTTGCTTGTGGCTACGGTCCTCTCCGCGCTCCTGCTTCCGCTGGGCAACGCGTTTTCGCGCCGAATGGAGCGCCAGGCGGATGATTATGCCTTCGCCGCCCTCGGCGATGCTGAGCCGCTGGTGCGTGGCCTCGAACGCCTCGCAGCCCAGAACCTTGCAGAACGCAATCCTCCACGCTGGAAAGAACTGATCTTCTATTCGCACCCGTCGATCTCGACGCGAGTCACCCGCGCCCGTGCCTGGCAGGCAGGCCATAGCGAGACGCCCTGGAGAGGCGAGAGACGAGCAGGATATCAGCAATCAGCTAGCGGCGATCAGAGGGCAGGAGAGACAAGAGACCAGAGATGAGAGACGAGAGGCGAGCAAGATGCCCGCGGCCGGCGATCAGCTTTCAGCGTCGAGCGGGCACTGCGCTGTTCCGCACCGGTTTGCTGAATGCTGACTGCTGATTTCTGGTAACTGATCGCTCCTTGCGGGCCACGGTGGTGACGAAGAGACAAGCCGTATCCCTGTTAACGGTGGGCAAGAGGGCGAGGAACAACCTGGCCCAAGGAATTGGATCACCGGCGGTCTTGGAAAGGCAAGGCTTTCCTCAAGCCTGGCCGCACGTCAGGCGGCGGAGCCGCATCGTGCCTGGGCGACACTCCTCGGCAAATGCAGAGACTCGAGGGCTGGCAAGATGCCGGCGCTGCGCGATCGTAAATTCCTGCGCGGCAGCCGCGCCTGTCGCCGGCTTTGCCGCCCGGCGTGTTAAGGTTCAAACCGGACCGGCGCCTGTCGGTGGCCGTAACCTATGCTAAGATTTTAGATACGCTCTGTCAGCCGAAGAGTCGCAAGGAGCCGTCGCTTTTTATGCCAAAAGTGGGACTGGTGAGTCTGGGTTGTCCCAAAAATACAGTGGATAGCGAGGTCATGCTGGGTGTCCTCAGACAGTCAGGCTATGAGATCACTCCCCAACCTGAAGACGCAGACGTGTTGATCGTCAATACTTGCAGTTTCATTCAACCGGCCAAGCAGGAATCCATCGACACAATCCTCGAGATGGCAGAATACAAGAAGCGTGGCCGGGCTCGCAGGCTTGTAGTGACCGGATGCCTGGTGGAACGTTACCGGCGCGACATTTTGAACGAGTTTCCGGAAGTGGACTACGTTCTGGGAACAAACGAGATTGAACGAGTAGTGGAAGCCTGCGATCTGCGGAGCTCGGGACGCGAAGCGCGCGCGCAAGCTGAGCCGTATCTCTATCATCAGGGAACGCCGCGCGTTCTCTCGACGCCGTCTCATTCCGCCTTCATCAAGATCGCCGAAGGCTGCGACCATACGTGTTCTTTTTGCGTGATCCCGCAAATGCGCGGAAAGTTTCGCTCGCGCCGGTTCGATTCCATCATTCACGAAGCTGAAAACTTGATCCGCGGCGGAGCGCGCGAGCTCACGCTGGTGGGGCAGGATAATACCAATTACGGCGAAGACCTTGGGCTGCGCGACGGGCTGGCCCGGCTTTTGAAGCAGCTTGCGTCGCTCGACGGCTTGGTCTGGCTGCGCTTCCTGTATTGTTACCCGAACCGCGTGACGGACGCGCTCATCGAAGCGGTGGCCAGCTCACCGAAGATTGCCAAGTATTTTGATATTCCCTTTCAGCATGCCAGCCGCCCGGTGTTGAAGGCCATGCGGCGCGGGAGCGATGGCGCCCAATTCCTGAGATTGATCCGAAAGATTCGCGCGGCGATCCCCGGCGTGGCGCTTCGTACGTCCCTGATCGTCGGATTTCCGGGCGAGACTGAAGATGATTTCCAAGCTCTGCGGGAATTTGTTTCTGAAGCGTCGTTCGACCGGCTGGGCGTCTTTCAATATTCGAATGAAGAATCCAGCGCATCCTTCTCTCTGCGCGCGCAGGTGCCGGCAGCAACGGTCCGGCGGCGCAAGAACACCATCATGGCCGTACAGCGGCGAATCTCGCGAAATAAGCTGAAGAAGCTGGCAGGGCATCGGCTACCTGTACTCGTGGAAGGGCGCTTGCCGGAGATGCCGTTGCTTTTTTCCGCCCGGCTTGAATCCCAGGCGCCCGAAGTTGACGGCCGCGTGCTCTTGAACGATTTTGAAGGCCCTGAGCCCCGGGCGGGCGAATACCGCTGGGCTCGTGTCACTCAGGCGTCTGATTACGACGTGGTGGCAACGCTCGAGCCGGATTATTTTGCCGATCCGGCCGTTCCGTATCAGGATCATCAAACTATCCAGGGGCTGGTCCAAATTCAGTCCTTTGCCGCTCGAAGTCCCGCATATGCGCTGCCCCATCTGTAAGCGGGAAACCCCGTGGGAGGGAAACCCCTACCGGCCGTTCTGCAGCGAACGCTGCAAGATGATTGACCTGGATAACTGGCTTTCCGGCAGATACCGCATTTCCACGCCGCATTCGAGCGCGCCGGAATCCGAGAATGGAGGAGAAGGCGACGCCCAGCCCAAAGACGGAGACGGTGAATGAAAAGGGGCACGCGGTTGCCGTGCGCATTGCTACGCTCGGCCGATTAGGTTCGTTCCCGCTTGCTTCAGGCACGGTCGGAGCTGCAATCGGTCTTTTGGCGGCTGTGTTGCTCGGCCGCTTGCCGTTTGGCCCGCGAGAGAACCACATTTTATTTGGCGCCGCGGTTGCGGCGGTATTTTTTGTTGGCGTGTGGGCGTCGGGACGCGCTGAAAAGGAGCTGCAGACGGAAGATCCAAGCTCCGTGATTATTGACGAGGTGGCGGGCCAGATGATCACATTTCTGGTCAATCCTGCCTTGAGCTGGGGCTGGCTGATCGCCGGGTTTCTGCTCTTCAGGTTTTTCGACGTCCTCAAGCCATTCCCGGCGCGGCGAGCTGAGCATCTGGGCGGGGGCTGGGGCATTATGGCGGATGACGCCATGGCGGGAGCGTATAGTTTGCTGGCGCTATTTTTACTCGGATTTGCGGTACGATGAGCGTGTGGAAGAAGCGAGGCGGCGTGCAAAAGACAACGATCAAGGAGCCTCATGCAGCCGGCGAAAGGCCTGTGATTGCGGACGTAAACCCGCGCGCGGCCATCGCAGGCGGCGAAATCTGGATTAAGGGAAGCGGCTTCACGGAAAACGGTCGAACGCGGCCCAAAGTGCGGTTCGGTGACCGGCTGGCAAGCCTCATGCTCTGCTCTCCGACGCGCTTAGTGGTGAGGACTCCGGAAGGTGTGACGAAGGGCGAACTCACGATTGAGGCAGGCTCTTCCGTCAGCCGGCCGGAATCCGTTGCCGTGGGAACGCTGATCGCGGAGAATCTGCATCCTGTCGCGAATCCTGCAGTAGACGCTGCCGGCAACATCTTTGCTACACTCAGCGGAAGCCGCGGTCAGAAAACGCCCGTTTCGGTTTATAAAATCGATCACAATCGCAACGTTCGCTCCTTCCTGAGCGACTTCATGAATCCCACCGGCCTGGCTTTCGACCAGGAGGGCCTGCTTTATATCTCCAGCCGCATGGAAGGCACCATTTACCAGGTGACACCGCAGGGCCACAGAACGATCTATGCGGAGGGCATGGGAATCGCAACAGGGATTGCTTTCGACCGCGAAGGGAACCTGTACGTGGGCGACCGCAGCGGCACCGTCTTCAAGATCAATCGGGATCGCCAGATTTTCGTATTCGCGACGCTCGAACCTAGCGTGGCTGCGTACCACCTGGCGTTCGGCGCGGACGGGAATCTTTACGTCACCGGGCCTACCACATCGAGTTTCGACCGTGTGTACCGCATTTCGCCGTCGGGCGACGTGTCCGTCTTCTATCAAGGGCTGGGCAGGCCGCAGGGATTGGCTTTTGATACGCAGGGCAATCTGTACGTGGCTGCATCCCTCGCTGGACGACGCGGGATCGTGCGCCTTTCGCAGGACGGCGAAGGCTGCCTGGCCGTTTCCGGCCCAAGTATTGTTGGCATCGCATTTGCGAGTCCACGAACGATGATTCTGGCTTCCACTTCCTCTCTCTATCAACTCACCATCGATATTGAGGGAATGCCTTTGCCGGTAGGCAGGACCAGTCATTAGTGGCCAGCGTTCTGTTACCAGCAATCAGCCATCGGCAAACGGAGATTAGCATCCCGCGTCCGGCGCTCGCTTCCGCAATGGCTGGCTGAAAGCTGACTTCCGAAAGCTGGTGGCTGAATGCCGGCCGCCGATGATTCTTTATCCATGGACGCCGAAATCATCGCTGTAGGCTCCGAGCTCCTCACCCCTGACCGAGCGGACACGAATTCACTTTTACTGACCGCCAAGCTCAATTCGCTTGGCATCGAAGTTCGATTCAAAACTATTGTAGGAGACGACCTGCCGCGCCTGGAGGAGGCCCTGCGGACAGCTCTTGGCCGGTCGCAGTTGATCCTGCTGACAGGGGGGCTGGGCCCGACTGAAGACGACGTCACGCGCAACGCAGTTTCCGATGTCCTGGGCCGTCCATTGCGCGAAGATCCGGAAATTCGCCGGCGCATCGAGGAACGATTTCGAGGATTGGGCCGCGAAATGCCACCCAACAACTTGCGCCAGTCGATGATCCCGGAGGGCGCTGAATGGTTCCCGAATCCACAAGGCACCGCGCCCGGCATCTGGCTGGAGAGCGGTGCGATCGTCATCATCCTTCTTCCCGGCCCACCGCACGAGTTGGAAGCGGTGTTTGATTCAGCCTGCGCGCCGCGCCTCGAGCGTTTGGCGCCGCCGCAGCGCATCCAAACCCGCGTGCTTAAGATTGTGGGTCTGCCGGAGTCTGAAGTGGACCGCCGGATTGCGCCTCTCTATCTCCCTTATGGGAATCCGGTCACCACCATTCTCAGCAGGCCGGGTGTGATTGAGGTTCATCTGCGGGCCCGGACAACGTCAAAAGAAGAAGGCGAAGCTTTGCTGGCCGAATTAGGAGACCGCATTGAGCTCGCCCTGGGCGATTACGTTTTCTCGACGCGCGGCGAGTCGCTCGAAGAAGTGGTCGGGATGTACGTGGTGATGAAGGGACAGACGCTCGCCGTCGCCGAAAGCTGTACGGGCGGGCTGCTCAGTGAAAGGATTACCGGCATTCCCGGAAGCTCGAACTTCTTTCTCGGCGGGGTGGTGTGTTATAGCAACGAACTGAAGACTCGCCTTGCGGGTGTACCTTCTCAATTGATTCAGGAACACGGGGCGGTATCAAAGCAAGTGGCCCAGGCGCTTGCCGAAGGCGTGAGGCGCCGATCGGCGGCTACGATCGGCATCGGCATCACGGGCATTGCCGGGCCCGGAGGTGGAACGCCCGAGAAGCCCGTGGGACTGGTCTTCATAGCGCTGGCCGACGCACAGGGAACCCAGATTCGTCAATTTCGCTTTCCAGGCGACCGGGAGCGCGTCCGCTATTGGGCGTCGCAAATGGCGCTGGAGATGATTCGCCGCCGCGTGCGGGAGTGACAGCGAGCCAATTGTCACACGTCTAACTCAAGATGCCAAGCCTCCTTATTCGGCATGGGCGCGTGATTTCTCCGAAAGATGGGATCGATGGAGAGTTCGATCTGCTCATCGATGGGGGAATCATTCGCAAGATCGAGCCCTCCCTCACCGGCGCCGCTGCGGACGTGCTGGATGCCCGCGGCCTGGTGGTTTCTCCGGGCTTCGTTGATCTTCACGTCCACCTGCGCGAACCGGGTGGCGAAGAATCCGAGACACTGGAGACGGGCCTCCGCGCCGCCGTGGCGGGTGGTTTTACGGCCGTGTGTCCCATGCCCAACACGCGTCCGGTGTGCGACCAGCCCGCTTCCGTGCTGCAATGGATCGAGCAAAGTCAACGCCTGGCTCTGGCTCGCGTGTTTCCTATCGCCGCCGTCTCCGCCGGATCCATGGGAGAAACGCTGACGGATTTCGAATCGCTGGTCCGCGCCGGCGCCGTCGGTTTTTCCGATGACGGAAGGCCCGTGAAGACCGCCGGCCTGATGCGCGAAGCGCTGAATCGAGCGAAGGCGTGCAGCGTCCCTATCATCGACCACTGCGAGGAGCCGACGCTGAGCGCCGGTGGAGTTGTGAATGAAGGCCCCGTGGCGGAACGGCTCAAGGTGAAAGGAATTCCTGCGTGCGCTGAGGATGTTTGCACGGCTCGCGATCTCCTCCTGGCTGCTGCAACAGGAGGGAAGCTGCACATCGCTCACATTTCCACGGCTCGAGGAGTCGATCTGGTCCGAAGAGCCAAGCGTGAAGGAGTTCCTGTAACTTGCGAAGTGACTCCGCATCACTTCACGCTTACCGAAGACGCTTTGGCGGACTGCGGGACGAATGCCAAGATGAATCCGCCGCTTCGCAACGCGCGAGATCGAGACGCGGTGCTGGACGCGCTCGGTGACGGCACGATTGACGCCATCGCTACCGACCACGCTCCGCATGCGCCGGCGCTTAAGAGCCAGCCGCTGGCGGTTGCGCCTTTCGGCGTGACCGGACTCGAAACCGCGCTGGCGCTGGCCATCACCCGCCTTGTCGTGCCAGAGCTGATCTCTCTTCCCCGCCTTATCGAGCTCATGAGCTGCGCTCCAGCGTCGATTATCCGGCAGCCCCTGGGGACATTGCGCGGGAAGGGACTTGCTGACATCACGGTCTTCGATCCCAACCACGAATGGACGTATCGCGCGGCCGAAGGAAAATCCAAGAGCCGCAACTCGCCTTTCGACGGCTGGAAACTGCGCGGCAAAGTGAAAGCAACCATTGTGGGAGGGCAAGTGGCTTACCGAGGCGAATAGCGCTCATGCCGGCAGCCTCCGCGGTCTGCTGCCCGCGAGACGGGTGGCAGCGCTCTTCCTGAAAAATTCAAGGGGAAAGGACCCTATGAACCGAAGTGAAATCATCCAGAAGCAAGAGCAATACATTTTCCCCTGCGTGACCACGTACTATTCTGAGCCGCTGGTGGCCGACCACGCGCAGGGGAAGTACGTATGGGACATCGAGGGCCGCCGCTATCTTGATTTCTTCGGTGGCATTCTCACCATCAGCGCCGGCCATTGCAATCCAAAGATTACCGCAAAGATGAAGGAGCAAGTGGACCGGCTGCAGCATACTTCTTCGGCCTATTCGAACGAGCAAACTGTGGCACTGGCAGAAAAGCTTGCCGAGATCACGCCCGGGCGGCTGCAGAAGAGTTTTTTCACCAATAGCGGCACTGAGGCTAACGAAGCCGCCGTGCTGGTGGCGCGCATGGCGACGGGAACCTTTGAAGTCGTCGCGCTGCGCCACGGATATAGCGGACATTCGCTTCTCACTAAATCGTTGACCGCTGTTGCGCCCTGGCGGCGCGCCGGAGTGATCAGCGTTGGCGTGGCTCATGCCATCAGTCCCTATTGTTACCGTTGCCCTCTGGGGCTCACTTATCCGAGCTGCGGCGTCCGCTGTGCGGAAGACGTGGAAGACGTGATTCGTACGTCCACTTCAGGCCACATTGCCGCGTTTCTTGCCGAACCCATCCAGGGCGTGGGCGGCTTTATCACCCCGCCGAAGGAGTATTTTAAGATTGTCTTTAACATCGTGAAGAAATACGGCGGCCTGTTTATCGCCGATGAAGTGCAGACTGGCTTTGGCCGAACGGGAAAGAAGTGGTTTGGCATCGAGCATTGGGAAGTGGAACCGGACATTTTGACCACAGCCAAAGGCATGGCCAACGGAACGCCGGTCGGCGCGACTGTCGCCACTCCTGAAGTTGCCGACGCTTTCCAGGGCATGACGATTTCCACGTTTGGCGGCAATCCTGTGACGGCCGTGGCCGCGCGCGCTACAATTGCTGTCATTGAAGAAGAGAAGCTTCTGGATAACGCCCATGAGATGGGCACACTTCTCCGAGCCAGGCTGGAAGAGCTGAAGAAGAAGCACGCGCTCATCGGCGACGTGCGTGGCATGGGCCTGATGCAAGGCGTGGAGTTGGTGAAGGACCGGACGAGCAAAGAGCCGGCGCCCAAGGAAACGAACGCCCTGATGGAGCGGTGCAAGAATAACGGCCTTCTGATTGGCAAGGGAGGGCTTTATGGAAACGTGCTCAGAATCTCACCGGCGCTCAACATTGCCCGGGAGGATATTGAGGAAGCCGCCCGCATCCTGGATGAATCATTCGGAGAAATCAGAATTAATTGAGCGAAACTTTCTCTTGTGGAGCAAAGTTGGCACTTGAGCTATGAATTCAAACGAAATCCGCTCGCAATTCTTGAGTTTTTTTGAGTCCCGCGGCCATCGCGTGGTGCGCTCGTCTTCGCTCGTTCCCGCTAACGATCCGACGCTGCTTTTTGCCAACGCCGGGATGAATCAATTCAAAGACGTTTTTCTCGGCCGCGAAAAGCGAGACTATGCCCGCGCCTGCTCTTCGCAAAAATGCGTGCGAGCCGGCGGCAAGCACAACGATCTCGAACAAGTGGGCCGCACGTTTCGCCATCATACCTTCTTCGAGATGCTTGGCAACTTCTCCTTTGGCGACTATTTCAAGAAAGAGGCGATTGCCTGGGCCTGGGAACTTGTCACCGAAGTTTACAAGATTCCTCGCGAAAAGCTTTACCTCACGATCTTCGTGGATGCAGGATCGGGGCCGGGCGATTCCGGCGCAGTTCCTGATGACAAAGAGGCAGAAGAGATGTGGGCAACGATCGTGCCGCACGATCGCATCTTTGGCCTGGGCATGAAGGAAAACTTCTGGCAAATGGGTGAGACCGGACCTTGCGGCCCCTGCTCTGAAATTCATTACGATATGGGCGCGGCAGCCAGCACCGAAGGCCACACGGGCTGCAAGTTTCCCTGCGATTGCGGCCGGTACGTAGAGCTGTGGAATCTGGTCTTCATGCAGTACAACCGGGACGAGCAAGGAAAAATGACGCCGCTTCCCCGCCCTTCCATCGATACGGGCGCAGGCCTCGAGCGCCTCGCAGCGGCGCTTCAGGGAAAAATTTCGAATTTTGATACAGACCTGTTCACGCCGCTCATCGACGAAGCCGCCGAGCTCGCCAACGTGGAATATGGCGCCAGCCAGGAAACCGATGTTTCGCTGCGCATCATCGCCGATCACAGCCGCGCCGCCACGTTCCTCATTTCCGACGGCGTCTTGCCTTCCAACGAAGGCCGCGGCTACGTTCTGCGCCTGATCATTCGCCGCGCGCTCTATCATGGCCAGACGCTGGGCTTGAACGAGGCGTTTCTCTACAAGATGTCGGGAGAAGTCGTCGAGCTGATGAAATCAGCCTATCCGGAGTTGGTTGAGATTGCGCCGCACGTCGCCAAGGCGATCAAGATTGAAGAGGAGCGGTATGCGAAAACCACCCGCCGGGGACTTGAGGAACTGGATTCAGCGAGCGTTCGACTGTTTCCGCCAAGGGGCGAGGTAACGGCGTTTGGAGAGTACAAAGAGCGCTACCGGCGGGGTGGTGCGACACCCGCGGGAGAGGTGTTGGGCAGAGAGTTGTTCAGGCTCCATGACACTTTCGGCCTGCGTCCCGATTTTGTTGCCGACATTGTCAGGAATTACGGCCTCGCCGTAGACTGGCGCGGCTACGGCGAAGAAATGCAGAAGCAGCGCGAGCGCGCCCGTGCAAGCTGGAAAGGCGAGGATAGGAAAGCCGCTTCGCCTGTCTATGCGGAACTGGCTGAAAGACATCCGACGGCGTTCGATGGTTACAGCCAAACGGAATCCTCGGAGTGCACCGTGCTGGCGCTCGTACAAGGCGGCGCTAGCGTCTCACGCTTGCAGCCTAAAGAAAAGGCAGAGATCGTTCTCGATCACACCCCGTTTTATGCCGAGGCAGGCGGACAAGTGGGCGATACGGGACAGCTTTATGGCGAATCCGGAGAGGACGTGGCGGTGGTGACGGATACGCAGCGGCCGGTGACGGGCGTTGTTGTCCACAAAATCACCGCGCTCGGGCCGATTGAAGTTGGCATGAGGCTAACCGCGCGCGTGGATGCCGATCGCCGCAACACGATTCGCCGCAATCACACGGCCACACATTTGTTGCACGCCGCGCTGCGCGCCACGCTGGGAACTCACGTGAAGCAAGCCGGATCGCTCGTTGCGCCGGACCGGCTGCGCTTCGACTTCACGCACTACGCTCCGCTCGAAGAGCAAGACCGGCTCGATATCGAAGACCTTGTGAACCAACACGTCCTCGCCAACGAAAAAATGCGCACTGATGTGGAGGATCTTGATTCAGCTCTCAATTCAGGCGCCATGGCGCTGTTCGGCGAGAAATACGGAGACCGCGTGCGGGTGGTCTCCGTGGGCGACGGATCGTTTTCCAAAGAACTTTGCGGCGGAACGCACGTGACCCGCACGGGAGATATCGGCTTGTTCAAGCTCGTCTCGGAAGGCAGTGTTTCCGCCGGAACAAGGCGCATCGAAGCCGCGACGGGAACCGGCGTGCTCGAATCCTTGCGCAAGGCAGGCGAAACACTCGTGCGGCTCAGCGAAACGCTGCGAGCCAAGCCCGATGATTTGCTTTCCGCAGCCGAAAAGCTTATCCAGGAAGAAAAACGGCTCCGCAAAGAACTCGAAGCGCTTGAGCTGAAACGTGCCCTTCAATCCGCCGGCGATCTGCTCGGTCAGGCTCGCGAGGTGAAGGGAGTTCGCGTTCTGGCCGCTCGCGTCCAAGCGCCTGACCGTGCCGCCATGCGGCAAATGGTGGATGGCCTGCGTGGCAAGCTGGGCACAGGTGTCATTGTGCTGGGCAGCGCTCTGAACGGCAATGTGGCGCTGGTGGCTGCGGTTTCCAAAGACCTTACCGCAAAACTCGATGCCGGCAAGATCGTCAAAGAGGCTGCCGCCATGGTTGAAGGCTCCGGCGGTGGCCGCAAAGACCTGGCCGAGGCCGGCGGCAAAAACGCCGGCAAACTCGATGAATGCATGGAGTCCGTTCCCTCCATTGTTGGCAAGATGCTTTGATTCACCGTTTGTACGGCCGACCTTTTGTCATTCATAATTCAAAGAGTTATGGACGTTTTCGCAGAAGTCGTTGCACTACGAAAGGCGGGACGGCGCGGCGCGCTGGCCACCATCATTCAGGTGCAGGGATCGATCCCCAGCTACGAGTCCTCCAAGATTCTTATCCGCGACGATGGCTCGATTGTGGGGACGGTGGGCGGAGGATGCGTGGAAGCTGAAGTGTGGACGGCGGCTCAGGATGTGATGCGCGACGAGAAGCCGCGCCGTCTGCACTTCAATTTGAACGACCGGCCCGAAGACGATGCAGGCCTGGTTTGCGGCGGATCGTTGGATATCTTCATCGAGCCGGTGCTCAGCACGCCAACCCTTTATCTTCTCGGCGGCGGCCACGTTTCACTGAGCGTCTCCAAAGTGGCTGAAATTGCCGGATTCGACATCGTGGTGATTGACGATCGCGAAGCCTTTGCCAGCAAGCAGCGTTTTCCAAATGCGGCTGAAGTCTTCGCCGGACCCTGGAAGGAGATATTTCCCAAGCTTCACGTCAACGATTTCTCCTACATTGTGGTGGCCACGCGTGGACACAAGGGCGACCTGGAATGCCTTCGCTGGGCGGTTAAAACGCCTGCGCGCTATGTTGGCATGATCGGAAGCAGGCGCAAGTTGATTGTGTTTCGCAACGTCTTGGAGAGTGAAGGAGTGCTTGAGGCGCAGCTCGATCGCGTCCATTCGCCCGCCGGCCTGAATATTTCCGCGCTCACGCCCGAAGAAATTGCCGTCTCCGTCGTGGCGGAGATGATCTCGCTCCGCCGAAGCGCCGCGACGGCCCATGCGGGTAACCCGCTGGCGGAAAGCGTGCCGCACAGCGCGTAACCGGTTGATGACTTCGCACTCGATTGCGGCACTCGTCCTTGCTGCCGGAACCTCCTCGCGCATGGGCCGCGACAAAGCCCTCCTCGATTATCACGGCCGCTCGTTTCTTGAAAATATAGTCCAAAGCGTCCGAATCGCAGGACTGGATCCGATTATGGTTGTCTTAGGCTATCATGCGGAAGAGATTCGCTGCTCCGTTCAGCTTCCGGGCGTGCAGATGGTTCTGAATCCGGATTATCAGCTTGGCCAGACGACGTCACTGCAGGCCGGCCTTCGTCAGCTTCTGAGTACGGACGCTGGAGCGGTGCTTCTGTGTCTCGTTGACCATCCCTTGATCTCGCCGGAAGTGATCCGGCAACTTTGCCGCCTGTACCTGGATTCCGGCGCTCCGCTCGTTATCCCAACCTATCGTCGCCGGCGAGGCCATCCGGTGCTGATCGCGCGCGCGCTGTTTGACGACTTATTGCGCCTGCGGCCTGACCAGGGCGCTCGTTCGCTTCTCCAAAAACACTATCCTGCGGCTCGTTGGCTGGAAGTGGAAGATCGGGGAGTGATCGTTGACGTCGACACGCCGGAAAGTTACGAAGCGCTAAAGGCCGGTTGAGGCGTGATTCATTTGGCCGTGTTTTGGAAGATCTGACCAAGCAGGCTTGGTGGACCGGAGCCTTCGAGCTCCACTCTTGCTCCCGCGTTGTTGATCTGGAGTCCCTGCACGAACCGTTGAACGGATATCGGAAGCTTATCCAGCGCGGCGGGCGCATTCTGCCATGCATTCAGAAGCCGGCTGAGCGTCCCGGCGGTTATCGAATTCTCGCAGACGATCGAGATATGAGCTCTAAAATTCGTGGACCATCCTACGCGATAAAGCACGGCCTCGATGGGCTGAAAGAGCGAAGTCAAGGAAGATGCGTTCCCGCTGCTTCCCAGGAGCCACGGCGTTGCAAGCTGCGCAGCTCCCGCGCCCGTCGTGATGCCCCATTGCGGATCAGAGCCTTCCAATTCGGAAGCCCAATTGGAGAACTCTGTCCTCGAGCTCAGCGTCGGTTTGTTGCCGGCATAACCGTCAATCAGAGTCTTCAAGTCTTCCAGCCGGCCAAATGCAGCGGTACTGGAATCAAGAAAGGCGAAGTAGATCCCGTTCCGCGTGCCCGTAGGATAACCAGCCAACTCGTATCCCTCGTAATCGACCACCGGAATGCGCTTCTCTGAGATCATGTTCCGGATGGCCGCCGTGTCAAAGTCCCCTTGCGCCAGCCCGAAAAAGGACGAAGCGTCCATTTTCCCGTTGCGCCAACCGAGCACTACTTCGTCAATATCCTTTTCCGGATCGGCGCCGAGCGTGCTGAATAAGGTCTCAAAATTCTTCGCTCGCTGATTGAACAGGAACAAATGAATTTGCCAGTAGCCTGGCAACGTGCGGAGTTGCGAAAGATCTGCAAAGGTGAGTTGGGTCGTATCCGGCGGGAAGACAGCCATCGCCTCGCGCCCTAATCCTTGCGCCCGCAACGGCCGGCCGAAGAACAGAGTGGCAAATGCTGCCAATAAGACTTCAGTGAAAAGCCAAACGGGATGGTCTTGCGAAACGCGCATCCTCAACAACCAGTCTATCAGACTCAGCGCTCCCAGTTCGCAAGTTCGATTTGCTGCGACCGGCGCCGTTCCGCTTACGATGCTGCACTCCTGTGCCCGGCAATCCAGCAGAAGACGACCTCGAGAGGGTTGGAAGATCTTGCCGCATCATAGACCAGAGAGAAGCCTGCAGGATTAGCGCGAGCAGTGAAGGCGAAAGAGGGAGAGCCTGACTTGCATTCTCATCCTCCCGGGGCGATTGGCGTCTTAATGGGCACTCTTAATAAGACGCAACCGCTCCGGGAGATGATTTGTGACCGCGGGGAGGGGGAACCGCGGGCGTGGCTGCAAGACCTCCCGGCCCTGTTCAGCCGCGCATTCTTATATTTGGCAAGCCGATAGCCAAACTTGGAAGTATTTAAGCCCTTGCGAATCTGAGAGTCCCAGCTCCACGTGCCGGACAGGACCATGGAAAAAGTACATTGCCTGTGTATTAATTACCCTATAAACCACAAGGGCCGAAAATGATACTGAATTTGCGTCGCTCTTTCCCTCGATCTTATTTAACATGTTGAAAAATAATCTAATCTTAGCCTTGGCCATCCTGCGGCCGCGATGGACGTATAAGGGCAGGCTCCGGTCTTTGCTCCCACTAATTTACCAGGCGCTAATTCCCAACGGCGTTTCCCTGCTTGACCCGCGCGTTTCGATAGCCTAACTTCCTAAAGTAGGCTGCATCAGCCGGCCTGCGAGGGAATCTTCGTTGGAAACCACGCCACTTGAACGCGCAGCGCTCGTCGTAAGACCGGAAAGCGACAACGTGGCCGTTGTGACGAGCGAGAGCTTGGAGGCAGGGACCTCGCTCGCTTACGGCGGCGCCGTTGTAACGCTATCGGAAAGAATTCTGAAGGGTCAAAGCTTTGCCCTCCGCTCCATCGGGCGCGGGATGGCCGTCATCACTCTTGGGGATCCGACCGGAATTGCGTCGAAGGATGTGAAGCCCGGCGATCCGATCGATGAGCGCAATCTTGAAGACCGGCTCCCGCCGCTGCGAGTTCGCTACCGCGATCACACGGAACCAACGGCGCTGGATCCGGAGCTTTCTGCCCTTCAGTTTGAAGGATACGTCCGGCCGGACGGCGCGGTGGGGATCCGCAACTATGTTGCCGTCGTAACCTCCGGCATGTGCTCGTCCACGGAAGCGCATGAGATCGCCTCACGCGCCATGCAAAACGTTTACTCGCGCGAGAAGTTCCCTAACGTCGACGGCGTCGTCGCGATCTCCCAGGAATCAGGATGCGGAATGCCGGATGGCAGAGCAGTCGATCTGCTGAATGGTCTCCTCGCCAACACGCTTCGGCACCCGAATGTCGGCGCCGCCATTTATATTGATTTAGGCTGCGGAAAGACGTGCGTGGAATGTTCTGCGCCGATTTTTCAGGAATCGGTACAGGATTACAAACAGCGCGTTGTGAATCTGGTCATCCAGCATTCCGGCGGCAGCCGGAAGACCGTCGAGCGGGGTGTGGAATTGGTGGAAAAGCAACTCCATTTTGCCAATCAGTTCGCCCGGCGACGCGTTCCCATTCAAAAATTGATCGTTGGAACAGAATGCGGTGGTTCTGACCGCTGGTCTGGCGTGACGGCTAATCCCGCCGTCGGCGTAGCCAGCGATATGTTCGTCAAGGCCGGCGCTGCCGTTCTTTTACCGGAGATTCCCGAATTGCAGGGATCTGCAATGGTGGACTTGGCGCAGCGCGCCCGCACGCGCGTCGTGGGACGGAAGCTGATGAAAGCGCTGAAGCGCTTTCAAGCCTACGTGGAATCGTTCGGTGATGATTTCCGCGATAATCCCTCGCCGGGAAACAAAAAAGGCGGACTCTACAATATTTTCGTCAAATCGGCGGGAGTTAAAACCAAGGGTGGAACTGCCATTGTCGAGGACCTTCTGGAATATGGCGAGTGGCTGGGCGAGCGCAAAGGGCTTTACGTGCTCTATACACCCGGTTACGACCAGATTTGTACGCCGGCGCTTTTCTTAAGTGGGGCGCAAGTGGCTCTCTTCACCACGGGGCGCGGCACGGGAATCGGCTGCGCGCTGGGTCCGGTGGTGAAGATTGCGTCGAACACTCCGCTTGCCCGAACGAATGGCGACATTGATATTAATGCCGGCACCATCCTCGACGGCGAGGAGACGCACGAGAGCGTTGGGAAAAGGATCTTCCAGGATACCCTCGACGTTGCTTCAGGAAAGAAGCAAACACGGGCCGAGGAATCCGGCTACCACAACGAATTCAAGATCTGGGAGTCGCTCTGGCCATCACTCTGACTCGCACTTCATAGCTCATGGTTACAGCATTTGCGCGCCTTACGCCGGTTGCAACTGCGACGTACAATGCGGGCACCGAACGGCAGGGATCGGTATATCCGACGCGCAGTAAGGGCACGGCTTCGTCGTGGGGGCTGCGACGGGCTCGGGCTTCTTCAGGCGGGCAAACCAACGCACCACCAAAAACATGGCGAAGGCAACAATGAAGAAGTCGAGAACTACGTTCACGAAGTGGCCGTAAGCAATCACCCCGGCGCCTGCCTTGCGCGCATCGGCCAGCGACGCGTAGGACTTCCCGCTAAGATTGAGGTAATAATTGTTGAAGTCGATGTGGCCCAGAATCAGGCCCAGCGGCGGCATGATGATGTCACTGACGAGTGAGGTGGTAATCTGACCGAATGCCACGCCGATGACCACGCCGACGGCCATATCGATCACAGAGCCTTTCATGGCAAACGCTTTGAAATCTTTCCACATTGCTGGAGCCTCCCGATTATTCGATTCGAATTAACGTTCCGTTTCAGTTATTTCTCAACACCTGCGATGGGATAACCGCGCCAAACGTATTCAAGAGCTTCGGGCAAGGTTTCTTCTTTCACGCCGTGGTCAACGTGCCCGGCGTTTCGAGCAAAGACGAACTGGTAATGGTAGCCCCGCGCAGCAAGCGCTTTGGCCATATCTTCGTTGGCCACAACCCAATCGTGCATGCCGTCCCGCATGCTGTTAGGATTCAGCAGGTCTCGATCACCCACTTCCATCCACACTCGGAGAGGCTTGCGCGCGCTGCCAGGGATGAGCGGTGAATGAAGGTCCCACGCGCCGTCCGGAGTTTCCGGATTATACGGCCACTGCTGATTGACGAATGTGCCCGAATAGGTCAGGACACGGTGGTAAAGCTCGGGGTGGTACCAGGCCATGATGAAGGCGCACGCGCCGCCAGAGCTGCCGCCCATGGTGGCCCGCCCGTCCGGATTGCTGGTGAGCTTCACGCGAGCTTTCGCTTCTACAAGGGGCAGCACTTCTTTCTCAACGAACTCTGCATATTTGCCGGACATGGTGTCGTATTCGAGGCCGCGTTCGCTTCCTTGCGCGTCGCCGCTACCATTGGAGATGGAAATGGCGATCATCACCGGCACTCGATGCCTGGCGATCAAGTTATCGAGCGCGGTGAACAACTCGTAGTCAGGCCCGTCGGCCCCGACGATGAACGGCGCAACCGTCCCCGGAACATATTGCCTGGGAACATAAACGAACACGCGGCGAGTGTAGGGAGCGGGGTGACTGGTGGTTACGATCAGCCTGGCTGGATTCGAAGGATCCGGCGTGCCAAAGGTATGGGGATCGCGCGCAATGCCAGGATAGAACTTGCTGTCAGAAGATTTCATCGTAAATTCATACACGTTTCCGTGCGGAATGCCACGGCGCCGCAACATTTCCGGAGCGGGCCGGTGTGTGGGCCCGATGATGAAATTTCCGTCCTCATTTGCCGGGGGAACGGCGCCATCCGGTAACTCCCTTGCCGCCACAAAGCCCGGGGAATGAGGGTTGCGCGTTGGCGGAGTCTGCCGCGACTGCCCCAGTGCCAAAGTCGAACCCGCCAAAAGAACGGTCAGAATTGCAGCGTGCTGTGCTCGAAACAACAGGATTCCTCCCTGAGTTTGACCATGAACCCGTACCAGAAAGCCCCCTTCCGCTCGGAAAGCGGAAAACCAGCCAGCCGTGCCTGCCAGGAAACTATACCACGCCCGGCACAGAAGGTATTCGCAAAGAGCCCTCCCCGTCAACTGGCCATTCCTTGCTTTCCATTTTGCTGCAAGGAAAGTTAAGATAAGCGTTCCAACTTGACGGGGAGGCACTTCGATGGGGATTAAACGTGTCGCGTGCGGAGCGGCGCTTATTGCGGCTTTGGCCGTGATGATCGCGGCAAGCGCCAATGGCAGACCGGCAAGCGCGGGCTCTGCGCCCGAACCCTATAACGCGAAGCTTTTCAGTGGAATGAAATATCGCCTGATTGGACCGTTTCGCGGCGGCCGCTCGCTTGCCGTGACGGGCGTCGTGGGCGAGCCGGGCGTTTATTATTTCGGAGCTGTCGCCGGCGGCGTATGGAAGACAGTGGATGCCGGCGTCTCCTGGAAGCCGATTTTCGACAAGGAGCCCATCGCTTCAATCGGCGCCATCGCTGTGGCGCCCTCCGACCCGAATGTCATCTACGTGGGCACCGGCGAATCCTGCATTCGAGGTGATATTTCCTACGGCGACGGCGTTTACAAATCGACAGACGCCGGGAAAACGTGGAAAAACGTTGGACTCAAGGACACGCGGCACATTGCGGCGATCGTTGTTGACCCCCACGATGCGGAGATCGTGCTGGTGGCGGCGCTCGGCCACGCGTACGGTGATAACGCAGAGCGCGGAGTGTTCCGATCGACTGACGGAGGAAAGACGTGGACTAAAGTCCTTTACAAGGATGATAAGACCGGAGGCATCGACGTGGTTTTCGACCCCACCAATTCCAGCATCGTCTACGCCGCCCTCTGGCAGGCTTACCGCACGCCTTACAGCCTTGTTGACGGCGGACCCGGCAGCGGCCTTTATAAATCCACGGACGGCGGCATTACGTGGAAGCCTCTGACAGGGCATGGGCTTCCCTCTGGAATTCTCGGGAAAATCGGAATCGCCATCTCCGCCGCAAATCCCGATCGAGTCTACGCCCAGATTGAAGCAAAAAAGGGCGGCTTGTACGTTTCCGACGATGCTGGGGGCACGTGGCAATTCGTGAATGGCGATGATCGCTTTCGCCAGCGCGGCTGGTATTTCACGCACATTTATGCCGATCCGGAAAATGCGGCCACCATCTATGAATTGAATACGGGCACCTACCGGTCAACCGACGGCGGCAGAACTTTCGCTCCCATCGGAGAACCTCACGGTGACTGCCACGACCTTTGGATCGATCCGACGAACCCCCGGCGCATGATCGAAGGTAATGACGGAGGCGCCGCGATCACGGTGGATGGTGGAAAAACCTGGAGTACGGAAGACAACCAACCGACGGCACAGTTCTACCACATCATCACGGACCACCGCTTTTTTTACCGCCTCTACGGCTCGCAGCAGGACAATTCCTCCGTCTCCATCCCCAGCCGCACCGATCATGGATTCATCGGACGCCGGGATTGGTACCCGGTGGGCGGCGGCGAAAGCGGCTATATTGCCATCGATAGGCGGAATCCCAACATCATCTACGGCGGCAGCTACGAGGGCGTTATCACCCGGTACAATACGAGAACCGGGGAAGAGCAGGATATTTCTCCATGGCCTGAAGTCACGGACGGGTTGGGAGCGTACGGGCTGAAATTCCGCTTCCAGTGGACCGCTCCCATCGTCACCGATCCTCATAATCCCTCGGTTCTGTATTACGGCGGGAACGTTTTGTTTGAGACCACCGATCGTGGAGCAAGCTGGACGGTGATCAGTCCGGATCTGACTCGCAATGACAAGAGTAAACAGCAGATCTCCGGCGGCCCGATCACCAAGGACGATACAGGAACGGAATATTACGACACCATCTTCACGATTGCTCCTTCTCCTGTTGCCGCCGGCGAAATCTGGTGCGGAAGCGACGATGGCCTCGTGCACCTCACGCGCGATGGCGGCAAAACCTGGACGAACGTGACTCCCAAAGACATGCCCGCCTGGAGCCGCATTGACCTGATCGACGCCTCGCCGTTCGATGCCGGAAGCGCATACCTGGCCGTGGACAACCACCAGAATGACGACTTCAAGCCTTACATTTACAAAACCACCGATTATGGACAAACCTGGACGCCTATCGCGAGCGGCATTCCCGACGGAGCTTTCGTGCACGTCGTTCGCGAGGATCCTGTACGCAGAGGATTGCTCTTCGCCGGAACAGAAACCGGCATCTATGTTTCATCCGATGACGGAGCGGAATGGCAGTCCCTGCAATTGAATCTGCCGCACACGCCCGTTTACGACCTGGCGATCCATGGCAACGACCTGGACGTGGCGACGCACGGGCGGGCATTCTGGATTCTGGATGACATCACGCCGCTGCGCGAGATCACCAGCCAGATTGCGTCATCCAACGTTTATCTTTATCCGCCTGCCACGGCCTACCGCACTCGCACCGGCGGAGGCGGGTCCGAGGGCGCCGTTGGGCACAATCCGCCGCCCGGCGCCATCATCTACTACTACCTCGGCGCCGCGCCCGCCAAGCCCACAATCACCCCGACGGTCACGCTTGAAATACTGGACAGCCAGGGGAAGGTAGTTCGCCAGTTCACCAATCTGCCGAAGAAAAACCAGCTCGGCACCGAGGGCCCTCCCGAGGAGCCACGAAGCCCGAAGCCCAGAAATGTGCTTCCGGCCAAGGCGGGGCTCAACCGTTTCGCGTGGAACTTGCAATATAAAGGCCCGGATGAAATTCCGGGTGCTGGAGCTGTCTATTCGGACTGGGGCCCGGTTCGGCCCATCGCGGTTCCGGGAAAGTATGAGGTACGGTTAACGGCGGAAGGAAAAACGCTGACACAGCCGTTCGTCGTGAAATTGGATCCGCGCGTCAAGGTATCGGTTGCGGATCTTCAAAAGCAGTTCGACCTGGCTATGAAGATCCGCGACGAAACGAGCGAAGCGAATGATACCGTGAACCAAATTTTGAATCTGCAGCGCCAGCTTCAGGCTCTCGATCAACGCCTGGCGTCCGACCCTGGGCACGAAACGGTGGTGGCCGCCGCCAAGCGAATCGACGCGGAAGCCACCGAAGTAGCCCACGCGCTCTATCAGCCAAAAATCCACGCGTCGGAGGATTCGCTCAACTACCCGATCAGGCTCCGCTATCAGCTCGCGGCGCTCGGCGACGTCGTCGAAGGCGGGAACGAAGCACCGCCCGCGCAATGCGAATCGCTCTATCAAACCCTCACACGAAAGTTGGATGCCCAACTTGCGCGCTGGAGGGAAATTCAGACCAAGGATATCGCCAGGCTGAACGCCATGGCGCGCAAACAGAACGTTGAGCTCGTCGGAGTTTCCGCCAAGTAGCGCGAGTGGGCCGGGCCGCGACCAGGGCACGCGTCAGCCTTCAATCAGCAAAGCGCCAGGATCTTCGATCAACTCCTTCACGCGCACCAGGAAGCGGACGGCTTCGAGACCATCCACGATGCGGTGGTCGTAACTGAGCGCCACATACATCATCGGACGCAGAACCATGGCGCCCTTTACGGCGACGGGCCGTTCTTCGATCTTATGCAGGCCGAGAATTCCCGTCTGGGGCGGATTCAGAATTGGCGTGGAGAGGAGAGAGCCAAACACACCGCCATTGGATATGGAGAAAGTACCGCCGCGCAAATCGTCCAGCGCGAGCGTGCCCTCCTGAGCCTTGCGAGCAAACTCCTTGATGGCAAGCTCAATTTCCGGGAACGACAACCGGTCCGCGCCGCGCACCACCGGGACCACCAACCCCTCCTCGGCTCCGACTGCAACGCCGATGTCGTAGTAGCGCTTCAGCACCATTTCGTTCCCCTGGATTTCCGCATTAAGCCGGGGAAACTCACGCAATGCAATCACGGACGCCTTCACAAAGAACGAGACCACGCCAAGGGTGGCGCCGTACCGCTCTTTGAAGGTTTGCTTCTGCCGCTTTCGAAGCTCCATGACGGCAGCCATATCAATTTCGTTAAATGTGGTCAAGATCGCTGCCGTGCGCTGCGCATCGACCAGCCGTTGAGCGATGGTCTGCCGGCGGCGCGACATCCGCACTCGTTCTTCCCGTTCGAGCGGCACGACCCTGGTGGCGCCGGCTTCCGCGCCCGGCTTTGGCGGCAAAGGCAGGAGCGTTGAAACGGACTTGCTCTCCGTGCGCGGCCTTTCCTGCGGCTCGATGAGATCCTTCACCTCTTGCGGCGTGACACGCCGGCCGGGCGACGAGACAGGGATATCAGACAGGCTGAGCCCTTGCTCGCGGGCGAGCCGGCGAGCGGACGGCGTCGCAACTTCCTCGGCAGAAAGCTGCGGCTGGCGCGACGCCGGCGCAGCGCCGTTTTCGGCGGCCGGGTTTGGTTCTGCGGCTGGAGGAGTGTTCGCGGCTGGCAGCCTCGCCTCAGCCATCTCTTCCCTGCCCTTTTTTCCGCTTTCCGTCTGCGCCATCTCCTTTTCTTCAGCGCCGGATTCCTCAATCACTCCCAGCACGTCGCCGATTCGCACATCTTCGCCTTCCTGCCGCTCGATTCGCGCCAGAATGCCCGCATGCTCCGCGCCCACTTCGAGATCCACTTTATCCGTTTCAAGCTCTACCACCACGTCGCCGGGATTCACCCGGTCACCCGCTTTCTTCCGCCAGTGACCCACGGTGGCTTCGAGAACAGACTCACCCAATTCCGGGACGACAATATTCACCGGCATCTTCTTCAAACTCCTCAATCTGAATTATGCTTTCTGCAACAGCACCTGCTCTTCCGAGCGCACTTCCGGACGAGCAAAAGCGTTTCGTAGAATCTTTTCCTGCGTCAACGAGTGCCAGGCGGACGACCCTTCGGCCGGGCTTGAGCTCCTCGTCCGTCCAACGTAATGAAGCGGCCAACGTCCATCGATCAGCCGCGCCAACTGCAGCCGAACGAATTCCCAGGCGCCCATATTCCTGGGCTCTTCCTGCAGCCACACCACTTCTTCCAACGACGGATAGCCCGCCAACACAGACTTGATTTCATCGTCGGGTAGGGGATAAAGCTGCTCGATACGTGCGAGTGCAATCCACTCGCTCTGCTTCGGAGTGCGATGAGAGACGAGGTCCGCCCAAACTTTGCCGGTGGAAAAAATCAGCCGCCGAATTTTCTCCCGGTTCGCCTGGACATCCGCGTCATCAATCACCGGCTGCCACCCGCCTTCGGCCAAATCACGCGGAGACGAAGCCGTCAGCGGATGGCGCAAGAGGCTTTTGGGAGTAAAGATGATCAGCGGCAGCGGATCTTTAACAAGCAGCAGGGCCTGCCGCCGCAACAGATGAAAATACTGCGCGGCCGTCGTGCAATTTGCCACGCGCATATTCACGGAAGCCGCGAGCTGCAGGAAGCGCTCCGGACGGCCGCTCGAGTGATCCGGCCCCTGCCCTTCGAGTCCATGAGGAAGCAGCAAGACGATGGATGGCGTCAGGCCCCATTTTGCCCGCGCCGAAACGATGAATTCATCGATCACCGTCTGCGCTCCGTTCGCAAAGTCTCCGTACTGCGCTTCCCACATCACCAACCGCTCGGGCGCGTTCACGTTGTATCCGTACTCAAACGCCAGGACCGCATTTTCAGAAAGTGGGCTGTTGCAGATTTCAAATGCCGCCTTGGCCTGCGCGAACGCTTGAAGAGGAACGTGGCGAGCGCCCGTATTCACGTCATGAATCACCGCATGCCGCTGGCTGAACGTGCCCCGCTCCACATCCTGGCCGCTGACCCGGATGGCGATGCCTTCGGCCAGGATTGAAGCCCACGCCAGCTCTTCCGCAGACGCCCAATCAATCACCCTCTCGTCTACCTTGGCCAGCAGATTCCGCTTCCGGGAAACGGCTCGCTCCAGCTTCCGATTCATCGTGAATCCGTCCGGGAAATGCAGGAGCGCTTCGTTCATCTCGCGCAGGCTCTCGAGAGAAACGGCCGTCTGCGTTTGCCGGGCTGCGCCGGGTTGTGCAGGCTCTGGAACCGGCTCAACCAGGTGCGCTTCAGGCACGAGTGAGTCATAAGCGGCCTGAAGGCCGTTCAGATGCTTGCGAACAAGCTCTTCCGCAAATCCCCCCTGAATCACGCCGCGCGCGAGCAGCGTTTTCATCCAAAGCTGCCTCACGGTGGGATGGCTTGAGATTTTCTGGTACATGAGCGGCTGCGTGAAGCCGGGCTCGTCGCCCTCGTTGTGGCCATAGCGGCGATAGCCCACCAGGTCTATGAGGAAATCCTTGCGGAAGAGCGCGCGAAACGCAAAAGCCAGCCGGGCGGCTTCAATCGCCGCTTCAGGATCATCCGCATTCACATGCACGATCGGGATGCGGAATCCGCGCGCGAGATCGCTCGCAAAGATCGTGCTGCGGCCCTCTTCCGGCGGCGTAGTGAATCCGAGCTGGTTGTTGGCGATAATGTGGATGGCCCCTCCCGCATGATATCCCGGCAGGCGATAAAGATTGAGCGTTTCCGCCACCACCCCCTGGCCGGGAAACGCGGCGTCGCCGTGAATGAAAATGGGGAGCGTTCGCGTTGGATTGAATTCCGGCGCTCCGGGCCGGTCAACGCGAGTTCCGCCGGCCCGCGCCATGCCCAACACCACGGGATCCACGGCCTCCAGATGACTCGGATTGGGCGCCAGGGAGATTGTAAAATCGCTGCCCGCCTTTCCTTCCGGAGAAAGGCTCGCCCCCGAATGGTACTTTACGTCACCTGTCCATCCCACGTCCCCACGGTATTTGCTGGTCTTAACAGGGTCTTTGAATTCTGCCAGAATTTGCGTGTAAGGCTTGTTCAGCACGTGCGCCAGAACGTTCAGCCTTCCGCGATGCCCCATGCCAATCAAAATCTGCCGGGCGCCCTCTGCCGCAGCCGCCTTGACGATCTCATCCAGCACGGGCACAAGAATGCCTAAACCCTCGATCGAAAAACGCGTTTTGCCGGGAAACGTTCGATGCAGAAACTGCTCGAGCGCGCCTTCCTGAGTGATGCGTTCGAGGATTCGTATCTCGTCCAGCGGATTCGCCGGTGGTCGGAACGAACCGGCTTCCGTCGCGCCGTGCAGCCAATCGCGCTCCTCCGGATTGCGCAGGTGCGCGTAGTCATAACCACTGTGCGAGCAGTAGATTTTCCGAAGCTCCTGTATCGCCTCCCACGCGTTCGCCGCTCTTTTGCCCGAAGGACCCGAAACGACGCTCGCGGGAAGCCGGCGCAAATCGTCTTCAGTAATGCCGTGGTTTTCCGGAACGAGCGATGGATCGCCAGGCAATTCGCTGCCCAGCGGGTCAATCTGCGCGGCGAGATGGCCAAACTTGCGGATGGACTCCGCAAGATTCGCCGCAGCGACAATCTTTCTTACGTCCAGCGCTGCGGGCTCGCCCGTTCCGTTCGCCCGGCCTGCCGGAGTCGTAACATCGGGCAAAGGGTTTTGCTCGAAAAATGATCGCGTCGCGGCGTCCACCGAATGCGGATCGGTGCGGTACCGCTCGTACAATTCCTCGACGTAGCCCGCGTTGACGCCTTGAAAATCCGCCCATCCACTCATCAAGTGAATCTCGCCTCTGGTCGAATACAAACCCGATTTCTCATTTTAGCCCAACCGGCCGCGGAAAGGCCGCTTCTGCCATGCCGCGCTGAAAATGAACGTTGCGGGACTGGCTTGGCATGCTATTCTCGGATTTGCGAAGTCGCTATCCGATTGGCAAAAGATGTCCGTCGAATCCAGAACCGATCTCGAAGCCCTGAAAGCGATCGGCAAAATTGTCGCCATCGTGCTTCAACGGATGATGAAACATCTTGCCCCCGGCATCACCACGGCAGAGCTCGATCGGATTGCGGCAAGCGCTTTGTCCGAATACGGCGCTCGCGCCGCACCGCCCTTAGTCTATGGCTTTCCCGGCGCCACATGCATCAGCGTCAATGACGAGGCCATTCACGGTATTCCGGGTGAGCGCGTTATCAAGCCGGGCGATGTGGTCAAGCTCGACGTGACCGCGGAAAAGGACGGCTACCTGGCGGACGCTGCCCGCACAGTTCCCGTGCCGCCCGTCTCGGAGGCAGCCCGCTCGCTCGCCGCTTGTGCGGAAGTTGCTTTCCGCAACGCGCTTCCCGCGGCGCGGGCCGGGCATCGCATTTGGGAAATTGGAATGGCGGTGGAAGCGGAAGTCAAGCGAAGTGGTTTTTCCGTTATTCGCGAGCTTTGCGGCCACGGGATTGGCCGCACCATCCACGAGAATCCCTGTGTGCCCAATTACGCCGATCCCTCTGCCCGCGGACGCCTGCATGAAGGATTGGTGATTACCGTTGAGCCCATCATTGCCGCCGGCAACGGCCGGCCGGTGCTCGAGAAAGACGGCTGGACGATAAAGACTGCTGATGGCAGCCTCGCCGCGCATTACGAACATACGCTGGTCATTACATCCGGTGCTCCGATTCTGCTGACCGAAGCCGCGTAACGACATCTTCGATGACTCACTCTTCTCCTTCCAAGCTTCAACGTTTACTGCTCATCGAAGACGAGCCGGGTTTGTTGATGACCTTGACGGACCTCCTGACGGGGGAAGGGTTCGGAGTGGAAACTGCGCAGGATGGCCGAAAAGGATTCGAGTTGGCCACGTCGGAGCCCTTTGATCTGATTCTGCTGGATGTGATGCTGCCCGGCATGAACGGATTCGATCTCTGCCGTGACTTGCGCCAGCGCTCCGTTCACACTCCCGTCCTTATGTTGACAGCGCGAGGCGAGCTGGAGGACCGAGTCAAGGGATTAAAGCTCGGCGCTGACGATTATCTGCCGAAACCGTTCGCCATTCCGGAGCTGCTGGCGCGCATCCAGGCGTTGCTCCGCCGAGCCGCAACTCCGGGCGTAGCTCCTCGCCCGTCCGCGTTTCGCTTTGGCCGAGTCACCGTAGACTTTCGCAGCACCCAGGTACGCAAAGACGGCAAGCCGGTTGAAATGTCTGCGCGGGAGTTTCAGCTTCTTTGCTATCTCATCGACCATGCCGGTGAAACCATCTCTCGCCGCCAGCTTCTTCGCGACGTGTGGCACTATGATTTCCCGATCCTCACCCGCACGGTTGACGTTCATTTCGGCCTTCTGCGCCAGAAACTCGATCCCGAGCCCAAAAACCCGCGATATTTCCTCACCCAACGGGGCCTGGGATACCGCTTTGCCGGAGAGGCGAAGACGTCATGAACGCTCCGCAAAATGACTTCTCGCTCGTCTGCCCCATCCCGCTTGCCGATTATCCTACCGTTCTCATGGCGCACGGCGGCGGCGGCAAGCTGATGCATCAGCTCATCGGGAAAATGTTCCAGCCGGCAATCGCCAATCCTTTGCTCGAATCCTCTCACGATGGCGCCGTGGTGGAGTTCGGCGCGCAAAGATTAGCTTTCACAACAGACTCCTACGTGGTGCGTCCGCTGTTTTTTCCCGGAGGCGATATCGCCCACCTCGCCGTGAACGGCACCGTAAACGATTTAGCCATGTGCGGCGCGCGGCCTCTTTACTTGAGCGTCGGGTTGATTCTTGAAGAAGGCCTGCTGATGGAGACGTTGTGGAAAGTGATGCAATCCTTGGGGCGCGCTGCAGAAGCCGCCGGTATCACCGTCGTGACGGGTGACACCAAAGTTGTGGACCGCGGCAAGGGAGATCAAATCTTCATCAACACGGCGGGCATAGGCCTGGTCCCGGCAGGCGTCAGCGTGCATCCCAGCCAGGTGCGCGCGGGTGATACCGTTTTGCTCAACGGCGATCTGGCGCGGCACGGAATCGCCATCATGGCGGTAAGAGAAGGCCTTGAATTTGAAGGGACCGTCGAAAGTGATTGCGCTCCCTTAGCGCGGCCAGTGGCAGCGCTACTCGATGCCGGCATCAAAGTGCATTGCATGCGTGATCTCACGCGTGGCGGTCTCGCCAGCGCGCTCGTCGAGATTGCGGAAGCAGCCCGCTTCGAAATTGAGATTGACGAAAGCGCCGTTCCCGTTCGCGAGGAAGTGCGGGGCGCGTGCGAGATTCTGGGATTCGATCCGCTCTACGTCGCCAACGAAGGCCGCTTTGTAGCTTTCGTTGATGGCGAAGATGCTGGCCGGGCCCTTGCCATCCTGCGCCAGGATCCGTTGTGCCGGGACGCGTGCGCCATCGGCCGCGTTCGGGCGCTGGATAACTCGGCCTTCGCTACCGGTCTCGTCACGCTCAAGACACGGATCGGATCCACTCGAATTGTGGATATGCTCTCCGGCGAGCAGCTTCCGCGAATCTGCTGACCGGCTACCGCTCGATCTTGAAGCCGATTTTGAGCCGTACCTGAAACTCTTCCACTTTCCCGTCTTTGATCCGCCCGCTTTCACTCACTACCTCAAACCAATCCATGTGCCGCACGGTTTTTGATGCTTCGGCGATGCCCGCTTTCACAGCCTCGGCAAAGCTCACCGGCGAAGTGCCAACCAACTCCGTGATCTTGTAAGTTCCCGCCATGATTCACGTGTTCTCCTTTTCAAGATGGGCTACAGGTTTGCTGCCGTTAACTTCCCGCGCCCGGCAAGCGCCAGTATACAGGAGAATTATGCCAACCCAGCCTTTAGTTCCCCAAGAATTGCCTGGACCACGTCAGGCACTGCTCTCTCCACCGGCTCTGTCAGCGCTTCTCCTGGCGTGGCAACGTCCTTCACTTCAATGGCGTAAATCTTCACGTCTTCCGGCAACGGCAAGCCTGCCACCCGTCCCAGCTCCAGCGCCACGGCCAGGCTTGCATCGTGGGTGGAATGAGCGGTGCGGCCTTGCGCGAGATCGGAAATATCGAGCGTGCGGACCGTTCCAGGTGTCCCGGACTTCGTAATGATGGCATCCACAATGATGGCCTTTTTGTGTCCCGTCATCGCCTCCATCAAGCTGATGCCTCCCGCATAGCAGCGCCGGATCGCCACGTCTTCGCGGTCTTTCAGCAGCTCTTCCAGGCGGTCAACCACTTGCAGGCCGACGCGATCATCGGAAAGCACAGGATTACCCACGCCGATCACCACCACGGACATATCCAAATCACCGGTCGCGACAGCATCCGCGATCCAAGCTGCCCCCCCTTACCGTTGTAGACGTTCAAAGGAATCGTGGCAGGAAAGGAGTGCTTGGCTCAGGAAAGGCAAGGATCGCACAGCCGAAACGCCTGCTCAACCCGAATTTTCGAGTTTTTTGCATCCTCAGCTTGCGGCGATTCCAAGCAACTCCAGCTTTTCACGGATGACCTCTTGATCGAAGGGCTTTATCACGTACTCATCGGCCCCTGCTCGCAAAGCTTGCATCACACTCTCAGGAGCTGCATGGGCGGTAACCATCATCAGCGGTAAAGCGTCATATTCGGGCTTGGAGCGGACCGCGTTGACGAATGCGTGGCCGTCCATTACAGGCATATCCCAGTCGACGAGTACCAGGTCCGGGTGGCCCATTCTTTCCAGGACCCCCAGCGCTTCTTTTCCGTCGCCGGCTTCGCAAACTTCGAACCCTAAGGGCTTGAGCATCTGCGCGAGGATCATGCGCGTTGTCCTCGAATCGTCAATCACTAACACTCGCATAAAAACTCCTTGCCGCCGGGGTCTGCGGCTCCTTTGTCGGTTACCTTTTCGGTGTCGAGCACGTGCATGAGCCGCCCCTCCAGCTTGTGAACGCCTCGAATCGTCGCTCTCGCCGTGGCTTCAAGTGTCGAAGGGGGCGGCTCGAAGGTCGCGCAATCCGCCTCGACCACGTCGCCAATTTCATCCACCAGAAGGCCCACTGGGCCATCCTCTGTGCGTACTACCACGTTCATGAGAGGCTGGTCCGACGGCGCCGCGGGAAGTCCCAAACGCCGGCGCAGGTCAATCGCCGTTACAATTTGTCCGCGCAGGTTGATTAAGCCGCGCACCACGGGCGGCGCGAGAGGAACACGGGTCATTTGCTGGTAACTTTTCGCGACTCGACCGCGGAAATTCTTCGAGGCGAGTGGCCCGTGACCATGGAATCGCCATCCCGGCCGTCACCCGGACTCTGGAATACAAGCCACGTCTGGCGGTCTTCAGCTTCCTGATGAACGGTTTCTGCTTTTTCTTCGCCAAGGCCGCGCTCGCGCAGCTCCGAGATCACCCCTGCGCGCCGGGCAAAGCCCGTCACGTCCAAAATCAGCGCCACGCGGCCATCCCCCATGATGGTGGCGCCGGAGAATGTCTCGATGCCTTCCAGGTGTTTGCTGAGCGGCTTCACTACGATCTCTTCTGTGTCGTTCACTTCATCGACGACCAGTCCAAACTGCCGGTTATCCGCCTGGAGCACCACGATGTTCGCCTTAACGAACTCCCTCAATTTGTTCTTCCATGCCGCGTGGGCTGGCCTCGCGGAGTCAAAGTCAGACACCGCGGAATGCGGCGGTTGTGTAGCGCATTCGCCGGCCGTTCGCATTTCCGCGAGGCCAAGCTCGCGATTCAAATAAACCAACGGCAGCAGGTTCCCGCGCAGGCGGTACACAGGAGCCCCGTGGATGTTCTCGATTCCTTTCCTGGCTTCGTCTCCTTCGAGGCGAACCAGCTCCAACAGGCTGGCCTGCGGGATGGCGTAGCGCTCGCCGGCGGAGGTGACGATCAGCGCTGGGATGATGGCGAGCGTGAGCGGTATCTTGATTTTGAGTGTTGTGCCCTCACCCGGCGTGCTCTCGATATCGACCGTGCCGCCGATCTTTTCCACGTTCGTTTTCACCACGTCCATTCCTACGCCGCGGCCTGAGACGTTCGTGATCTTAGCTGCGGTGGAAAAGCCTGGCAGGAAGAGGAGCTTGAGTGCATCGCGTTCTTTCATCGTAGCCGCTTGCTCCGGGTCAATCAGGCCCTGCTCGATCGCCTTTTGTTTCACTCGACGGAAATCCACACCGGCGCCATCGTCCGAGACCTCGATATTGACCTCGCCGCCGTCGTGATAAGCGCGGAGGAAGAGCCGGCCTTCCGCAGGTTTGCCGGCAGCGGTTCGTTTCTCCGGCGCTTCGATGCCGTGATCCACCGCGTTGCGGATCACATGGATCAGCGGGTCTTTAATCGCTTCGATGACAGTTTTATCGAGGTCGGTGTCCTTTCCTTCCATTTCCACGCGCACGCGTTTGCCGGAGGCCACCGCGAGGTCCCGAACGAGGCGCGGCAATCTGCTCCAAACGTGATCGATGGGCTGCATCCTGGTCTTCATGATGCCTTCCTGGAGCTCCGTGGTGATGAGGTTCAGGCGCTGGGAAGCGTTGAGCAGCGCGGCATCCTGTTGGGTGGCGCTGAATTGCAGAATCTGGTTGCGCGCCAGAACGAGCTCGCCAACCAGATTCATCAGCTTGTCGAGCTGGCCCACACCAACGCGGATGGTGTTGGCGGCCGCGGCCAAGGCTCGGGATCTCGCCTGCTCCTCGACAGCCGCACGGACAGCGCTGGGTGGAATCGCCCCTTGTTCCACCAGAATCTCACCCACGTGCCGCGGATCGCCCGCCTGCTGGGCAGCCAGCGCCTTTGCAACTTCAGCCTCTGTCACCTGGCCTGACTGGATCAGAATCCGCCCGAGAGGCAGAAGATCTTCTAGCTTGTCCGGCTCCTCTTCCATGGCGGCTTCGGTTGCCGCCTTCGGCGCCGACAGGGCCGCCCGGGTTTCCTGCAGCTTACGAAGAGTTTTGATGAGTGGTGCAAAATCATTATCGCCGTCCCGCCCTGTTGATTCGATCGCAGTGAGCATTCCTCGCGCAGCATCAACCAGCCCCAGAAGGGCGGTGGTGATTTCTGGCGTCAACCTGAGCTTGCCTTCTCTCAGAAGTCCCAGCAGGCTTTCCCCGGAATGAGCCAGATTCCCAAGCTTCGAGAAACCTAAAAATCCGGTTGTGCCCTTGATGGTATGAATCGTGCGGAAAACGCTGCTCAGAATTTCCTTTGAGGAAGGGTCTTTCTCGAGCTCGACCAGGTCACGGTCAAGCTGATCGAGGTTTTCTGTGCTTTCAATCAGGAATTCCTTGACGATATCGTCGTTTTCCGGAAGCACGATTTGACTCAATCCCTCGATCGTGGATGGTTTTATTACGAGTTAATGTCCATGCAGTCCATACATTTACGCCGCGCGCTGGACCCGGACTGTGATTCAGACCCCACCCTGAATAATCGGTGATTCCGCGGGAAGCCTTTAACTACGGGGTTTCAATCCTGGCGGAGAGCCACAGGAACCCAGACGTATGCTGTTTCCGGTTGCACGCGAAACAAGGGCGCCAGCGCAGGAACGGACGCGCTTGGAATCTGAAGATCAGCGGCAGCGGTGGGTCCGTTTGAAGCCGATCACCAAGCCAAAAATACCACCACCGAAAGATCGAGTGCAGTGCGCGAAGGTCGCGCTCGAACAGACCATCAGGCGGAAATTAAGTTGTTCCTAGACGCGCACCTGGCAATGCATCTGGCTGCCTTCCTGCTTGAACCAAAGCAACGCTCGTTTCGTATCCCGGCACCATTGCCGGACGTCGTATTCGAACGTGGGGCAGTCAGCCACCACTTCCAGAACGTCACCTCGGGTCATCATCCTCGCAACTGCGAGCATCTTCAGCGTGGGCAGCGGGCTTTTCAGTCCTTTGCAGTCCAGTACCTTAGAGGCCATCGGTCTCCCTCCCGTCTCCCGCCGGGTGCCCCGCCTTTTCCAGCAGTGAGCGTCGAAGTCCTCACTTGCTCGTATCGGCAAAAGATTCGGCAACTTTCGGAATGAAAAGTCACTTATGCATCTTGCTGACGATACGGCGCAACGAACGTTCACGGGATAAGTGGCTGATACAAAGCGGGCTACACGAACAAAAACATGGTTCATAATGAGATTTCTAAAGTCGGCTTAATGAAACATGGCATGAAACAACGAATTGTGGGCGTCATTCCGGCGCGCATGGAATCCACTCGCCTGCCCCGCAAGCCGCTCGTGAGCCTGCGCGGGCATCCGCTTATTGCCTGGGTCTACGGCCACGCGCGCAAGGTTGCGGAGCTTGATGAGTTGCTGATTGCGACGGATTCGGACGAGATCGTGGAGTGGTGCCGTTCGCTGCGCATCCCGGCCATGATGACTTCACCGGCACACCGCTCGGGCACGGACCGGATGCTTGAAGTGGTGACCAGGCAGACCAGGGAAGGCTCTCGTGGCAACATCTATGTGAATATTCAGGGAGACGAGCCGTTCGTCAGACCCGAACATTTCAAGCTTCTTCTGCAGCCTTTTCTCGCCGGGGCCACCGCGAATGCGTCCGCATCCGCGAATCAAGCCGGGCGGCTGGCCCGCGGCGCGGCCAAAGTATCAACTTTGAAGGTGGCCATCAAACCTGAAGAAGCGGATGATCCGAACGTCGTCAAGGTGGTAACGGATTCGTCAGACCGCGCCCTTTATTTTTCGCGCAGCCGAATCCCCTTTACCCGAACTGATGCGGGCGAGACAACTTATTACAAGCATCTGGGACTTTACGCTTTTTCAGTGGACGTTCTGGAGGAGTTTCACCATTGGCGGCATCGGCGGCTGGAGTTGGCCGAAGGGCTCGAGCAATTGAGGTTTCTCGAAAACGGCGTGCCCATTATCGTCCTGGAAACACGGCAGGACACAATCGGCGTGGACACGCGCGCCGATCTTGCGGCAGCGGAAGAATTCATCCTGCAGACGGCGCTGGAGTTTCCGGAATTTTAGTGCTCGCCAATCAGATACCGGCAACCTTCCGGTCCCATCTTTGCTGAATGAACGGCGCCGGCCGGAACGTCAATCCGTCCGCCCGCTTTGACGGTTTCGGTTTTGCCGTGGCAGGTGAGCGTCATTTCGCCGGAGAGAATGATGTGCGCCGTCAATTCAGAATGCGTGTGATCCGGATAATACGTATTGGGACCGTCTTCCCAAACGTAAGTTCTTGTGCATCCTTCCGCGCGTAATTGGTGTTCCAGTTTTTTGATGTCCATGCAACGCGCTCCGGCAGTATCCTAAACCTGTTTTGAGAGGCTCCTTGTCTAGGCCGCGCCACCCGCAGGCGGTGGTGAAGCAGGAGGTTGGGCCTGCGGCGTGGTCACGATGAGTTCAACTGAGTTGGATATAGGATCCGCCAACAACCTCATTGAAAACAACCGGAGGAAGTCCATTCCCAGCAGAGTTTGGTTGCTCGATGGCTCGATGACGATCACTCCGACTCGCTGGACGTTATCCAGGGTAGCCGTTCCGAGACAGGTAAGTCTGTAAGCGGTACTCCCGTCAGCCAGCGTGAGGCTCATCGTTCCGGTTAGTAACAGCCCGATGGGAAAGGCCGTAATCGTCGGCACAGAGAAAAACCCGCTGAAACCGGTATCGATAAGGCACTCCAGCGTCTGGGACCACCCAAGTGGATTGGAAAGCTGGATCTGAATGCAGGGCTCTTGGTTGTTATTGAAATATCCAGTCGCCACGCTGCCTCCCCGCGTAGCCGACTCTAAACACTCCAGGCGAGCCAATTTTGATAAGGTGGAACGCCCCTGAAGGTCTGATGGATTTCCCCTTTTGCAAAGCTCCTTCCGGAGTGGCGTCAATGAACGCCTCCTCCGAACTAACGTCGATGGCAACGAATTTGCCGTTGTCACTTGACTCCAGGCGGGCCTTATACTTATCCCTGTAAATCTGTTCCCCTTTTTCCGCGATCACCGTCGGAGTAAACGTCATGTCCGCCCCTTCTCAAGGGAAACGTCTTCTGCCTGAACCCGAGACCGAGCGTACACTCATCGCTTGACGGTTGTCAACCGCGCAAAGACGGCGACGGCGGTTGGCCCGGCAGCGTGACAGCAGGCCTGAGAAGGTGCCATGCTACGCGGTAACATCCCTCTCAAGGTGTGAATTTTTACAAAGCAGCCGATTTTTTCGTCCTTGAGTTGTTTGAAACAAGGCGCCGGAAAAACCAAAATTCGATAAATTCACACCTTCTCAGTTCAGGGCTCCGAGGTCGCCGTAGTGCCGGCATCTTGCCGGCACGTGCCGCCGGGACGGCGGCGCTACGACCCTGAAACTGAGGGGCTACGCAACGCGCTCCTTTCCACTAGCCTCGATGAGGATTAGATTATAGATATGCAGACACTCCAGAATAAAGTAGCGGTCGTGACGGGGGGAACACGGGGAATCGGATTCAGCATAGCGCAAGCCCTGGTGCGGGAAGGTGCGAAGGTCTTCATTTGCGGGCGCACGGAAGAGGGAGTGAAGAGCGCGCTGGAACGCCTCAGAAGCGATTCCTCCGCCGCCGGCGCCGCCGCGGATGTGCGCCGCTACGGCGATTGCCGCCGGATGATTCATGAGGCGGCCGCGCGATACGGCGGGCTCGACATTCTTGTAAACAACGCCGGCGTCGGCGTCTTCAAACCGATCGATCAGCTTTCGGCGGAAGAGTGGAATGAAGTGATCGAAACCAACTTATCGGGTGTTTTTTACTGCTGCCATGAAGCCATACCGCTCTTGCGGCAACGCGGCGGCGGTTACATATTTAACATTTCCAGTCTTGCCGGAGTCAACGCATTTCCCGGCGGGAGCGCCTATAATGCTTCCAAGTTCGGCCTGAATGGTTTCAGTGAGGCAATGATGCAAGACGTGCGCTACGACGGCATTCGCGTGAGCTATATCATGCCGGGCAGCGTGGCAACGGAATTTGGAGGCGCGCCCGGCTCGCGGGCTCGCGAATCGTGGAAATTGACGGCGGAAGATATCGCTCAAGCCGTTCTCGATCTCTACCGGTTCGGCACGCACGCCCTGGCCAGCCGCATCGAAATGCGGCCGTCGCAGCCGCCTCGCAAGAAGTAATGGGCGTCCGGTGATAGAATACAGGGTGCTGCAGGAGATCCCTATGGATATCCAAACTTTGCTCGATACTCCGCCGTGGGAGTGGCCGGAAGATGCCGGAAAGATCATCCGCGACAAGCTCATGGATTCGAAGGCGGATCCGGAGGACCGGCTGGCCGCAGCGGAGATGGCAGGTGAAATCGTTGTGATGAATGATGAGCTGGCCGATCTGCTGCTTTCAATTGTCAGCAGCAACACTGAGCCGGAGCGATTGCGCGCCAAGGCGGTGATTTCCCTGGGACCTTCCCTCGATCAGGCTGACTGCGACCAGTTCGATAGTCCGGAAGATTCCACGATCAGCCCCGCCATGTTTCAGAAGATTAATGATTCGCTCCATCAGCTTTATCTTAACGCGAGCCTCCCAAAGGAAGTTCGCCGGCGAACCCTTGAGGCGTCCGTTCGCTCACCGCAGGACTGGCATAAGGATGCCATTCGAGCTGCTTACTCAAGCCCCGACCCGGAATGGGTGCTGACGGCCGTGTTTGCCATGGGGCATATTCGCGGCTTTGGAGCGCAAATCCTGGAATCTCTGGAAAACGAGGATCCCGACATTCACTACGAAGCCGTCCACGCCGCGGGCAACTGGGAACTGGACGCGGCCTGGGACCATGTGGTCGACCTGCTGCAAGATCCTGAAACCTCAAAACCGCTCCTGCTGGCTGCCATCGACGCCGCAGGCAGCATTCGTCCAAAGGAAGCGGGGGTGTTCCTCGTGGACCTCGCCGATTCAGGAGATGAGGAAATCGCTCAGGCCGCCGATGAGGCCATGATGATGGCACAAGGCGCTGAAGGCCTCGACGATGAAGACCAGGAAGATGACGATGATGATGAAGAAGAGGATGATGAAGAGGACGGGGACGAAGCTGAAGAGGGCGAGGAAGACTGGATCAATTGAAGAACGAACCGGCCGAGTACTGACGGCTGCGGGCTGACTGCTTCATTCGTGCCGTAGCGCCGCGATCGGATCCAACCTCGCCGCTCGCCGCGCGGGAATATAGCTTGCGATTAGGGCAATTACCCCCAGGAGTGCCACTGAGCCGACAACCGCCAGCGGATCGGCGGGCGAGATTCCATAAAGCTGATTCGAAATCAGGCGCGCAAACACAATGGCCGCCGGAACACCGATCACGATGCCCGCGCCGGCAAGCCCCAAGGCTTCCCGCAGGACCATCCCGAGCACTTGTGTCCGCCTGGCGCCGAGGGCCATCCGAATGCCAATCTCGCCTGTCCTTCTGGCCACCGCATAAGTCATGACTCCGTAAATGCCGACACACGCCAGAAGCAACGCGAGGAGCGCGAACACCGTTGCAAGGCGCGAGACAAGACGCTCTTGCGCCAGCGATTCCCTCACTTGCCGGGCCAGAGTGGTGAAACCCAGGATAGGAACCTTGCCGTCGACGGCTCGGATAGCCTGCCGCACCGCGCCCACCATCGCATCAGAGTTTCCAGCCGTGCGGATTTCGAGCGCCATTCCGTAGGCTAAACTGGCAGGCGGCGTCTGCGCGTAAGGCACGTACATCATGTGCGGCATCGTTTCGCGCAGGCTATGGTATTTGCAGTTCCTGGCAACGCCGACAATCTCAATCTCTCCGTGTTCCGGGCTGATAAAGCTGAGCCTCTTTCCGATGGCTCTCTGATTGCCGAAGTAAAAGCGCGCCATGGCTTCGTTGATAATTGCCACCTTGGGCGCTGCGGCACTGTCCAGCAACGTGAATTCGCGCCCCTGCAAAAGTGGAATTCGAAGCGTGCGGAAGTAGCCGGGACCGACGAAATCCAGGTCCGTCGTCGTCTGTTCGTTGGGCCCGGGACTGTGTCCCTCGACAAACACGCCGCTGCGCCATTGCGCGTCTGTGATCGGCGGAAGCGCGGAGAGGCTGGCGGAGCGAACACCGGGAAGAGCGCGCACCGCGCCAGTCACTTGATCATAGAAATTCATTAGCCGGTTGCCTCGATAGCCAGCCAGGGTAGGATCAATCGAGACCATCAGCACGCCGTTCGCATCGAATCCCGGATCAACATCCTTGAGTTTCTGGAGACTGCGAACGAGCATTCCTGCGCTGCTGACCAGCAGAAGCGCCATGGCGACTTCGCCGGCCACCAGTATCTTGCGAGGCTCCCAGCGCGAGCGGCCCGCGCCCGATGCCGCTGCCGGATCGCGCACGCTCGCTTTCATAACGGATCCCGGATGAATGCGCGCAGCCTGCCACGCGGGCGCGCTACCGAAAAGAATGGCCGTTAGCAGCGCCAGACAGGCAGCAAAAACCAAGACAGCGGAATCGAGGCGGAGATTAATGGCGACGGGAGTTCCGGCGCCCGACAGCAACGCAAGCAGGAGATGTTCGCCCCATAGTGCAAACAACAAGCTGGCGGCGCCTCCCAGGGCGGCCAGAACCAGGCTCTCCGTAAGCAACTGGCGGAGCACTCTCAGCCGGCCCGCGCCTAAGGCGATCCGCACGGCCAGCTCCCGCTGTCGAACCGTGGCCCTGGCGAGAACCAGGCTGGCGATGTTGGCACACGCAATCAGCAGTACCAGTCCCACCAACGCCATCAGGACGAGCAGCGGCATCGAAAGCCTGCCTCTCAGGGTCGAGAGGCCCCGGGCAGCGGGCAGCAGGACGATTCGCTCGTCCCGCAAGTTATGCTCGGCTTGGACTGACAGCCGTGATCCCGCCTGCCGATGCGCGTAGCGTTGATAACGTACGTTGACGGCCGCAAGCGCCTGTTGCTCGCTCACGCCCGGCTTCCGGCGAGCCATCACCTGAAGCTGCCAGCTATTCGGGTCGTCAAGTATCGACTTTCCGTCCATCACCTGCGCCTGCATCATCATCGGTATCCACACGTCGATGGAATCACCAAGGCTGACGCCGAAGAACGCGCGCGGCATCACGCCGATGATGGTGAAAGACACGCCGTTGAGCTCCAATGAGTGGCCCACCACGCTGGCATTGTGGCCGAATTGAGTTTCCCAATATCGATAGCTTATGAGCGCCAATGGGTCTGCTCCGGGCACTCGATCCTCTCCAGAGGAAAACGTCCTGCCCAGCATGGGTCTTACGCCGAGAACCGAGAAATAGTTACCGGTAACCAATTGACCTGTAGCCAAACCTTGCTCGCGATCCATGCGCGTGACGAGATCGAGGTTGTGAAAGGCCATGACGCCGCTGAACACCTGGTTCCGTTTGCGGAACTGCTTGAACATCGGGTAGGGAAGATAGTCGGTTGCCTCGTGCGCGGATTGCCAGCGTAAGAGAACCAGTTGTTCCGGATGCGGAACGGGCAGAAACCTTAGTAGAACAGCATCAACGGCGCTGAAGATGGCCGTGTTGGCGCCAATGCCCAGCGCCAGCGTGATGACGGCGACGGCGGTAAACCCGGGATTGCGGCGGAGCTGACGTAATCCATAGCGAACATCCTGGACCAACGCCTCAATGAACCGCGCCGCGCCCACGTCCCGGCATTCTTCTTTCACCTGCTCAAGCCCTCCAAATTCCAAGCGCCCCCGCCTCCGCGCTTCTTCGGGCGTCATTCCGGTTGCGATGTAATCGGCGATCTGCTGCTCCAGATGAGACCGCAACTCCGCATCGAGTCGCTTTTCAGTTCGCGCTCTCCGAAATAATCGCTGATCCCAGCGCATGAACAAGCCCTCAGCCGTCAGCTATCAGCTTTCAGAACCAGCTTCCAAAGCGACAGTTAACGCGGTCCCGGAGTTTGCTGACCTCTGACGGCTGAAAGCTGATTGCGTGTCACTCGTCACTGCCTGTCTATTCTGCCGTCTGAAGAATCAGTGCAACCGCTCCCGTCAGCTTCTCCCAGTTCTCAACCTCGTTCTGCAATTGCCTGCGCCCTTTGCGGGTGAGCGAGTAGAACTTCCCCTCGCGTCCCGTATCCGTCATTTTCCATTCCGCCTTCAGCCAACCTCGGTCCTCCAGGCGGTGAAGCGCCGGATAAAGCGAGCCTTGCTGAAGCTGGAAGAAATCCCGGGAGATCTGCTGAACGCGCTGGGCAATCCCGTAGCCATGAATGGGTCCGAGCGCTGCAATCTTCAGAATCAGCATGTCCAGCGTTCCCTTCAGTAATTCCACTCTCTCTTCGCCCATAAGCACACCTCGTATTCCTACCTATACCCTCTGCGCCGCGGAATGTCAAACGGATTTTTGCCGACGTCCGTGGTATATTCAGACACTCCGTCAGCAAGATCAACGAAGCTCAGGGGAACGACGATGCGAATCATTAAGCTGGCTGTGCTCTTTTCTGCGGCATTTCTGATCTCTCTGGCGCTTGCGGGCGCCGAAAGCTACGGTGCAGGCGCGCGCTCCGCCGCGTCAGGCCCCAGCCGCCTCGGGATGGTGCAGTTCCGTGTTTCATGCTCCACGCCTGCCAGGGAGAGTTTTGACACTGCCGTGGCCCTGCTGCATTCGTTTCAATATGAAGAGGCGGAAAAAGCTTTTGGCGGAATCACCCGGAAGGACCCGCATTGCGCGATGGCCTATTGGGGCCTTGCGATGTCGCTCGACGAACAGCTCTGGGATTTCCCTGCTCCTGCCACTCTGGAGAAAGGTCACCGGGATGTCGAAAAGGCCCAAGAGCTGGGCGGCAAGACTGATCGCGAGCGCCAATACATTGCCGCTGCGGCGGCGTTTTATCAAACGAACCCACAGCTCAGCCACGTTGCCCGGTACGAGGCCTACTCTCGAGCGATGGCGCAGCTTTATGCCCGGCATCCGGAGGATGTGAACGCGGGAGCGTTCTACGCACTCTCTTTGGTGGCGCTCGCCCAGGAAGGAGTGGACAACCTCTCGAATCGCAAGCACGCCATCGCCATCCTGGACAAATTGTTCGCTGCCCACCCGGACAATCCCGGCGTGGACCATTACCTGATTCACGCCTCGGACGATCCGCGTCTGGCCGCATTTGGCCTTGCCGCGGCGCGCAACTACGCCAGGCTTGCTCCCGATTCGGCGCATGCCCTGCACATGCCGTCTCACATCTTCACGCGGCTGGGATACTGGCAGGATTCGATTCAATCGAACCTGGCCTCCGCCGCAGCCGCACGCGAAGCCACGGCCTCCGGACGGGACGATGAGTCCACCTATCAGACTCATGCATTGACTTTTCTCGAATATGCTTATCTCCAATGCGGAATGGACGCCCAGGCTCGCCATGTGATTCAAGAGGTCATGACAGTGCCCGGTGACAACGCCCACGATCTGGCTGAAATGCAGCAGCTCTTTGAAGTCACCTACGACGTGGAAACTCATGATTGGAACGCTGCGGCCGCGCTTGCCGTTCCCGCGGGAGACGTTTTCGCGAGAGACGCCGAAGCCATTGACTGGGCGCGCACCATCGGCGCAGCTCGCGCGGGTGATGTGGCGGGCGCTCGCCAGGATTTCCAGAGGCTGCAGCGAGTTGACGGCACCATGGCTCTTGAAGAAAAGAAAAGACATCTCGGCGCGGATTCGGGAAGGATCGTAGCGCAAATGCAGGCTCACGCATGGCTCGATTTTGCCGAAGGCCGGCACGATCAGGCCGTTCAGATGATGCGCGCTGCCGCTGCCAAAGAAGGTCCTTACGGCGTGGATGTTCTCGGCATGCCTGCCGAGGAAATGCTGGGTGACCTGCTCATGGAATTGCGTGAGGCGCAGCAGGCGCTCGACGCGTACCAGGCAGGACTGAAAGAATCCCCTAATCGCTTGGATGGTCTCTACGGCGCCGCGCGAGCCGCCGGGCTTGCGGGTGACAAAGCCGCCGCAAAATCCTATTTCGCCAAATTAGCCACATCCTGCAGCCCCGCTGCGGATCGAAAGCCATGCCGCGAGGCGCGAGTATTTCTGGCAAGGAGCTATTGACGAGTAAAAGTCCCGCAGTGTATCGCCGACTCCAACGGCTTTACAGGCTGCGGAAAAACGGTTTTTCGGAGCCAAAATCCGCCGAAAATGGCGGTCGCTCGAACGGAGAATCAATAACTTACAAGCCTTGAGGAGTGCCGTTTGGGGCTCTCGGAGGAGTTTTTCCGCAGCCTGTTTAGCCGCTGGCCGGTGCAACCAAGGGCTAAACGGGCTGCGGGAAAAGGCCCTTTTGTCATGCTGAGCGAAGCGAAGCATCTCTGCATTTCTTTGGAAACAGATGCTGGGATTCTTCGCTGCGCTCAGAATCACATATTGGCATGGTGCGGCTGTGCCGCCTGACGTGCGGCCAAGGACGAGGAAAGCTTCGCCTTTCCGAGAACGCCAGTGATCAAACTATTCAGGGCGAGGCTGCGCCTCGCGCGTAGAGTTTCCACATTTTGGGATTGATCGAAGCCGCTTCGTGTCGGGGCATGACTTTAGTCATGCCGCCGCGAATGCATCCGGAAAGCAACGAAGCATTCACTTTTTAGCAGTTTTTCTAAGGCCTCAGTTTTGGTATCGTAGCGCCGCCGTCCCGGCGGCAAACGCCGGCAAGATGCCGGCGCCACGGCGAGCGGCGAACCCAAAACTGAAGGCTTACCGGTCTTTTTACAGGTTGTCTTTTCACCCGCTGCAGGCTAAAAGCCCAGAGGCTCTCTCAAACGCTCCATCCAGAATCGCAGGCGAGCCCCGAAGGCCAGAGGTGTGGGCTCCATGCTGGCGCTGAGTTGCATGATAGTCAAATTCTTCGACTCGAATGCAGGCCAGGTGGGAAGGCCACTGGCATTCGGACTGCCGGTTTTGGCGAAGTTTGTCCAATAGGACGACATTTCTTCCGCCACGTGCCAGTCCGCCGGCTGCCAGGGACGGCGAAGAAGCTGGAGATTGTCGAACACATACGGCAGCTCCGACGAGTGGAACACGCCGTATGCAGGATGCTCGGGCCAGGGAATCTCGCGGTTGAAATAGTAGATGTAAACATGCGGGCTGGCTTTACTTTGCTCTACGGCCCACTTGTAGAGCGATACCCGGGCGCGATCCTGCAATGCAGTAACGCGCATTTCGGCGGCCTGGCCGTTGTTACTGGCCGGATAGAGCTTCCGGCAGGTTGAGAGTTCGTTTCCGCAAATTTCCTTAAGAGTGTCGTGCAACGTCCGGAGCGTCACAAGCGGCGGATTGGCAGAGCCGTAATAACCGATTCCGATGTCATCCGCGACCATGCCGTTGATCACAGTCACCTCATGCCGCGGATGCCAGCCGGCGCGCAGCACCCAGCCATCCCAGATCGGCGCCCAGGGCATCTGCTGGGAAGCCTGAACGATCTTTTCCGCGACTAGCGAACGCAACTGCGCAAGTGAATATCCGCCGAATCTCGCAGCAAACTGCTCGCCCTCGTTTTCGGCTTCAGCAAGCGACCGATGCGCCATGGCGGGCGGGATGGGAATCACGCCCTCACCGCTCATGATGATGGTTCTCTCAAAGAGCCCGCGAGCCAGCGGCGATTGCATCAGCGCCCAAACGCTCAATGCTCCGGCGGATTGACCGAAGATCGTGACCTCGTGAGGATCGCCGCCGAACGCAGCGATGTTTCGTTCCACCCAGCGCAACGCCGCAATCTGATCGAGCAGAGCGTAATTGCCGGAGGAATGATGTGGAGACTCCGCCGTAAGCCCCGGATCGGCGAGGAATCCGAAAGCTCCGACTCGATAGTTAAAGTTCACTACCACGACGCCCTTGCGGGTGAGCGCGGCGCCATCGTAAATCGCCACGCTGCCCGCGCCGCTGGTAAAACCTCCGCCATAAATCCACACCATCACCGGAAGTGGGGTCACAGGCCGCTTCGCAGTCGTCCAGACGTTCAGGTAGAGACAGTTTTCACTTGGCTGAAGCTTGGAGAGGAATACGCGCGTCCACGGTCCCAACCGTTGGGGCGAGGGCGGTTGCATGCACGGCGGGCCGAAGCGATCGGCTCGGCGCACGCCATGCCAGGAAGCTGGAGGTTGCGGCGGCCGCCAGCGCAGCTTGCCAACGGGCGGCGCAGCAAACGGAATGCCTTTGAAAACTTCTATGCCGCGGCTTAGCGCCGTTCCTGAAACAAGGCCGCTGCGAATGCGAACGGGAGGGCCCTGTGCAATCAGCGCCGGAGCCCACAGCAGCAGCACAAGGAAATCAGCGCTGATTGCCGTCTTAGCTGTTGAAGATCTCGCTTCGCTCATCTCACCGCTTCGCTCCCTTCCGGCCATCAGAAAGTGGACTTTCGAGGCCTTGATCTGGTCCGGCGCCGTATCCATCAATAGCAAACGCGTGAATGCTCAGCTCAGGCATAAGCGTGTTTGCAGGCGCCCACGGCCCTCCAGCAAAACAGTCATATTACGCAGACGGCTTGCACCCGTCAAGCCACCCGGCAGGCAGTGCTGGGAATCATGCGGCTGCGATCCAGAAAGGACGGATTAATGCGCCGCGGGGCAAATCCCTTTCTGACGTTCAGCTTCCCTTCGATCATATCCAGGACCAATGGTTGGCGGGCGGCAAACGGGGTTTCGCCCTGCTCACCGTGTTCTCTACGGATTGAGGCGACATGTCAGCCCCCACACTGCCATGGAAACGCTCTATGCGGTGTTCCGAAGCACAGACCAAGGACGAAGCTGGCGGCGGATCACCTTGCCGCAACTTGGGCAATAGAGCCAGATTCAAAACAGCTTGCTGCGGGTCGCCGTAGGGATGGCGGTTACCCGCCGCCCCACGCGCAGATCCATAGGCGCATAGTTACTGCTGGCGATCGCCCTGTAGGTTTGACCGAACTCGCCTGCCCGCGGATGAAAAACCGACATCTGAGGAAGCCCCCAAACCGCGGACCTCAATAGCGGAGGTCCACGCTACTTGCTCGTGATCTGAACCTCCACTGGATTACCTCTGCCGCGCTCGTTCGTCAAGGACAAGATATACAGACCATCCGGTATCGTTCGGGGAACTGTGAAATTGACGCTCCGGCTATCCGGGCTGGAGACTGTTATTTGAGGCGAACCCGCCTGAACCGGGACGACCTTACACGACCGGATGGATGGTAAATGGGGCGGGCGAGCCTCAGCCTCTGGGGCATGTATTGACACGCTCTTCAGGACGCGCTCCAGAATCGGTTGGAATATTTCGATTGAGCGGCCAATACGGATGCGAACTCAACGATACAAATTATAAGTAACACTTTCATCGGAGCTGTTCACCGCTGCTCCCGGAGCTCCGGATTCAAGCGATAGGCCAGGCTGAGCTCGCGGGCTGCATCTTGCGTGCGGCCAAGGCGGCTGAGAGCCTGCGCCATGTGCAAGTGGATCACTCCGATATTGGGACCGCTTTGTAAGGCCTGCGTATATTCCTGGATCGCCTCGTCGAACTTGCCCTCACCCGCCAAGGCAACACCCAGGCTGTCCAGGAACGCCGGCTCGTGCGGCTTCGTCTTCAGAGCCTGTTCGATGTATCGGATCGCTTCATCGTACTGGTGTTCATTGGCCAGAGCATATCCGAGATTGTTGTCCAACTCCGCGCTCTCGCTGTGCAGTTCGATCGCCTTTTCAAGGGCTGCAATAGCCGGTTCGTATTGGCCGCTTTCGTTCAGAACCTCGCCCAGGCTCTCGTATGCTCGTCCGTCGCTCGGCTGGAGGGCAATAGCCCGCTGATACTTCGCTGTGGCAGCGTCGTACTGCTTCCCGACGCGCAGCACGTTACCCCAGTTCAAGTAGGCCAGGGCATTGTTGGGATCAAGTTCAACGGCCCTTTGATATTTGGCAACGGCGCCGTCGAAGTTCCGTTGGAGATAGAGCACGTTACCCCAGCCGATGTAAGCCAGAGCGTTCTTCGGATCAAGCTGGATCGCCTTCTGATATTGGAGGAGGGCGGCATCGTATCTCGCCTGGCTGTATAGCACGTTACCGTATGCGTAGCAGGCGAGGGCATACTTCGGATCGATTTGGATCGCCTTCTTGTATTGAGCCGCGGCCGCGTCGTAGTTCTTCTGAAGATGCAGCACGTTGCCCAAGTCGTAGTAAGCGAAGGCATCGTTCGGATCAAGCTCGATGGCCTTCCGATACTGGGCAGCGGCGGCTTCGTATTTGTTCTGAAGATACAGCACGTTGCCCAAGCTGAGGTAAGCGAGGGCATAGTTCGGATCATGCTGGATCGCCTGCTGGTATTGGGCAACGGCAGCGTCATCTTTCTTCTGGAGATGCAGCACGTTGCCCCAGCCCACGTAGGCGCGGGCATCGTTCGGGTCAAGCTTGATGGCCTGCTGATATTGGGCGCCAGCGGCGTTTTCCTTCTTCTGTTGGTAAAGTACATTGCCCCAGTTGTAGTATGCGAGGGCGTACCGGGAATCCACCGCAACGGCCTCCTGATACTTGGCGGCGGCAGCGTCGTACTCCTTTTCGATGTACAGCACGTTGCCCCAGCCGAGATAGGCGGCTGCATCACTTGGGTCAAGTTCGGCAGCCTTCTGATATTGGGCGGCGGCGGCGTCATACTTCCTCTGGTCGTACAGCGCGTTACCCCAGCCGAGATACGCGAGGGCATACTTCGGATCCAATTCGATGGCCTTCTGATATTGGGCGCTGGCGGCCTCTTGCTTCTTCTGTTGGTGTAGTACGTTACCCCAGTCGTAGTATGCGAGGGCGTACTTGGGATTGAGATCGACGGCCTTCTGATACTTGGCGACGGCGGCGTCATAGTCCTTCTGAAGGTACAACACGTTACCCCAGCCGACGTAAGCGGGCGCATATCCTGGGTCAAGTTCGGCGGCCTTCTGGTAGCCGGCGGCGGCGGCGTACTTCTTCTGCTGGTATAGCACATTAGCCCAGTTGTAGTAAGCAAGGGCATACTTGGGATTGATCTCGCAGGCCTTCCGATACTCCGTGGCGGCCGCGTCGTACTTCTTTTGGAAGTACAACACATTGCCCCAGTTGTAGTAAGCGAAGGCATCCTTGTGGTCCACCTCACTAGCCGTCCGATACTTGGCGGCAGCAGCGTCGTACTTCTTTTGCACGTACAGCACGTTGCCCCAGTTGTTGTAGGCAGCAGCGTTTTTCGGATCGAGCTCAAGGGCCTTCTGGTACCAGGATACGGCCTCGTCATACTTTCCCTGATCGTAGAGCACGTTACCCAAGCCGAGGTATGCGGGCGCATATTTCGGGTTCAGTTCGGCAGCCTTCCGATATTCGGCGGCGGCGTCAGCGTAATGATGTTGCCGCGAATAGGCGTTCCCAAGCCGCACGGCCGCCCGCGCCGCGTCAAGGCGATGCTCGTGCCGGTAACTGCTGTGCACAACGAAGGCGACGGCCACCAACGCAAAGACGCCGAAAAAAACGGACAACCTGCGCCAACGCCTCACAACTGTTGCGTGCGCACGCGCGAAGGCCTGCCACGCCCCGAGCCAGTCGGCAGGAATTCCGGAGCGAGCGCTCAATTCTTCAAGGTTCCCGGCTGCTGCCAGATCGGCAAGCGTGCGAATTCCTACGTGCTCTAAACTGGCTGCATACGATGGGTTAATGCCGGAAATCCGCGAGATGGGTTTCATGACGTTTTTTGAGCCAACCCGGCTCCGAGGCGGCTGGTGACGCGGCGGTAGGAAGACACACCCATCGCAGCCTTAAGGGCGGTAATTTTATTCTGTAATTCCTGTCCTGGATCGGTAGTGGAGGGAAGGGCCTGGATCTCCGCGATCGCGGCCTGCGCCAGCTCCGGGGAGAGCGACCAGAATCTCCCTTCATCCTCGATTAGCGTGATCATGTGGCTTTTTACCGTGATCCAGTCAAAGCGCTTGGCTAACACTTCCATCTGAATTTGCATTTTTCCATCGAGTTCTTCGTGAATTTGTTCGTAAACAAAGTCTAGAAGTCCGTTTGAAACACTTTGCGATCGCGGCGCCTGGCCCGGAGCGGCGGGGTATGACAAGCCACGAAGCCGGCCCACGACGCCTGCAAGGATGTGTCCGCCAGCGGCCGCTCCTCCTCCCCCACCTCCAATCGTGAGAGCGTTCATCAGCCCCCAATGGCTGAGCCCGTCACAGACAACTGCGCCCACAATCGCGGCCATAGCGGCTATGAAACCTGCATAGATATAGGTGAAGTGGCACTTCATCAGGCCCAGACCCACCCAAGACCGGAATCGTTGCCACAGCCGCACTGCCGCAAACAGCAGGGCAAGAATTAGGGCCAGCAGTAAGACCACCACAGTGTCCCACAGCGGGTCGCTCTGATGATGCGAACTCGCGACGGGGCCCGCCACGCCGTGTGCGGGAAGCGCAGGCCGTGGAGCGCTGGCAACGGCGGACGGCACTGATTGGGCGTGTGCCGAGGATGTCTGTCTTTGACTCTGTTGGGCTTGAGGAGGAAGCGCGCACACGAGCACGGGTGTGCCGAGGCTGTAAGCAAGCCCCAAGACCGCGAGAATACTCGCTTTCAAGACGCACCCCCTCGGGGTAGCGTGATTATATCATGGACAATAGCAAAGGCAATTGCGGTGTCGTTCCGGTCAAACGCCGATTCAATACAAACCATATTTCTTGGCTCGAAGGCCCTCTGTAGGCTTCCTCGCAACGGCCCGCCTCTGCCGGTTCGGGAACCACCTCTTCCCTTCCGTACTGCCGGCTTTGACTCTCCCGATCATTCCCCTTTTCTGACACCCCTTCTTTTCCCAGATTTGGCTCTCCGCCTGAGATGAGCGTTGGCGCGTCTTCGTCAGCACCAGTGCTTCCGCCTTTTGCGCCTCTCTGCGGCTTGGCGTCTTTGCGAGAAACCGTTGTTCTCTTCGCCATCGTCACCCCTCAAAAAGTGTCCTGTTTGTCCCCACTGTCTCATGGCGCTTTGATAGGCTGGAAGCGGACGTTTTCCGGTTATTCGAAGGTGAGACCCTCCCCTACCCAAACGAAGAAGCCGGGCATGGCTTGGAGCAGTTGGCAACATTCTCGACAGCTCCGTACGAGGTGCGGAGTTAAGGCGTTCGATGATGAAGGCAGTGCGATTTTTTGTGACCAACAAACCCAGTAAGTATTTGAAAATAAACGTCAGTCTTTTCGCTGTTACCAACAAACCCAGCAAGTATTTGAAAACAACATAGTTATACGGTATGCACGGTTCGTATCCCAGTAAGTATATGAAAAATAAACTAGATATTAGTTCAGTGTGACCACGCGGATCGAGCGGCATGGGTGTGAGAAACGCGCAAGGGGGCGACAGCCAGCAGCACGGGGGAATTCCTGCTATGGCATGAGAATCTGTGCTCTCCTAATCGTCAGAGTCAGACATCCAGCCGGCCGGAAGCAGCAACCCGGCTGTACCAATATCCAGAATCCTTTATTACCCGTTTCTGGCTTCGGAAGTCGGTATAGATCAGTCCGTAGCGCTCCGTGTAGCCTTGTGCCCATTGGAAATTGTCGAGCAGGGTCCACGCATGATAGGCCCGAACACGTGCTCCGTCCTTGATTGCCCGCGCGAGTTCCGCGAGTACCTGGCGAAACCATTGGACGCGCCGGGTATCTGGTATGCGGCCATGGTCTTGGTCGTAGGGCGCGTCAAGATAGCCAGGGCCGCTTTCCGTGATCTCGATGACCGGGTGGTTGTATTCCCTGGATATCTGGGTTACGAGATCGTAGATGCCACGAGGCCATAGCTCAAGGCCGGAATCGGTCAACGGCCCCACTGTGGGCATCCAAGCTCGAATTCCGGTGTAAGGATCACGCGCGCATCCGCTATTCGACTCAATCTCGGTTCCGCTGAAGCCACCGCCAACGCATGCCGAGTGGCTTGCATCGGCAACGAACCGGCGCGTGTAGTAGTGGAACCCCACCCAATCCAGCGGCGCGTACAGGATCTTCTCATCGCCAGGCCGGAAACCCATGATCCTGTAAGGAAATTCACCCACAAAGGCGTCCGGATAGCGGCCCGTCATGGCGGCGTGGAGGAAGAACACGTTATTCATGGCGTGGTAGCGGGCCGCGGCTGCGCGGTCCGCTTCGGAGTCCGTCGCCGGATAAGCGGGGGCCATCTCGTAAGCACTGCCTACTGTCGCTCTGGAAGAAGCAGCTTTAATTGAGCGATGGGCCTCCCCCTGTGCCAGGCCGAGCGTGTGCGCTGCTTTGAGGAAGTCAGGAAAGCTGGTGCGGCATGGCGGGAACGCCCCGGCGGCATAGCCCATGAACGCAATGGCCCAGGGCATATTGAACGGCGCCCATGTTGTGATTCGATCCCCGAGATGCTTGGCGAGAATCCCTGCATAGTCCGCGTAGTATTTGGCCAGATCGCGGTTGGGCCAGCCGCCTTGATCCTCCAGCGCTTGTGGGAGATCCCAGTGGTAGATCGTGCACCAAGGACGGATGCCTGCTTCGAGAAGTGTGTCGGCCAATCGGCTGTAGTGATCCAGCCCCTTCATATTTGGCGCGCCAACACCAGTTGGCTGAATGCGAGGCCATGAGATGGAGAAGCGGTAGCTTTTCAGATGGAGCCGTTTGGCGAGTGCAATGTCCTCGGGGTAGCGGTGGTACTGATCGCACGCTACATCGCCAGTCACACTACCGCGTACTTTGCCGGGTGTGTGGGTGAATTTGTCCCAGATGGATTCGCCTTTGCCATCTTCATCCCATGCGCCTTCCACCTGATACGAGGAGGCTGCAGCGCCCCAGAAGAATCCCTCCGGGAAACGAGCCTCTCCTATGTCAGATTCGGGTATTGCTCCCGGCATCTTCGCTGCCGGCAGTAGACCCTGAATTTGATTTGACGTAGGCCGGGAGACGGTGGCATGAGCATTCTCGCGGACGAGTGCAGCGCCTGCTGCGGCTGCAACAGAGTTGGCTACAAATTGACGACGATTCATCTTCCTTCCTTTCATTACATGGCTCTATCTACCCACGCGGCGCCAACCTCCAGATCGGGCACGGGATACGTCAGTGGGAACTGGTGAGGCGCTGCCACTGCGCCCATGATCGGTAAGCGTAGCAGATATGTCCAATGAAACGTCGGACATATTTTGATGATGCGGGTGGCTCATGCATCGCGCTTCTGGCGATGTGTGCGGCTCGAAGCTTCGCAGAGCCGGCGAAGAGCGCCGTGCCTGGATCATCCGCGCCACTGGCAATGCGGCCCAGCCAGCGGATCGTTCAGGGTCGCGTTGAAGTTGGAGTGGCGGCGAGCCGTGATATACTCCATATCCTTCGTCCACTCGTTTCAAAAAGGAAACAGTAGAGATGCTTCGACGCTGCCACGTTTTGCACGCCCTGCCGCTTATGATTCTTGCAGGATTGGCCCCCGGGTTCGCAGCGAATCCACCCTCGGCCCCGCCGATGCCGGTCCAGATTGCCGGAATGCGATGGAGGCTGATCGGGCCATTTCGCGGCGGCAGAGCGCTTGCCGTTACGGGCGTTCCGGGCCAGCCGGATGTGTTCTATTTCGGCGCAGTCGACGGTGGCGTATGGAAATCAGTCGATGCCGGCGGGGTATGGAAGCCGGTGTTTGACGGAGAGCCTTATGCATCGATCGGAGCGATCGCCGTGGCGCCTTCCGACCCTCGGGTGATCTACGTGGGAACGGGCGAGGCGGATATGCGCTCAGACATTTCGCCAGGCAACGGAATGTATAAATCGACCGACGCCGGCCGGACGTGGCAATTCTGCGGCCTGAGCGACTCCCAGCAAATTGGCAGCATCGTTGTGGATCCGCACAATCCGGATATTGTTTTCGTGGCGGCGCTCGGCCACGCTTACGGCCCCAATGCGCAGCGCGGCGTTTTTCGCTCGACGGATGGTGGCAAGACGTGGCAGAGAGTGCTTTACAAGAATGAGAACACGGGCGCCATCGATCTTTCCATGGACCCGCAGGATCCGCAGGTGATCTACGCCGCGCTCTGGCAAACGCGGCGGCCGCCTTGGAACGTTTATCCGCCCTCAAACGGGCCGGGCAGCGGCTTGTATAAATCGACGGATGGAGGAAACACGTGGGCTCAGCTCGAAGGCCACGGGCTGCCCTCAGAGGGCTTGGGCCGCATCGGCGTTTCCGTTTCACCCGCGGACCCGCAACGCGTTTACCTGATCGTTGACTGCAAAGAGGGCGGTCTCTACCGCTCGGACGATGCAGGCAAGACTTGGAAACTGATGGATAACGAAGGGCGCATTTGGACGCGTGGCTGGTATTTCGGCGGTATCACTGCGGACCCGAAAGATCCGAACACCGTTTACGTGGCCGACACGTCTCTCTACCGCTCTCGCGATGGCGGGAAGAGTTTCGTCGCCATCAAAGGCGCGCCCGGCGGGGATGATTATCATACGCTTTGGATCAGCCCAAACGATCCGAGATCCATGATCCTGGGAAGCGATCAAGGCGTGATTATCAGCGTGGACGATGCTAAGACCTGGAGCTCGTGGTATAACCAGCCGACAGGCCAGTTCTATCATGTGGCAACGGACCATCGGTTTCCGTTCTGGGTTTACGGAGCGCAGCAGGATAGCGGCTCCATGGCGCTGCCCGAGCGGAGCCTTTACGGAACGCTCTCCAGCCTCGATTGGTATCCCATTTCGGTTGGAGGAGAAGCCGGCTACATCGCTCCCGATCCGTTGCATGCCGGGGTGCTTTACGGCGTGTCGTTTGGCTCCTCGGTTTCGCGTTATGACATGGCGAACGGCCTCAACCGCTCCGTGTCCCCGCCGCTTGCTCACCCGGGAAATTACCGGCAAACGTGGACGCTGCCTCTCGTATTCTCTCCCAAAAACCCGCACGCGCTTTATTTTGGAAGCCAGGTGCTCTTTGAGACGCTCGATGGCGGCAGCCACTGGACGGTGATCAGCCCGGATCTCACTCGCCCGCATCCCGGCATCCCTCCCAACCTCGATCCATCCACGATGCGGGACACGAACGGAACGCCGCCGCGCGGAGTCATCTATACGATTGCTCCTTCACCGCTTAAGGCGGGAACGGTATGGATTGGAACCGACGACGGCGTCATTCAGGTGACGCATGACGACGGCAAAAGCTGGAGCGACGTGACTCCGCCGCAGCTTACGGCGTGGAGCAAAGTGAGCCTGATCGAAGCTTCCCCTTTCAACGTGAACGCGGCTTACGCCGCTGTGGATCGCCATCGCCTCGACGATTTCAGGCCGTATATTTACGCCACGCACGACGGCGGAAAAACGTGGGAGCTCATCTCGCACGGCATACCGGACGGGAGCTTCGTAGGAGCGGTGCGCGAAGACCCCAAGAGGCAAGGTCTGCTTTATGCCGGAACTGAGACCGGCGTTTTTGTTTCGTTCAACGACGGCGGGGATTGGCAGCCGCTGCAGCTTAACCTGCCCCACGCCTCCATTCGAGACCTCGCCATTCGCGATAACGACCTGGTTGTTGCCACCCATGGCCGCGCTTTGTGGGCGCTGGACGATCTCACGCCGCTTCGCCAGATCAGCGCGCGCACCGAGCGCAGCCCGGCATGGCTTTTCAAGCCAGAGACGGCATACCGCATTCAATCGGGACACGACGAGGGCACGCCGCTCCCGCCGGAAACACCGCAAGCGCAGAATCCGCCCAAGGGAGCTATCTTTGACTATATTCTGCGCTCCAATGCCGCCGGGCCCGTGACTCTAACCATCGTCGATCCCAGCGGCAAAATGGCCCGTGAGTTTTCGAGCGCTCAAGTCTTTCGGCCGGTGAATCCGCGTCTTCTGGATATTCCGATGTATTGGATCAAGCCTCCCGAGCGGCTCAGCGCAACCGCAGGAATGCATCGCTTCACATGGGATTTGCACTATGCCGGAGCCGGCCGGGCGAATCCCGCGTTTGCAATGTTTGGCGGAGGTGAAGGGCCGTGGGCCGTTCCGGGAACTTATAAGGTGGAATTGGAAGTGGATGGCCGCACCTATTCCCAGCCCTTAACCATCGCCATGGATCCGAACGTTGACACCACTCGCGACGCTCTCGAGGCACAGTTCGAGGCCGCAGAACAAACTTTGGGCTTAATCGGAGAGGTGAGGCGGATCATGCGGGAGGGCGCGCAACTGACGCGCGCCATTCACACCCTGGAGCCCAAGGTTGAGGGTCATGGCAATGCCGAGCACGCGCTCAGCAACCTTTTTGGCAACGTTCAGGCCGTGCTGGGTATCACACACCCGATGACCAATCCGGATTATTCCGGCCTGGGCGGCGCTCCGCCGCCGCTCTTCAGCATTCGCCGGCTCAGCGGATCGCTTTCGATGTTGGAAAACGCGATCGAAAGTGGAGCTTCGGCGCCATCGGAGGATGCCGCCACGGCTTTGGCAGCCGACCGGCGGGAAGCGGCCCTCCTCGAGAGCAAATGGCAGGCCACGGTTCTGGCGAACCTGCCCAAAGTGAATGCGCTGCTTCGAAGCGATGGGTTGCATCCCCTCGCAGCGTCGGAGAAAGCCGATGGGCGGGCCGCAGGGCATTAGCATAGATATCCATGGAAGCAGGAGAAGATCGATGACGGATTGGACAGAGCCGCTCAACATCAGGCCGGCGCGGCCCGGCGACGCCAAAGAGATTGCGCGCATTTACAACCAGGGCGTGCAGGACCGCGTGGCGACTTTTGAAAACTCCTATGTTTCTCCCGAAGAGCGGTACCTTTGGCTCGTGGCGCGCCCCGAGCGGTACCCGGTGCTGGTGGCTGAGGTTAAACACACCCTCATGGGCTGGGCGTCTCTCTCGCCCTACAGTCCGAGAGCCTGTTACAACGGCATTGCCGAACTCTCCATCTACATCGACCGCAGCCTGCGAGGCCACGGCGTGGGGATGGAGCTGATGAAGGGCATGCAGAATGCCGCCCGAGACAAAGGCTATACGAAGCTCGTCGGACGCATCATGGAAACCAACCAGCCCGGCCGCAAGCTGTGCGAAGCCACCGGCTGGCGCGAAGTGGGCGTGCACGCCAAGCACGCAAAGCTCGCAGACGAATGGCATGACCTCGTGCTGGTGGAGTTTCTCATTCCGGAAAATCAGAAGTAGAAACTAAATGCGCACGGTTTTAAGGTAGCGCAGGGTCTTGACGATATTTTGAGGAGCTTCGCGGCTTTCGTCTTCCACAAAGTAATGCTTGATGCCGATGTGCTCCCCTTCTCTTAGAATTCCTCGCATATCGACGCGGCCGGTTCCGAGCGGGACGTCCCACTCCACCGGGATGCTCACTTTGTAGTCACTCACCGGCGGGCCTTTGCGCATGTCTTTGAGATGAAGCAGCCGGAATCGGCTTGGATACCGGCGTAAGTAAGCTACAGGGCTTTGCCCGCCCGCCACAACCCAAAACACGTCCATCTCAAAATTCACGTACTCGCGCGCGGTTTCTTCGATGAGCGTGTCGTAGAGCGGTTTGCCCTTGTAGGGCTGGAATTCGTAATCGTGATTGTGGTGGCAGAATTCGAGCCCGGCAGCCTTCAGTTGCCTGCCCCATCGATTGTAATTTGCGGCGACTCGCCGGCAAAGCTCGAGGGTGAAAGGTCCCTGATGAGGAATCCAGGCGTTCACGACGAAGGCCGCGCCCAAAGTGTGAGCGTCGCGGATGACGCCCGCGAGATCGGACTCGTACTGTTCGTAGGTGGCCATCATGCTGGGGCAAGGCAAACCCACCGAATCCAGCTCCCGCCGGAACTGGGAAGCCGTCAGCCCGTAGAGCTCCGGTGCCTCGATTTCCGTATAGCCCACCTTCTTCGCATAGGCTATCTGTGCGCGGACGCTTTGAGCGTCTCCCCGCTTGATTTGGTTTCGGAGGCTGTAGAGCTGCAGGCCAAACGGCCCGTGAAACAATGGGCCCTCCGATCCCGGCGGTATCGCGCTGCCTCGGCGTGCGAAAAACGGCGTCAAAAATCCTGCGCTTGCAACCCTCAAAAAGCTTCTGCGTGAAGTCATCCTGGCCTCCTGTGAGTTATCTTAAGAATAGACTGTAAGTAAGAACGATCAGGACAATCGCAGTAAACAGAGTATACTTCCAGTTCTTCAAGATGGCGGAAAAATATCCCACCGAGGCTATGACGCGAAGGTAAGGCGTCAGCATCAACACGACGATGCCTGAAGTAATGAACAGGCGCGGGCGCAGCGCGCCGTGGACGGCGAGATGAATCTCCTGAAGGACAAGCTGAATCAGGTTCATGCCTTTGAGCTGATAGTTCTCGGATACACTGCCGGTATGCGTCCACTTCCAGCAGAGTCCGATCACCACCAAAATCATGCTGAGTAAAACGCCACCAAGCAGGATGGTGCCGACCAGCACGTCCATCTTCATCTCTTTCGCTGCGGCCTCGCTCACTTGCATGTCCGCAGACGGTTTCGCAAACTCCATGGCTAGAGGCCTCGGACAATCATTTCAATGCCCAGAATCAATAGAACGAACAAGAAAAAATACCTCACGGACTGATTCGAAAGGCGCACCAGCAAGCGGGTGCCGGCGAAGGCGCCGGCGACGACGCCGAGGATCACGGGTGCGGCCAAGCCGGGATTGATCAGGCCGGCAAAAAGATACACGCTGGTTCCGGCCAGCGCCGTCACACCGATGATCAGGTTGCTGGTGGTGGTCGAGACCTTGGGCGGAAGCCCCATCACCAAATCGTGGATGAGCACTTTCAAAGCTCCGGCGCCAATACCCAGAAGGCCTGCAATGATCCCGGCGCCAAACATCATCGGCGCGCCAAAGTAGGCGCGACGGCCCTTGTATTCGATGACGGCGCCGAGCGCCTGGTCCGGATAGCTTCCCTCGAGTTCCAGCCAGCGCGTCACCGCATCCTGCTCGCCCGTGTGCCAGCCCTTCCCGGCCAGGAGCAGCGCCGCCCACGAGCTTAAAAGCACTACACCGAAGGCGATATAGAGAGGACCGCGGGAGACGGCGAGCGTGATGCGCGCCCCCACCAGCGCGCCAACGATGGTGAACATCTCAAGGAACATTCCGACCTTGAGGTTGGTAATGTGATCGCGCACATAGGCTGAGGCGGAGCCGCTTGAGGTAGCGATTACAGAAAGGATGCTGATGGCGATGGCGTGCTTGATATCGATACCCAGCAAGGTGAGCGCTGGGATCAAGACGATGCCGCCCCCCATGCCGCTCATGGCGCCGACAAAACCCGCCAGCACTGCGACGGGAAACAGGAGATGAAATGGGACCATAGCCGAATGGCCTGTTCCACGACGCCGCTCCCCGCGCAGGCCCTGGAACACGGAGCACCGATGCCGTGGTCAAAATCTTTGCACCAGCCTTAACTACCAGCATAGCAGAGAACTATACCGTCTTTAGCTACAGTGATAGAATGACAGATACGTAACCATTTTGATTTACGGGGAGAATTGTAAACGAATGAACATTGGGAAGTGCACGAACGCGATACTTTCAGGAGCTGCGGCGTTGCTGGTGGCGCTGTCAGCCTCAGCCCGAGCGCAGTCTCCTGCCCAAGCCAATCCGCCAGCGTCACAAGAGAACAACCGTGTGGTCCTCACTGTGGGTAACGTCAGGGTGCGGAAGTCCGACATGGACTCGCTGATCAAAACGCTCTCACCGCAGGCACAGCAACAGCTTGCCAAGGAAGGCCGCCAGGCGCTCGGCCAACAGTACGTCAACATGCTGCTTCTTTCCAAAGCCGCTCAGAACGAGCATCTGGATGCGTCACGGGAATACAAGAGTCAGATCGATCTGGATCGCAACCGGCTGCTGGCGAATCTGGAGGTTCAAAGCCTTGCCAGCAAAGCCGCGGTGACTCCCGCCGAAGTGAGCCAGTATTACACCAGCCACACTGCGGAGTTCGATGAGGCGGAAGTGTACGAAATCGAGATTGCCAAGAAAACGGCCACTTCGGCCGACGGCCTTTCTGAAGCGGATGCGCAAGCAAAGGCCTCAGTCATTCGCCAGGCGCTCAGCTCCGGCCAGGACATCAAGGCAGTGGCCAAACAGTTCAGTGCGCCCAATCAAGTGATCATCGTTACGGATCCGCAGCCCATTCAATACCGGCCTTCGCTTCCCGCGTTTGCTCAAGCGGCCTTCCAGCTCAGGCCCGGTGCGCTCTCGCAGGTGGAAGACCGCCCGCAAGCGCTCCTCTTCTATCAGGTTGCCGCGCACACTCAGCAAAGCTTGCAGCAGGCGGCGCCGGCCATTCAAAACTACCTGCGAGACCAGAAAGTGCAGGCAGCCCTTAAGGCGAAGCTGGACCAGTTGAAGAAGCAGACCCCGGTCACGATGGATTCAGCCTATTTCGCGCCGGCAACGGCAGGGGCTGCGCCGGCAAACCCAACGCCTCAAACTTCTCATTAGGTTGATTCTGAAGGTGAGTTCGCAGAAGCACCCAGCGCCGCTCGCCCGCCCGGCGTTCGGCCGTTTCTCCCCGAGAGCCCGGATGATATTTCGCAAACCGGTAAGCGCCAGGCCGGCTCAAGTCGTTTCGCTCGCCGCGTTTTTGCTCCTCTCCAGCGCCGCTCTCGCAGTGCAAGCGAGCCAGGACGGCAGGAAGCCGTCACCACCGGCGAAGACGGATACGAGCCGGCAGCTTACGATCAGGGTTCCGGTCAACCTCGTCAACGTTCTGTTCACCGTGACGAACAAGAAAGGCCGCTTGCTTCCGAATCTGCCGGAAGATGACTTTCGGGTGTTCGAAGACGGCGTTCCGCAAAAAATCTCCTCGTTCGGCCGCGGAGAGAGCCTGCCGCTTCGCATCGGCATCCTGCTCGACACGAGCAACAGCATCCGCTTGCGGCTCGGCTTTGAAAAGCAAGCCGCCATTGATTTCTTGAACGCCGTGCTGAGGCCCGGAACGGATGAGGCGTTCGTGGTGGGTTTCGACGTTGAGCCTGATTTGTTGCAGGATTATACGGACCGCGTCGGCAAGCTGAGCGCTGCCATCCGCGAGCTCCAGGCAGGCGGCGGCACGGGGTTGTTCGACGCGTTGTATTACGCCTGCCAGCAGAAGATGCTTAATTTCCCGCCAAACCCTCCGTATTTGCGGCGAGTCATCGTCCTGGTCAGCGATGGCAAGGACAACGAAAGCCAGCACTCGGAAGATGAAGCGCTCGCCATGGCCCAACGCGCGGAAGCGGTGATTTTCTGCGTCAGCACCAACCGAAGCGGCATTGAGAATCGGGGCGACCAGGTCCTCAAGTATTTCGCGCGCGAGACCGGCGGCGCTGCGTTTTCCCCTTTCGAAGCAAGCGACCTCGCCATCGCCTATCAACGCATCAGCCGGGAATTGCGCACGCAGTACGACCTCTCTTACTATTCAACGAATAAAGCGCGCAACGGCGCGTTCCGTCACATTCGCATCGCGGCGGTTGGAAGGGGCCTGCGAGTTCACGCCAAGTCGGGCTATTTTGCCCCGTCAGAATAAGCGTGGCGGCGGGCCAATTGCCATTCGTCTTTCGGTTCCATGGTCTCTTCGGTCATAGCCCCGCCCAGACAAGCCACGCCTGCTCATAACGATGCCGGCCCGCCGCCCGGTGGTAATGGATTCGGCGGATTTGGCGGCGGATGGAACTCAGGTGGAGGCGCGCGCCCTACGATTGCGATGAGCGGAGTGTGGGTGGGCATTGCCTCGATCGTGATGCTGTTCGGCGCGCTCACCAGCGCCTTCATCATCCGTCGCGGCGTTGCAACTTCATGGGTCCGGACTCCTCTTCCGAATATCATTTTCCTCAACAGCGCCGTTCTGCTCGTCAGCAGTCTGACGTTGGAGTTCTCGCGCAGCTCGCTGACTGCCGGGCTCACAAGGCGCTTTTTCGTCTGGCTTTACACCACGCTGATCCTGGGCGGCGCCTTCATTGCCGGTCAACTGACGGCCTGGAGGGAGTTGGTCCGGCGCGGCATCTACCTGGCCACCTATCCCAGCGGTTCATTTTTCTACCTGCTCACCGGCGCGCACGCTTTGCACCTCCTGGGCGGCATCGTCGCGCTCATCGTCCTGGTATGTCGAGCTCCCAAGATTGCTCGCGGAGTAGTAACCCGCACGCTCCTTGATGGCACGGCGCTGTATTGGCATTTCATGTACGCGCTCTGGATGTATATCCTGCTGCTGCTCATCCTGAAAGGCTAGCTCGGGATCTTTTACTCTGCATTGCAACGGCTCCATGCTGAAATCATACTCACCTCCTTGTGCGCTCCGCCCGGAATCCGGTAGAGTAAATATTGATAGA